>JBILMI010000049.1:0-13963 GCA_044375585.1 Luteolibacter sp.
TAGAAGTCGGCGTGTTTCCGACCCATTCACCATCTTGGTTATAAACTTCAGCACCATCTGGTGTGGTTACGATACGAATCAATCGCTCAGCAATGACCGGTTTTGTTGGCTCGACATAATTCCATGGAACCCAATCACTGTCTTTAAATACATGCCACGAAGTCCAACCAGCGAAGCCGAAAAGAATGAAAGTGGTCGCCCAAATGGAAAGCCCAGGACGACGCCTGCGTGTGCCGCGCTGCAAGCAATGAAGAGCTTCGGCAAGTTCACCTGCGGTGGAGATATTGCGCTTGTTGATCCTAGGATCACAGACATCGCAGATGATTTTATTCAGTTCGAGCCAACGTTTGCGCTCCAGCCCAGTGGGCAGCTCATCTGGTAGCTCTGGGAAATCTAAGCGATCTTTTCCAGTGGCGATTTCGTAAAGCACTTTACCCAAAGAATAGATATCGGCCTGCGCCGAGCCTGGACCTTCTGGCGGAACGAATCCCTCAGTCCCGACAAACGTTCTTTGATCGCGTGCGGCAACCAGGCCGATGTCCGCGAGCTTGGCTTTGCCGTTTACGAAAATGACGTTCGATGGTTTGACATCGCGGTGAGCTAATCCGTTTTGATGGAGATGATTCAGCGCTTCTGCGAGACGTAAGCCAACATCGATGCAGACTGAGGTGTCCCAGCGGACGCTGACTTTCCCATCGGGTCGCAAGGTGCGCGCTTCATACTCGATGGGATTGATGTCTTGCCCGGTATTCACGTCATCACCCAACTCCATGACGTAGTAATAAAATGAACCCGTATCTGGGCTGCGGCCAACGTGGAGAATGTTGACGAGAGCAGGATGATCGCGGGAGATCGGTTCGTATTTCAGGATGCCTTCGAATTCGCGCTCAAACGTTCTTTCATCATCGAAATCTTCACGCCAAACCACTTTGACCGCGCGCAGAGCACCCGTAACACCACGTGCCATCCAAACTTCACCGTAAGCACCGCCACCGATTTTTCGCAGGACTTCGTGATCGGGTATGCTCGGATGGCTGCGTAACGGTGCTCGCATAACTTACTCAGTCTCTTCTTCGAGTTTTGCTAGCTCTTTCTTGAGAACTGCACCCACGCGGTGTTTCGCCAAATAAACCTGTGCCATACTGACATTCAGCTTTTGCTGAACCTTGTCTGCATCCCATTGGCGAATGACATAATAGTCAAAAATCTGATACTGCTTGGGAGAAACTTGCGCCTTAACTCGCGATAAAGCGGCGTCGGCGATGCCTTTTTTCCATTCAACATCCCAAAGCCGCTCCAAAACATCCCCATTAGGATCTTCCACCCGATCGATCACGGCAGTTTTGCGATCATCTGCCCATTCGCCTTCGATCATTGCCGTGTCTTTTTTACGTTTTCGAAATTGATCGTTGATCCGCCAACGCGTCATATTCATCAGCCATGTTTTGAATGAACCTTGTTCGGGATCGTAGAGTTTTTTCTTACTTTGTTTAGCAATGGACAGGATGGTTTCTTGGACGCAGTCAAAAGCCTCTTCGGAGCGGAGGCCGGCTTTGATAGCGACTGCATAAATCAGCCTCCAGTAGGTTTGATAAAACTCATCCCAAGTGCGTTGGTCCTCCCAGTTATCCAGCCTCGCGATCAGACTTTTGCGAGTTTTCGCGTAAGCCTGCTGCATCACTTCATCCTCTTTTGAAGTACTTTTTCCATTCTCATCGGACATTGAGGTAATATCTACCATCTCTTAGGGAGCTTGTCTTTCCTGAAAAAATCCTAAATTTCAGGCGATATATGCTTACGCCTCGGATCCGGTGACGGACTCAAGTAGCTTTTTATCCCAGAAATATTTACGGAAAATGACTTTGACCGCCGCTGAGAGAGGAACAGCTAATAACGCGCCAGCGAAACCGCCGAGCACCACTGACCAGAATAACATAGAGAAAATCACCGTCAGCGGATGGAGCCCTACTGAATCCCCGACAATTTTTGGGGCGGTCAAGAGTGAGTTGATCTGTTGCACGCCAGCAAAAATCAAAATCACGCAACCCACATAAGGCCATGGCTCAAGATCAAAGGGAATGCTTGTGCCGGTTTGCGCATGCAAGTAGGCGATGATGCAGGCTGGGATGAGACAGAGAATGTTTCCGATGTAAGGGATAAATCCCAAAATAGCCATGAATACTCCAACCAGAAGCGCGTATGGCAGATTGAAGAAAAACAGAGCGACGCCCACGAGAATGCCATCGATTGCAGCGACAAGCATTTGACCTCGGAAGAAGGAAATCAAATAGCCGTTGATCTCTTGTAATGTCTCCACCAACTCGGTTTTAAATTGCGACGTGCGCAGCGGAACGTATTCATGCCAGTGCTCGTGAATGGATACGGAATTATTCAGAAAAAAGAAGAGATAAACTGGAACCATAATCATACCGAGAATCAAACCCAGCAACCCAAGAATTTTCGAGGAGCCGACAGAAAGCCAGCGAGTGCCTGTCTGGGTAAGCTCATCTTTGTATTTAAAAAGAATTTTGCCCGCACGAGTTTGCCAGAAGAAATCTAGCGTCTCAGGGGACTTCGCCTCGGTATCGATGGAAATGGCTTCGCCTTTAAGATTGGTCTCCGTAAGCATCCAACCAATAGGACCTACGCGATACTTGTTGCGGAGGTTATAAAGCGAGCGAGCTAAAGCCGGAACAAGATTAGGCTCCGGTTCAACACTCTCTTCGGCAGCAGCTGGGTCATTATTCCCTGCAACCGATTCAGTCTTAGCAGAGGGTTCGAGTATTTCTCGGAAAAATTTCTTACCACCTTGAATCGCCGGAAGAACCGCAGCTACCAACAAAGTCACCACGGCTAAAACAGCAATAAAAACACCAATCACTGACCACAGGCGGCTAAGCCCGCGCTTTTCAAGCAAACGAACGATAGGATCTAACAAATAAGCGATGATGCCCGCGACAATAAGAGGAATCAGCACAGGCTGGAGGAATCCGAAAATTTGCCCTATTAACCATACTAGGCCAACAAGAAGAGAACCGAGCACAAGCATCGCCACGCCAGTCACAGCGCTCCACAAGGTTCGTTGTTGAAATCGAGTAGGATATTTCATTTCGCAGATTTCCTACAGATTCTCGGAGCAATTCACAATCTTTCTTATTCTTCCGTATTAGTCATCAAAATTGGGTCGAGCGCTGCAGTGAGTTGCTTCGCGGTCATCCCGAGTGAGGCGAGTTTCTCCGTGCACAGCTGGCGGATGGTTTTTCCGGTCGCTTTTGCCTCTTTCGCGATGGCGGCGGCTTGATCATAGCCTATCAAAGGAACCAGCGAAGTGATCATGGAAAAGGATAACTCGATGAGCTCCTCGCAACGCTCGCGATTCACTGTGATACCGGAGACGCATTTTTCTGCGAACGTTTCGGCGCCATTGGCGAGGAGCTGGATCGACTCCAGCATCGTTTGCCCCATGAGCGGCATATACGTGTTAAGCTCGAACTGGCCGTTCGCACCGCAAAACGTGACGGTGGTTTGATTTCCA
Source organism: Luteolibacter sp. (assembly GCA_044375585.1). Lineage (GTDB taxonomy): Bacteria > Verrucomicrobiota > Verrucomicrobiia > Verrucomicrobiales > Akkermansiaceae > Luteolibacter. The sequence continues at coordinate 3,536 of JBILMI010000049.1, forward strand.
AAAACACGCGCCGTAACCATAGTCAGCGCTTCGCAGAGAACCGGATTCACTTTTCCCGGCATGATGGATGAGCCCGGCTGGATGGCCGGTAGATTGATCTCACCGATTGCGCAACGCGGGCCAGAGGCGAGCAAACGGATGTCATTGGCGATTTTAAAAAGTGAGGTTGCGATGGCATTAAGCTGACCGTGCGCCTCAACCAACGCGTCCCGCGCGGCTTGCGCCTCGAAGGGATTTTCTGCGCGGTGAAATTGAAATCCCGTTCGCTCATTGAGCAAGGCGATGGCCGTCTCAGCAAAATCTGGATGGCAATTCAGGCCAGTTCCGATGGCAGTACCACCGAGCGGAATTTCTAACAATGCTTCGATCGCCTTGTAACAGCGGTCAACTCCGCGTCCCGCTTGTTTCGAGTAACCAGAAAATTCTTGGCCAAGCCGCATCGGCACCGCATCCATCAAATGCGTGCGACCGATTTTCAAAACATTGTCAAACTCGGATGCTTTTCCTGAAAGAGATTTTTCTAACAACTCTAGCGCAGGCATCAGGACATCGCGAATTTGCAAACACGTGGCGATGTGGATCGCTGTCGGAAAGGTGTCGTTGGATGATTGACCGAGGTTGACGTGATCGTTCGGATGAACGTTCACCGCGCGCTGGCGACAAAGTGTAGAAACCACTTCATTCGCATTCATGTTGGTCGAGGTGCCGGAACCCGTCTGGAATACATCTACAGGAAAATGAGCATCGTGTTTCCCCTCTGCAACTTCCCGAGCCGCTTCCGCAATGGCCCTTGCGAGTGAAGCATCAAGCAAGCCGATCCGTTGATTGGCCAGCGCTGCTGCCTCTTTGATCAAACCATAAGCATGAATCAATTTAGGATTCATCGCTTGACCAGATATCGTAAAATTTTCCACTGCTCGCTGAGTGGAAGCTCCGTAAAGCGCATCGACTGGGACTTCAAGTGCACCCATGGAATCATGTTCTATACGGGTTTTCTTCATGATCTAATAAACATTAGAATCCGCCACGCTGCAATGCGGAACTCCGTTGGCTTGCTTGCGCGTAAAATAGAATTAAGCTGTGCGTATCATGAGCGATGCTGAAACAACACCGATAGCTATTTTACCCGAAATCCCTGAAGGCGCGCAAGTCGCCACGTTAGGCGCGGGTTGCTTTTGGTGCGTGGAGGCGGCTTACAACCAAATCGATGGTGTGCACGCTGCGATTTCGGGTTACATGGGCGGCAAAACTCCGAGTCCGACCTATGAGCAGATTTGCGGAGGAAATACGGGTCACGCAGAAGTGGTGCAGGTGGTGTTTGACCCTGAAAAAATCGATTTTGAAACCATTCTCGCATGGTTCTGGGATCTTCACGATCCCACTCAACTCAACCGCCAAGGCAACGACGTCGGCACTCAATACCGCTCGGCGATTTTTTACGAAAACGAAGAGCAAAAAAAGATAGCAGAACAATCCAAGCAAGCGGCTCAGGAAAATTTCCATAAGCCCATCGTCACCGAGATCGCTCCTGCGACGATATTTTTCCCTGCGGAAAACTATCATCAGAACTACTATTTCCAGAACAAGACCCGCAACAGCTATTGCCAATACGTGGTCGAGCCGAAGCTGAAAAAGCTAAAGCTAAATCATTAGAAAAAAATACCAAAAGGTAGAGCCTAGACTGATTCCGTCACCGTCGTAACATCGACAAAGCATTCAGCATCGATCTCTAGCTCTTCTGGCCATGGAATTCCAAGCGGCATGAGCTTGTCGCCCTCGACATACCAGCCAGGCATAAGTTTTCCGAACGAGCCGAGTTTGTGACCCGCTTGGAAGAAACTTTCGACCATGGGCAGTGGTGGGTGCGGCATGGACATAGAAATCACTTGTCCATTTAATGCAAGACAAGGCATGTGGACGATGCCATGAATTTCTAACAATTGGTTCGACTGCTTGCTGAAATCGAAGAAGCTGCATTCGCCATCGATCTGTGTTACTTTCTCAATTTGTGTTCTCAGCTCGGCAGCTCCGATCCATAACGTGCCATCTCGGGCGATGAAATTCTTCTCATCAATAATCCTCCCACCGGTTGAGCGGACAAAGCTTTCCAGCACAGGACGGATTGCATCTATCTCAGAATCGCTCTCTAGAATGTGGAGCTTCGCGCGACGTGGTATCGCATTGAAATGCTTGAGCTGATGCGCGTTGCGAACTTGCGGCGTTGCCTTGTAAGCAAAGCGAAAATCGATCGCCTCCGCTGAGGCTTTCAATAATGACGCCTGCACGACTCGCCGATTCAACTTGGGCATATTGATCGATTCACCGATCGCAACAGATAAGCCGTAAGGGATAGCGTAAGGCATTTTCTTAAAATACCTACCGCGCTCGAAAGAGAAAATCGAACCCCATGAACCATCCACCCAAACGGGAAGAATCGGAACCTTAGTGTTTTTAGCGATCACCTCAAATCCCCTCTCTAGCTTGCACAAGCCACCCGTTCGCGTTAGCTGACCCTCTGGGAAAAGCACCACAAGATTCCCGCTGGCCAGAGCCTCAACCGTTGCCCGTATGGCTTCCAAAGGATGTGATCGACGTATCGTTACCGTGCCGAACAATGTTGCAGAGAGGCGTATGGTTGGATTCGCCATGAAGCTTTCATCCATCACAAAACGCACAGGACGTTCGGAAATGATGGAGAGGAAAAAAGCATCCGCAAAAGTCACGTGATTTGGCAGCAACAAAGCGCCACCACTTTTCGGAAGATTCTCGAGTCCGCTAACTTTGATGCGATAGATAAATTTCACCAACGAGCCGACGAGCAAGCGGATGAAGTCCGCAGGCAAAACCCGCATCACGTAAAAAGTCATGATTCCGCAAGCCGTGCCGATCACGATGAGCTGCATGCGGAAACCGGCGAGTTGAGACATGCCGAGCGAATTCGAAATCAGAAACATCACCTCGATCGACACCACCGCAATGATCCCAGCAAAGCAATCCTGTAGGTTTACGGCAGATTGCAGCTCGCCGCGTTTATCAGCGGGATAGCGGTCCTGCATCCAAGCATTGAGCGGAGCGAGGAACAGCGCGGAGGAGAGAGCCAATACGCTTAGCGTCAGCAAAAACAACGCCTCGTGTGGAGAGTCGGTAATAAATTTGAGTAACTGCCAATCTAACAGCTTTAGATAAGCTTCCGCTTTTCCCATAGGAAACAACGCGAGAGCCAGTGCACTGATCGTCATCAAAAATCCCCCTAGCGGCACCCAGCCGAGTTCGATTTTTTTGCGCAACAACCATGATGCAAAACCAAAACCTATCGCCATGCCGAGTGAGGCGGCAGCCATAAAAATCGAAGATAAAGTTCCGAATCCTTCGCCGCCCTCGGTCATCACTTTCGCAATTTTGACCGACCACAAATTAACAAATGCCGCAAAGCCCCAAAAAAATGTAACTCCGAACGAGGCGCGACGTAGCCCCTGCTCTCTCCAAAGCTCGCCGATATCACGGAAATGACTGAACAATAATCCCACGGAGATCGGCGTTTTTGCATGCGCCGAAACTCTCGGAATCAGCAGCGCCGTACCTATCGCTGGAACTGATACGCATGTTAGAAGAAACAGTGGAAAGAAAGCCGCAGCCCAACCATTTTCAGGCTGCGAACCTAACGCTTTATATCTTTCATCATACCACCATCCTGCAATGATTTGACCCACCAGAAGAGCAAGCATCGCCATCATTTGCTGCACGCCGGACGCAAAGCCAAGATGCCGTGAACCGACTAATTCTTTGTTGATCCCGAACTTGGCAGGACTGAAAAACGCGGCTTGTGTGGCGAGCAGGAAAAATCCAACCAACGCCAGCGGCATATTTTTTATCCAAATCGCCGTAGCAATCAGCGCCAAGATGATGATCTGCGCGATTGCGGAACCTAACAGAACATCACGTTTCGAAAACCGATCGCTCATCCAGCCAGCAAGCGGAGCAAACAATACAAACGGCAATGCGATCATCACCCCCGCCCACGACTCCACCGCATAACCAACGACACCGCCTAACGGAACTAGAATGAACTGCGCGGCTTTATCATTAAATGCATTCTGCGTCTGCTGAACAATCATGCTCCAATAACCCAGCCACTGTCGCTTGCTCGGTTCAACTTCGGGGGTATCGATTTCCATGTATCAAAAATTGTTAAATATCTGGACCCCTGCAATCCAGCTTCTGATTCATTTCCATGGCTGGATTGCTTTCACGCGCCTCGCCAACGATGACCGCCGGCACACCCGCCACGGTGGTATGTGGAGGCACATCATTTAACACCACGCTGCCTGCACCAACCTTTGCGTGCGTGCCGATCTCGACCCGACCCAAAATTTTCGCTCCCGCACCGATCAACACACCCGAACGAATGATCGGATGTCGCGCGCCACTGTCCTTACCCGTTCCGCCGAGTGTGACCTCGTGGAGAATTGATACGTCATCCTCAATGATCGCCGTTTCACCGACGACAAACGACGTCGCGTGATCGAGTAAGATCCCGCACCCAATCGTCGCCGCTGGATGAATGTCCGTGGAAAATACCTCAGAGGAAATACTCTGCAAATAGAGCGCCAACCAGCGCCGGCCATCTTTCCAAAGCTGGTGACTCACCCGATACGTGCTCAGCGCCATGAAGCCTTTGAAAAACAACAAGGGCTCTAGCGGAGAAAAGCACGCAGGATCGCGCTCGAACATCGCCAACAAATCGCGGCTGCAAGCTCGGGCGATCGATTCATGCTTGGTAAAAATATCTTCAAATAAGGGCTCAATCGTCTCACGCGGCATGTCCTCACGCGCCAGCCTACGGCTCAAGCGCACGGAGAGAGCTGCAGCGAAACTCGCCCGTGAAAGCACGACATCTTCCACTAAATTTCTCAGTCCCGGCTCCTCCTGGTGCAACCGCTCAGCCTCGGCACGAAGCTTCATCCAGAGGTTTTCTAAATTCGCGGCTTCCCCACCGCACAACTTCGTTCCACTCTCTTGCACCGCTGTTTGCTCTTTCTTGCTCATGAAGATTTCCCAAAAATTAGAATACGCCTGCCGAGCCCTCGCGCAACTCGCGAAAACCTATGACGGCAAGACACTTACCCGTCTTGACGACCTAGCGCAACGCGAAGCTGTCTCCGCAAACTTTTTAGTGCAAATTCTAAATGATCTCCGGCGTGGAGGAATGATCGATTCCCGCCGCGGTGCCTCTGGCGGATATTTGCTCTCCCGCCCCGCTTCCCAGATCAACCTGCGCCAAATTATTGAGGCCGTGGAACCCTCACAACTCCAGAATACCGCGCTAGATCAAGGAGAATCCGGCTCCGCCGTCCGCCGGGCATGGGAAAACGTTTCCGCCCAGCTGACCAAAAATCTTGAGGAAATCACCTTGGAATCTCTTGCCAGCCCGACATCTGACCCGATGTTTTATATTTGAAACGGAAAACCAAAGCATCAAGTCAGAGATTTAGCCAGTTTATCCAGTCTTTTATCCAAAGTCCAAAGAGGCATTTCATCCATGACGAATGCGTTCCGCAAAAACAGGTGACGGATTCTCTCCATCCACCGCAGCTCCGAGAACGATGATGCAGTCAGCTTTAGCCGTATCATTATGCGCTCCGTAACGCCAGATCCATGTCGTGATGATCATACACCAGATCGTGACTGCGATGATCAAGCCAAGACCGATTCTCTTGATGCGTTTGTGTGTGAGGAGTTTCAGAGGAGTGATCAAAATGGATAGTTGAAAGCCTCTTCATTCAACAATCGTCAATCAAACGAAATGGGTTACGGATCTCATCATCGCAAAGCGCCGCAAGACACTGATTGATGAATGACGATTGTTGATAGCTGATTTTTGATTTGGCTGACGCTCATTACCCCAACCACCCACTCGCAAGTTTCTCAACCCGCTTCAAAATGTCATTCGTATCTTCTCCCAAGAGCGTCGCGTGTCCCATTTTCCGCATGCCAGGAGCGCGGCGTTTCCCGTAGAGGTGCAGCACTGCACCATCAGTTTCTAACAACGGAGTCCAATCGGGAGGCGTGGTTTCGTCCTGCCAGAAATCTGCTAATAAGTTGAGCATGACGCAGGGCGAGATAAGACGAGTCGAGCCAAGTGGAATCTGGAGAGCGACGCGGAGTTGTTGCTCGAACTGAGAGGTCGCGCAGGCATCGATGGTGTGGTGGCCGGAGTTGTGAGGGCGCGGTGCCATTTCGTTGACGACCAGTGAGCCATCGTGATTCACAAAAAACTCCACTCCGATGATGCCGCGGTAATCAAGCGCGATGGCGACTTTTTCTGCGAGCTCGCGGGCTTGCTTGGCAGTTGTCTCGGAAATCCGAGCCGGAACGATGGATACATCGAGCACGTGATTGCGATGGCGGTTTTCCGCAGGATCGTAAGTTCTTACCTCGCCATCTGCCGAGCGGACGACCATTACGGAAATTTCCAGTTCAAAGGGAACCCATGCTTCCAAGATCGCGCGTTCTTCACCAAAGTTTTTCCAAACCGTAGCCGGATCTTCATCGCCTTGGATTTTCAGCTGACCTTTGCCATCGTATCCAAACGCTGCGGTTTTCAAAACTCCCGGTCCGTTGAGCTCGGCCATGGCGGTTTGTAAATCTGTTAGAGTTTCGATGACTCGAAACCACGTGCAAGGAATCCCGTTTTGCTTAAGGAAATTCTTTTCGCGCTCGCGGTTCTGGCAAATCCCAACAGCTTCCGGCGATGGGAAAATGGCGATGCGGTTTCTCACGCCTTCGAGCGTTGCGAGCGGAATGTTTTCGAACTCCACGGTCGCGACGGTTGCTTGCTTGCAGAACTGTTCCAGTGCTTCTGGGGAATCGAAGGGCAGATCGATCACTTCATCTGCAACTTCGATAGCTGGAGCTTCGAGCCCACCGGTCCAAACCACTGAACGCACTCCCATCCGCCGAGCCGCGAGGGCGAGCATCCGCCCTAGCTGACCTCCGCCGATCACACCGACGACTTGTTGCTTATCTAAAGGGAAAAAAACCGAAGCTGACATGGTAACAAAAAATCAATCCAACTCAGGCAAAACGGCCTCAGCCACTTTCGCGGTTTGTTTGCTGCGGAACTCGGCGAGCTTAGATGCTAAATCCGCATTCTCCACTGCCAACATCGCCACGGCGAATAGACCGGCATTGGTCGCGCCGGCATGGCCGATGGCAAACGTCGCGGTTGGAATTCCTGCTGGCATCTGCACGATAGAGAGCAAGGAATCCACGCCTTTGAGGATTTTCGATTCCACAGGAACCCCGAGCACTGGCAGTTCAGTCATGGCGGCAACCATGCCCGGTAAATGCGCGGCACCACCTGCGCCGGCGATGATGCATTTCAAGCCTTTGGCTTTCGCCTGCTTCGCATACTCGACCAATTTATCCGGCGTGCGGTGAGCGCTCACCACTTCCGCATGATACTCCACGCCGAAGTCTTTTAGAACTCGCGCCGCATGTTCCATCGTCGGCCAATCCGACGTGCTTCCCATGATGATGCCAACTGTCATAAGCGATGAGTTTGCCTGTTGCTGGCGCTCACGTCAATATTTGTGATTCGTGGGAAAATGGGTGAAACTACCGCATTCTTGGTTTGCGCTTCTTTTTAAAACGGAGGGAAGAGAGGACACGGAGGACGCGGAGAATCATTTATGAGAACAAATGAAGATACATTCCCAAATCGCTCCTCACAATCCTTGTCGTGGCCGCGACAAGGATTGTGAGGAGCGATTCATCCTGCCAATTCAGGTCTTCTCTGTTTTCTCCTATTCCTCCGTGCCTCCGTTTTAATTCTGGTCTCTGACTTCTGAAATCTAGTTTTTTGCTGCTTGGCTCACAAACTGCTAAACTCGCACGACCACGTAAAACCCATGCTCAACGGATACCTGCCAGAAGCTTTTTTTGATGAAATGTTCCATCCAGATGGGACGGTTCGACCTCATTGCGCCCCACTCCTTGATCGCATCGCCGCGCTAGATCAGAACGATTTTGAGGCGCGTAAGGCGACCTGTGAGCTGTATTTCTTGACCCAAGGCGTCACTTTCAACGTTTATCACGACTCTCGCGGCAGTGAGCGCATTTTTCCTTTTGATCCGGTCCCACGGGTCATTCCGGCAAATGAATGGGAACACCTCGAATCCGGCCTAACCCAGCGGATCACTGCGCTGAATCTTTTTCTCCACGATATTTATCACGATCAACAGATCCTCAAAGACGGCATCATTCCGCGTTCATTTATCGAGCAAGCGCGGCATTATCGCCCTGAGTTCCGTGGCATCGACGTCCCAGGTGATATCTATATCCACATTTGTGGCAGCGATCTGATCCGCGACGACAAAGGTGAATGGTTGGTGCTTGAAGACAACGGTCGCTGCCCTTCCGGCGCTTCTTACTTATTAGAAAACCGCAAGGCGCTCAAACGGGTTTTCCCTGATCTTTTTGATACCTCCTCGGTCCGCTCGGTCGATTCCTACCCGCTTGAAGTTCTGGAAATGCTACGCCACATCGCACCGCGCAAATCCGGAAATCCCGTCTGCGTACTCCTCACTCCCGGCTGTCACAATAGCGCGTATTTCGAACATTGTTACCTCGCTCGCGAAATGGGCATTGAGATTGTCGAGGGTCGCGATCTGGTCGTGCGCGACAACATCGTTTACATGCGAACCACTCGCGGACTGGAGCGCGTTGATGTCATCTACCGCCGTATCGATGACGATTTCATCGATCCCGTGGTATTCCGCAAAGATTCCGTGCTCGGGGTCCCCGGAATCATGAATGCTTACCGCGAAGGAAACGTCGCGCTCGCGAATGCGGTCGGAACTGGCGTGGCGGATGACAAAGCCATCTACGCTTTTGTTCCTGATATCATCCGCTACTACCTCGCGCAGGAGCCGATTTTACAAAACGTCCCGACGTATCTCGCGGCGAAAGATGATGATTTGCGCTACATTCTCGATCATTTGCCAGAGCTTGTCGTAAAAGCCACCAACGAATCCGGCGGCTACGGTATGCTCATGGGGCCTGCGGCGAGCAAAACGGAAATCGCTGATTTCCGCCAACGCATCATCGCGGATCCGACTAACTACATCGCCCAACCCGTGGTTTCACTCTCCCGCTGCCCGACCTGGTGCGAGGACACCATGGAAGGTCGCCACGTCGATTTGAGGCCCTATATCATTTATGGAGAATCCCCACGCATCGTTCCGGGTGGGCTTACTCGTGTCGCTCTCAAGAAAGGCTCGCTGGTTGTTAACTCCTCCCAAGGCGGCGGCAGTAAAGATACTTGGGTTCTTCGCCACTAAATAAATCATCATCCTTTTAAAGAACCATGCTTTCCCGTGTCGCCAATACTCTCTACTGGATGGCTCGCTATGTTGAACGGGCTGATAACCTAGCTCGCCTCATTGATGTCAATCGCCACCTTCTGTTAGATAACGAGACACTCGGCAGTGATCGGATTGCTGATTTCTGGAGACCCATCATTCTCTGCACTGGAGATGAGGAGTTATTTCAATCCCTTTATCCTGAAACGCATGGCGAAGACGTGATCCGATTTCTAACAGATGACCCGAGGAACGTAAGCAGTATCACGTCTTGTATTGCTCAAGCACGCGAAAGCGCGCGTACGGTGCGAGATCAGATATCTGATGAGATGTGGGAAGAGATCAATGCCCTCCACCTTTTTGTTCGCTCCGATGAGGCAGCTTATTTTCTGAAAGAAGCTCCACCTCGTTACTATGAGCGTATTCGTCGTTCGGTTGCGACGTTCCTAGGAATCTCCGCGACCAGTCATACTCGCGATGAAGGTTGGGAGTTTATGCAGCTGGGTCGCCACCTCGAACGTGCGGATAAAACGACCCGCTTCCTAGACACAACCTCCTATCTCCCAGACGAAGGCCAAGGCAGTATCGGTGCGCCCGGCATGTTACACTGGACGGCAATTCTTGGTTCCTGCGGTGCCCTCGGCGCGTTTCGCTCCGGTCATCATCGCTTCGATGTCGAAGGAGCGCTCAGCTTCTTGGTCTTTTCTAGAAATTTCCCACGTTCCGTGCGTTACTGCGCGGATCGTGTGGACGAATGCATTCACCTCATTTCCGGCAGCCCACGCGGTAGTTTCCTCAACGACGCGGAGCGAGAGAGCGGCAGGTTGTTGGCCGATCTCAACTACGGCAATGCGGAAGAAGCGCTGGCGCTTGGCCTTCACGCGTATCTCGATGGATTGCAAGAACGCTTTAACCTCATCGGTGAACTCGTCTTCGAAACATTTGTCCTGATGCCAGAAATGTTTGAGTCCCAACGCAGCATGCAGCAACGCGGCCACGATGCCGTAACCGCTTGGCAGGAACAACAACAACAGCAACAGCAATAAATGATGATGATTGCCCGATT
>JBILMI010000201.1:0-3680 GCA_044375585.1 Luteolibacter sp.
TTCGATTCCGTCAACAATAAGGATTTTTCGATGATTTCGGAAGTTTATTTGTAAGCGTGACCACCAGAAGCGGTTAGATCCGAATGATTGACACTCGACGCCAGCGTCCTCTAGTTCACCGAGAAAAGTTGATGAAAGTTTGTGAGAACCGATTTCATCGAATAGGAAAAATACCTTCACTCCAGCTCTGGCGCGTGCCATCAAGGATTGCTGGAATTTCTTACCGATCTTATCGTTCTTCACGATGAAGAAATTCACGCAGATGTATTTTTCTGCACGGTTTAGCGCAGCGAATATTTCCTCAAAAGTTTCATCTCCATTGATCAGTAGATTGAGTCGATTTCCTCCGGTAAAAGGAAGTCCTCCAAGTTCCTCTGAGCATCGTTCGAAAAAGTTTTCTGCTGGGTGATCGATGGCGAATTTCTTGAGACTTTGGCTCATGTCTTTTGCAAGCTTTCTCAGTTCAACATCGTTTCCACGTCTTGCACGAACGTAGCCAGCAAATTTATTTCTACCCAATAGCCAGTAAAGTGGGATCGCCAAAAACGGTATAAATAATAAGGAAACTACCCATGCAATGGTTCCTTGTGCGGTTCGAGTATGCATCAGGGCATGTAGAATATGAAAAAAGCCGATGAGATAGAATAAACCTATCCCAAACAGTCCCCAGTTGGTGTTGGGGTCTAATTTCAATTCGAACATAGGTTCAACATGCATGAGAAAATGCATTCCGACAAGAAGTCCGCGCATTACGAGATTTTCCAGTTTCTACCTAGGTCGACTTTGTTGTAGGATCTGCCCATGAGTCAAACCGCAGTCACACCGAAGAACATCGTTCTGATCGGCTTCATGGGCAGTGGGAAATCCACGGTGGGACGGGAACTCAACCTTCGCTTGGGTTATCCATTAATAGATATGGATCGATTGATTGAAGAGGTGATAGGGAAAAAAATCACTGAAATTTTCAAAGATGAAGGCGAGACAGCGTTTCGAGATATTGAGACTTTGCAGCTTATTGAAATAGCGAAACTAACCGACAAGCGACATATCATATCAACGGGTGGAGGTGTGGTGATTCGCCCGGAAAATCGCAATCTATTACGTCAGCTTGGATATGTGGTGTGGCTAGAAGCGCCTGAAGAACTGATCTACGAGCGGACTTCGCGCAATCAGGAAAGGCCACTACTTAATCATGAGGATGCTCGCGAAAGAATCTCTAAGTTGCTAGCCGAGCGGGAGCCGTGGTATCGCGATACGGCTCATTTAAAAATCGATATTTCAGGTTTAGATTCCAGTGAAATTGCGACGGGAATTTTAGAAAGTGCACGGTATTACTTCACTCAGTCTGAATGAACAGTCTGAATTTGAAAGTTAAGGCGTTGGCCGCGGAGCTCGGATTTGACGATTGTCGTATCGCTCTTGCTAAGCGTGCGACTCATGCGGACGATTTTGAAGCGTGGATTGAAAATGGTTCTCACGGCGATATGCAATGGTTGGAGCGAAATCCCAATCGTCGCTGCGATCCTCGTGAAGTGCTACCGGGTTGTAAGTCGGTGATTTGCTTAGCAGTAAATTATTACACTGGAGATGATCCTTTTCCGGACGAACATCCTAAAAACTATCGGATCGCAAAGTATTCATGGAATGATGACTACCATGATCTGATCGAAAAGCGCTTGGCGGATTTCAATCTGGCTCTTGTTGAACTCGGTGGTAAGCAGCGTTACTACGTCGATACAGGGCCGATACTCGAGCGAGATTTCGCGACCGACTCCGGCTTAGGTTGGAACGGAAAATCGACAGTTCAGATTCATCGCCAGATGGGCACTTGGTTTTTTCTTGCTGACATTCTCACCACGCTTGATCTCAGCCCTGATAAAGACTTCGGCGATCATTGCGGGAAATGCACGCGCTGCATCGATGCTTGTCCGACCCAAGCCATTATCGCTCCGCATAAACTCGATGCTCGTCGCTGCATTTCTTATCTCACCATCGAAAATAAAGGGCCGATTCCAGATGAGTTTCGACGCGCCATCGGGGATCGAATCTACGGCTGTGATCAATGCTTAGATGTATGCCCGTGGAATCGATTCGCGAAGGAATCGCATGAAATCACTTTCCAAGCACGCCCTGAAATCTTTGCTCATAGCTTGCGGGATTTCTTGGGAATGGATGATGATAGGTTTCGTCAGGTCTTCGCAAAATCCCCAATAAAGCGCATCAAACGTCCACGGTTTTTGAGGAATGTTTGTGTGGCCCTTGGTAACACTGGGACCAAAGCTGATTTGCCGGCTTTAGAAGTCGCTGCGAAAGATCCTGAACTTCTCATATCCGAACACGCAGAATGGGCGATTCGGGAAATTAGCCTACGAACAGAAGTTAAATAATGAGTGTCTTTCAGGTCGATTAATCAGATGAATATTCGATATGCGACCTTATGCTATGTGGCTTGCATTCTAGCCCTTCAGCTGGCGTGATGGAGCGCCTTCGATAAGCCCCAACTCTCTCAATTTATGATAGTCAGTATTTTCAACGATGTGATCGGCCCAGTGATGCGTGGGCCTTCTAGTTCGCACTGCGCAGCGGCGTTGCGAATTGGCCGACTTGCTAGAGAGCTAATGGGAAATGAATTCACTGATGTTTTGGTGGAGTTCGATCGTAACGGATCCTTGCCGACGACCCATGATACTCAGGGATCGGATATGGGGTTGTTTGGTGGCTTGATGGGCTGGGATGCAGCAGATGAGCGTCTACCTGGTTCCATGAAGACTTTAAATGATAGCGGAGTCAGAATTGCCATTGAGACTGTGGATGCGGGTGATCCCCATCCTAATACGTATCGACTCACTCTCCGCAGCGATACTGAAACGCACACGCTGCGCGCCATTTCTACAGGTGGTGGAATGATGGAAGTGATCGATATCGATGGTTTCACTGTTTCTATTTTCGGCGATTGCCATGAAACCTTGCTTTGGTCTGAAGGTGATACATTTGATCTCGTTGAAGCACTTAAAAGTCAATTTGATGCTTATGAAGTGATCGTTCATCAATCTGAAAAACGTCGATTGGTTGAGGTCAAAGCTGCTCAGTTTATCAATGAGGCGATCTCTAGCAAACTTCCAAACGTCCATTCAGTTAAACGACTTTCTCCGGTATTGCCCGTGACTTCTGGAAAAGAAACTCATGTGCCTTTCACGACCTGTGAGGAAATGCTGGCATTCGACGCAGGTAAGGGAACTCCGCTTTGGAAACTCGCTGTGGCTTATGAAATGGCTCGGGGAAGCATCAGTGAGAAAGAAGTGATCTCAAAAATGATAGAGATCGTAAAAATTGTACGACGATCCATCGCTGAAGGTATTGCTGGAACGGTTTACGATGATCGGGTGCTCGGTTATCAATGCGGAAAGTTTGATGAAATGATGCGCGCAGGAACCTTGCTTGATGGGGGAGCGTTGAATCGGATTATTTTATATGTGACTGCGCTCATGGAAGTAAAAAGCTCAATGGGGGTTATTGTTGCGGCGCCGACAGCTGGCGCCTGTGCAGCTCTTCCCGGTGCAGTAGTAGCCATGGCGGATTCGATGGGACTTGGCGAAGAAGATATGGCGAAAGCTTTACTAGCGAGCGGCATCATCGGCGTCTTCATCGCAACCCGCTGGACCTTCGCCGCGGAAGTCGGC
>JBILMI010000202.1:0-3650 GCA_044375585.1 Luteolibacter sp.
CTTTCACTGGTTTTTGAAGGAGTGTGAATGGCGCTTCAATGGAGGTAACCATCAAATGCTCTTGAAGCAGCTTAAATACTGGGTAAAACAGGCTCAACAATAAGCCTTAGCTAGTACAGCCCCTAAAGGAATTTTGGTAAAAAATCATTTCGTCGTGGCTAAGGCGCATGACTAACCTGCTTGGTTGCTCTATTTAATTATCGCGTCACACCATATGACTGCTAACCGAAAGCTGGTAAATCCAATGAGGCAGACGATCAGTCGTTTCCAATCGTCTTTTCCGATCCAGTAGAAGCCTAGGAGAGCGATGCTCATCCGTAGTATCAGGCTTCCGAAGAATAAGTGAGCGGGGTGGGGAAAGGTTATCGACTTGCGGTCGGTCCACCAGAGGCCGCTCAAGAAGATTGAACGAAGTGACGAAAGCGAAGCGAGTCTTGCTGATTGTCAGAATGATGCCGATGTTTTGGCTGATAAAGCGATAGTCATGGCTGTCTGGAATGGGTAGCAAGTCAGGTTGAAAAATCGTGAGTTAGTAATTTTTTGCTTACCATTATGTTTGATTTACCTGTGCAAACGATGCGGGTTTGAAAATTTAATCATCAATGTTTCAGCTCAATGCGGTTTTCTACCTCCAACACGCCAGGAACTTTTTTTGCTATGGTTTCAGCGGAACTTTTTTGATCTTCGCTTATCACGAAGCCACTGAGCTGTATTTTTTCTTTGAACGCCGCCACCTGAACATCAGGAAATTTGAGTGAGGGCGAGCTTTCAAACGCGGCCTTCACCTTTTCGCCGAGATTCTGATTGATCTGTTCCTCTGTTATGGTGCGGGCTGGCGATTCCTTTTTGCAGCCAGTAAATACAGCGCTGGCAAATACGAGCCCAACGATCGTCACTGATAGTAGGTATACAATTGTTTTCATAGGGATTTTAAAGCATGGTTTAATGTGAAAACTCGCGTGTCTTTGGTTTACTTGACCAAAAGCTGGGTCGATCGTAGTGAAGGTGGAGATCAGTCTCGTAGTCTCGAGTAATCAAGGACTCTTCAGTGTATTTCGGTGATTGCTTGATCGCTTCACGGGAGAGATTGAGAAACACTTTTGATTCGTCCCAACTAACAGACTCGATCCATTGTGGGGATATCAGGACCTTCTTACCTGGCCACCAGTTTCGTGTAGCAACCACTAGGTAGCGAATCGCCCATGTCACATCATCGATGATGAAATCTTCAACGTGACCGATTTCGCCATCTGTGCCTTGGATGTGATAGCCAGTTACCTCATCAGTGCTACGCAAATTGTGATCCCACGTCTGTTCAGATTGGGTGGGTTGTTTGCATAGGTCACTGTCATGGACCGGGTAGGGATAATATCCCCAGCTGTAAAGGCCGCCCCAATAGACTGGGTATCCATAATGCCCGTAGAAAGACTGTTCGAATTGTTTAGAGACAGGCTTGTCGCTGTCTAATGGAGGGCATTCCTCAATCTGCATCTTGGACAAGTTCACGGCGATGCGGCGCTCGGCTTTGATCGCAGCGACCAGCGCATATGGCGAAATCAGCGCCTGCCTGCCTATTAGCCAATTCCTAGTATTCGCAACCAGATAGCGAACCGTCCAGTGCTGGTCGTCGAAATAAAATTCTTTCACCTCTCCAAACTCTCCGTCGAGACTGTCTAGTTTGTAACCCTTTAGTGTTTTGACTTTGTTTAACATGATGATTCTTTCGTCTTTGTGTTTCGATGTCGTCCCCCTTTGCGTCCGATCGAAATGATTTAAAGAGCGGCGGCTCCGTGATTAACGCGAGTGCCAACAATTGAATTTAGGCAAATGGGATTTTTCCTGCTATAAGGTAAAATCCTACCTTAAATTCATACGGATCAAAAACGTCAGTATTAGTTTTCCAGGATGGTCCTTGAGCTCGTCGTTCAGGATGCGTTCGCAGTCGTCCAACGAGTTCTTGAGGTTTGCTAACTTGCCCTTCGTGCTGGTGAACTGTTAGGTGGTAAAGAATGGCTGAGTGAGAAATCGCTACAACCGCTGCGCAGTTTTTAATCCTTTTCTTTAGCAGCGATTGCTGCTTGGAGCATTTGATCATGTTCAGCCTCGCTGACGCCTTCTGCGAAGAGTTGCGCGCTCTCACTTTCGCCATCTTCATCCTCGTCTTCGCTTGCAGACACTGGTGCCTGATGACCGACTGATCCTGGAACTGGATCCCAGCGCTGGGATTCAGGAATCGATTCTAGAAATGCCTGTTTGGCATCGATATCGTCTCCGCCCGTCAGTTCACGTAGTGCCTGACCATAATGCTCGTTGGTCATGGGCTGACCATTGATCAGGGCAAGTTGTTTGGCGCGAGTCCACACCATTTCGCCGCTGATCTCTCCAACGCCATTCGAGTTTTCTTCTATGATTCCTTTGTTGATGGGATTCTTGTTCATGAAATTCAATTGGGGCTTGGGTTATTTTTCCTCCTGTTCGTGTGCTTCAACGAACCAAAGATTCATATCTGCTCCACGCGAAACTTGCGTCAATAGATCAACCGTTCCAGCGTCACCGATCTTCATGGAAAGCGCGATTCCCTCACGAATCATTTCGCTATAAAAAGCGATGGCGTGAGCAAGTTCCGCCACATGCTTATGACCGCTGGAAATTTGCAAGGAATATTCCGGCATGCCAGAGGCCTTTGCCGCTGCGCGTATGGTCCCTTGTGCAATTCCACCTAACTGAACAATGCGCTCAGCGATGAGATCCACATACACGCCAGTTTCCGTATAAACTTTATCGAAAAGCTCATGAAGCGAAATGAAATGCGGACCCTTCACATTCCAGTGAGCTTGCTTGGCCTGCATCATGAGATCGATGGAATCGGCCAATCTCGCCTGTAGCAGCGCAACGATTTCGATGCGTGATTTTTTCGGAATACTGTTTCGCGTATGAGTGAGTTTTATTTTCATGACCCAAATCATACGGCACGGCCTACAAATTATCCATGGGGTGAAGACCTCATGGTCATTCGTTTTTTGGCAAAGTTGGATCGACTGGTGATTTGTTTAGTTAGGTTGAATAAATTTGGGGTTTTGACCCCATTGTTTTAATCTCTCATTTCAGAGCACTGTCTTGGCTATGAATACGACTGAGCAACAACCCCTTAATGTCTGGAATCAACCACTGTTATCTGGGGTTGAAGAGGTGCGTAGAAGTCATAGCAACGGAGGAACGCTGTCGCCGCGTGCTGAGCGGATGATGATTCTGATGCTAAGTATCTCGGAACGAAAACGCGCGATTGAACGCCATGATCTCGGTAGGGATTTGATAAATCATTTACCAAATTTTGAGTCCGCTTAAGGACGGAGAGTGGTGTTTATTTTTTAGACATCTTACCAATCACGACGGCCAGTAGAATCACGATCGCGACACTAATAACGGTTGGTATCCACATTCCTCCGCCTGACCATTTGCCCATCCATCCGTATAAATGATTCATCATAAATTTTTTGTTAGATTGTGCAGGTTTTTAGTTAATAACTTAGATAATTAAGAGCGATGTATCTTTTACGGATATTGCTTGGTGTTCTGCAAGAGACTCGGGACAAGTTCGGCTTATAATCTTACGTGCATTTGCTACATCTGCAGATGTGCCATGGGCAAAC
>JBILMI010000203.1:0-3648 GCA_044375585.1 Luteolibacter sp.
CGGTAGGCCTTTCAGCAAGTTCAGCGGAGCGTTATCCATTTGAGTTTTCTGGCGGACAAAGACAGCGGATCGGTATTGCAAGAGCCTTAGCATTGAAGCCGAAATGGCTGGTTTGTGATGAGCCTGTCTCTGCGCTCGATGTTTCGGTACAATCGCAAATTCTCAATTTGCTAGTCGATCTTCAGAAAGAATTTGATCTTTCGTATCTCTTTATCGCACATGATCTCTCAGTTGTGAAGCACGTTAGCGACCGAGTGGCTGTGATGTATCTTGGGAAAATCGTTGAGCTTGCTGATTCTGAAACCATCTACCGCAATCCAAAACACGCGTACACAAAGGCATTATTGTCCGCCGTGCCAGTCGCGGATCCAAAGGTGAAGCGTAAGAAAATTCTGTTAGAGGGAGATGTTCCATCGCCGATTGATCCACCAAAAGGAAGTGCGTTTGGTCACCGAATGAATCATCCACGATATAATGAGACCATAGGTATGGATCTATCGCTCAGGGAAATTGAAGCGGGTCATTGGGTGGCTGCGGATCCAACCTGTCTAGAAGAGGTGGATTGGAAGCGAATTTCCTAATGGTTGAGCGCCTACTCTACTCTCCATCAATCTCTTTGAGCTTAACTTTGATTGCTGCTGCCCATGTGTCATAGGCCGCTCTGGTGTGAGGTGAGCGAGACGCTGGCTCGACAAGGATCAAAACTACGCTAGGATCGAGCAGCTCTTTAAAATTAGCCGAAATCCATGTTCCTCAGCGTATTCCATGATCTCCTGAAGCCTCAGTGGCTGAGTGTCTTGATGCAGTTAAAAATGTCGGGTGGTATGGCCGTGAGTGATTTGGCCAAGGAGCTCGGTGTGAGTTATATGACTGTGAAGCAACACTGTGAGGATCTCACCAAACACGATTATCTGATTCGCATTCGTTTGCCTCGGACAGAAATCGGCCGACCCGAAATCTTTTACCGTTTGACAGATAAAGCAGACGCGATGTTTCCCTCAGTCCCATCGATTTTCTCGATACAGATGCTTGATCACGCTCGGACACTTTTTGGCGATACCGCTCCAGAAAAGCTTCTGTATCAATATTTCCAAGATCAGGAGACCCATTGGAAAGCTCGCCTTAGCCAAGGGACGACGCTTCTTTATCGTGCAGGCCTGTTCGTGAAACTGCGTAATAAAGAAGGCCTTTTTATGCGCTGTATCTGTGATGAGGTGACTGAAAAGATTACGCTGCGTCAATTTCATCATCCGCTTCGGTCTATTTTCGAAAAATTTCCTCGTGCTATTGCAATGGAGCAACGAGCCATGGAGGAAGCGCTAGGAGTTAAAATCTCGCGATTGCCTGGTGAGCCATTGGGCGGCGAAACACCCTATATAGATTTCATTCTGAGTTGATTGCTGGATAGGTTTTAAAAAGATTGAATCAAATTTCCCGCATATCAGTCCAAGAACGCGTAACCCCATTTACCGTTCCATGAAAATCTCCATAATAAGTGCTGCTATCGTGCTTGCCCTTGTTTCCTGTGAAAAGCCAAACAAGGAGCTCAATACTAAAATTAGCCAACTCGAAAAGACAGCCGCTGAGGCTGTTGTGCGACAGCGGCAACTTGAAATGGAGTTAGCCGCGGAGAAAATTCTTACTGAACGCGATGCCATAGAGCGTGAGCGAGCGCTTATTGAGCAAGAACGTATCGCGATGGAAGCGTTGCGGGATATAGAAAATACCGCTGCCACAAATGAGCTTCAAAATCGTGAGTCTGAATTGTTAGAGCGCGAACGGAAAGTTTCTGATAATCAAAATGAACTTGATAACCGAGAAGATAAAATCACAGGTCTGGAAACTAATTTGAATGCTCGTGAGTTAGATCTTGCTGGACGTGAACCACTGGACACGCTGCCTCCGCTCGAAGATAGTTACGTCAGTGGACCGACTGGAGATTTTAAAAATTTCTATGAACCGCTTGGGGCCTATGGCTCATGGTTTCAAACTAGAGATTACGGATATGTTTTTCAGCCTTGGGCTGTACGTGATGTAACTTGGCGTCCTTACACACAAGGTCGTTGGGCGTTTACGAATCAAGGTTGGACATGGGTTTCTAGTGAGCCGTTCGGCTGGGCGTGTTATCATTATGGGCGCTGGGCGCTTTTGAGGAATGTAGGTTGGGTATGGGTTCCAGGAACTGAGTGGGCACCTGCGTGGGTGACGTGGCGTGAAAGCACCGATCATATTGGTTGGGCCCCCTTACCTCCTGAGACTCTTGCTTGGAATGATAACTCATGGGATTCATCTGTGGAGAGTAGATTTGTGATCGATACCACATGGTTCAGCTTCATCTCATATCGTAATTTCGGAAATAATATTTACAGCCACTGTTTACCAATCTCGCAAAACATCGTGATTTGTAATAACACTACGAATATTACCCATTATGTCAGGCGCAACCGATGCGTCTTTGTGGGTGGCCCGCGTTATCGTAATGTCTGCACTCGTATTGGTAGGGATTTCCCTATTCATCGGCTTCACTTTGAACATAGCCCAGATTTTGGACGAGGTGGACGTCACTTGAGTTCGAAGTTTAGCGGAAACGAATTAAACGTCGTTGCTCCGCGTATGAATGCCGAGTGGAATCGGGCTCTCCGTCCTTTGCGAGTGAGCCGGGATCTCGGTGATGTGGTGGTAGATCGAACCAAAGAACTGCCTACAGATATTCGCCAACAATATCGTGATCGTAAAAATGAGGAAGATAGGAAAGCTCAACTGGTAGTTACCAATACAGGAGGACGTGAGTCCTTCGAGAAAGAGCGCCAGAATCGCCTCGATAAAAATCGTCAAGAGTTCGCTAAAAATGAATTAGAAAGCCGTGGGGATAAGCATGCTAGCCAGCGAATCAACAAAGAACAAAAGCAGCCTAAGAGGCTAAACGATAATGGAAATACGGATCAACCAATGAATCAAAATGATCTCGTAAAAGACAGGAACTCCAAGCGGCAAATTTCAGAGACTCCAACGGTTCCAGTTGAAGGAAACGACTCATCGACAGTGATTCCTAGTCTGACAGATCGTAAGTTAAAAGAGAGCCGTCAAGGAAAGTCACAGCCAAACAAATTAACGGATGAAATTGTTATAATTCCTCCTGTGATTGAAAGTAGTCCGAGCGTAAATCCGCCCG
This sequence comes from Luteolibacter sp., assembly GCA_044375585.1. Lineage (GTDB taxonomy): Bacteria > Verrucomicrobiota > Verrucomicrobiia > Verrucomicrobiales > Akkermansiaceae > Luteolibacter. The sequence continues at coordinate 3,173 of JBILMI010000203.1, forward strand.
TTGAGCCTCCAATTATATTGCAAGATCGTGACATAAACGAGAATCAGAAACTGCCTCAGTTACCTACAAGTCGGGACCTCGATCTGAAAAGTGAAATAGAAAACCAAGCAGCAAGAGAATCGCTCCAACAGCAAGAAGCGGAGCGCGAAGAACGTCTTCGTTCAGACAACGCTCTAAAACATCAACAGGCGCAACAAGAAGAAACCACTCCCCAGCAGCAGTTGGAAAATCGGGAAAATCAACAGAAACAAGAGCAGCTAGAACAAGCTCAACGTAAGCAGCAAGAGCGGCAGGAAAAGCTTAATCAAGAGTTAGAAATCGCAAAGCGCTCTCGTGATCAGAAAGAGGGCGAGGAAGGACTTCGCGAACAGCAACAGAATCAAGAACAGGTTCGCAAGGAGCAACAAGAGAGATTGCTTCAGCAACAAGCACAACGAGAACTGGCTCGCAAGCAGCAGGAGGAATCACAGATTCGT
>JBILMI010000204.1:0-3641 GCA_044375585.1 Luteolibacter sp.
TCTCAAGTTGCCGCAAAATGAAACGCAGTTGATGATTCATTTGAGTGAGCAGCGCGCCAGGATTGTCCGCGACATCGCAAAGTTGTTCTTCCAAGGCTCGCATGATTGCGGTAACCAGCGCAGCTCGCACGCCGTGCCCCATGACATCGCAGATAAAGATGCCCACGGAGCTATCCGAAATGCGCACGACATTGTAAAAATCGCCACTGACCAGATTGGTTGGATGGAAAAAGCTGTTAAACTTCACCGCGCTGGTTGCTTCCGAAGCGCCTCGCGGTATCGTCGGGAAATGAGAGGGAAGAAACGCCATCTGGAGTTCGCGAGCCATTTCTAAATCCTCTTCCATGATAGCGTTTTTAGCCAGCAATTCGCGGGTGCGATCCGCAACACGATGTTCGAGTTGTTCGTTGAGCTCGTGCAGATCCATCTCGGCTTGGCGGCGGGCATTGCGTGATTCTACTTCCATTATCGCTCGGTGAATAGCGGGCACTAAACGCGCGAGGTGATCTTTGAGAACGAAGTCAGTCGCCCCGTTCTTGAGCAATTCCACCGCGGTTTCCTCGCCCACGACTCCGGAAATTACGATGAGCGGAACATCCGGACAGAGGACTTTGGCTATCTCAAGCGCCTGCGCACCATTGAAAGCCGGCAGTTTGTAATCAGCTAGTATAAGATCCGGTTGGAACTTGTGGATCGCTTGCTCGTAATCCATTCGGTTATCCACTCGGGACCATAATAACACGAGTTCGTTCTCCTGGAGTGTGTTAAGGATAAGTTCGGCATCAAGAGGGGAGTCTTCGAGAGAGAGAATACGGAGTTTTTTTGGAAGAGTCGACATAGCATTGGGTTTTAGATGTTTACATATAAATTTATTTTCAACCAATAGCTTCCCAGGTTGCCGATCACATCCAGATAGGACTGGAAATCCATCGGTTTCACGACATAGCTGTTAGCACCAAGGTGGTAGGCTTCACGAATATCCCGTTCTTCGCGGGAAGAGGTTAGCACCACGATCGGAATATATTTCATGCGCTCGTCTGCTCTGAGCTCACGAAGGACTTCAATCCCGTTAATCTTCGGTAGTTTTAGGTCGAGCAGTATGACCTTGGGTAGCTGATTCACATCGCGCCCCTCGTAGGTACCGGTGCCGAAAAGAAAATCGAGCGCTGCCTGTCCGTCTGTTAGATGAATCAGATGGTCCGTGAGATTCAATTCTTCCAGGGCACGAATTGCGAGTTCCGCGTCATACGGATTATCTTCGATGAGCAGGACTTCCAATGTCGTTTTCATTCCGTTTGATTGGGTAGGGTGAAATAAAATGTGGCCCCATGATCGATTGTTGCCTCAGCCCAAACGAGGCCGCCGTGGCGAATAATGATGCGTTGGACTAGCGCTAATCCCACGCCCGTGCCTGAAAATTCCTCTTGGTTGTGCAAGCGCTGGAAGACACCGAATAGTTTGTTGGCATGGCGCATATCAAAGCCCACACCGTTGTCTTTGATCGAGTAAGTTTGGCTGGTATCGTCACGGGGCATCGCTCCGATCTCGATCTCGCCGACATCGCGATTGCTCGTAAACTTGATGGCGTTGCTGATGAGATTGACCCACACCTGTCGAATGAGCGGTTCCGATCCAAGAGCAGGCGGAAGCTTTTGTAGGTGGAGCCGCAACTTGCGCTCTGGTTGCAGCGCGGATAGTTCGTCAAAGACTTGCTGGGCCATGGCTTCCATATCGATCGGTATGGATTTGATCGGTTGTCGGCCTAGGCGGGAAAAGGTGAGCAAGTCGTCGATGAGCCGCTCCATCCGATGTGCCTCGTTTCGAATCACGTTGAGCTTGCGGCGGCCCTCGTCGTTAAGTTGCTCCGCGTGGTCCTTGATCACCATGTGAGAGAAACCATCGATTGCCCGAAGCGGCGCGCGCAGGTCATGCGATACGGAATAAGTAAATGAATCTAATTCCTTGTTGGCGGATTCCAGAGCAGCAGCGCGGATTTCCAGAGCGGCGTTGAGCTTACCAATCCTTTCCTCGGCCTGTTTGCGTTCACTGATGTCGGTGCGGATTGCAATGAATTGCAGTGGCTTTCCGTCCTCGCCAAGGAAGGGGATGATGGTTGTGCTTACCCAGCAGATCTTGCCGTCCTTATCACGGTTTCTGATTTCTCCCTTCCAGACATGGCCGCTGAGAATCGTGTTCCACAAGTGGTGGAAAAACTCTGTAGGGTGATAATCTGAACTGATGATACGGTGATTCTGACCGAGTAGTTCTTCGCGTGTATATTTGGACATCTCGCAGAACTTGTCGTTGGCGTAGGTGATGATTCCCTCCGTGTCGGTGATGGAAACTAAAGAGTGCTCGTCGAGCGCGGCTTTGAAATCGGTGAGTGAGGCGTTTGCGGTTTGGAGTTCGGCGGTGCGCTCTTCCACCCGTCTTTCCAGATCTGCGTTGAGTTGGAGAATTTTTCCTTCAGTTTGTTGACGCTCGATGGCGATACGTATCACGTTTACCGTCCGCTCGATGATTTCCATATCGGCAGCAGAGAGTGAACGTGGCTCCTGATAGTAAATAGAAAAGATCCCACGGATTTTCCCTTGGCTACGGATCGGTGTGGACCAGCAGACATGCAGGCCGTGCTTGAGGGCGAGCTCTTGATAATCGGCCCACAGAGGATCGCTGTCGATGTCCAAGACGATGACTTGCTGATCCTCATGAGCCGCCGTGCCGATAGCGATGCTGTTAATCGCATATTTATATTCTGGTGGCAGACTGGGTGCTGCACCGAGCTGCAGGTGGATGCCATCGGCATCTAGAATGAGCACCGAACAAAGCGCTTCTGGTAGCTGCGTTTCTAGGCCGAGCATCAAATTTTCTAACACTTGGCTTGGTGATTTCGTGCCGACGATCGATTCCAAGGCACATTTTTCCCATCCTAACAAACGCTCAGCCTGTTTGCGTTCGCTGATGTCTGTATGGGCAACAATAGCTCCTCCATTTTTTCCAGCTAAAGGAATGACTTCCATTTTAAACCAGTGAACATGTGTGGGCGTATTGCACGGATATTCCATGTAGAAACGCGACTGTAATCCAGACAACACGGCATCCACGCCGGCGCCGGCAGACTTGTAGTAAGTATCCTTATCAAGACTGGCCGCGCGGCAGATGTTTAGATAGTTGGAACCCACACCCGTTTTTTCCCCGTCGAGACTGCCGTTTTCCCGTCCGTAGAGTATCCAAGGCTCGTTCACCGCTAGGATGGTTCCCATTTTATCCAAAACCGCGATGTGTGCTGGAAGCGAATTTAGAATATCCAGCTGAAACGCCTCGTTCGCTCGCAGAAGGTTGCGTTCAGCATTCAATGCCTCCTCCACTCGCTTGCGTTCGGTAATATCACTTAGCACCAGACGCAGTTCCGGAATGCCAGCGGCATCCTCGGCGGCGCTGAGCGTCGCATATACCCAGACCGGCGTTCCATTACCCCGCTTCATTCGCAGCTCGCATGACTGCATTTTACCGGTTTCAAGGAGTTTCTTGCTGGCTAGGTGGAAAATATCCTGATCATCACCGAGAATAATGCCGGTAATCGGCCGATGGATGGGAGTGTTCCGCGGTATGTCTAGCAGGGTCGCGGCGCTGAGGTTGAT
>JBILMI010000205.1:0-3638 GCA_044375585.1 Luteolibacter sp.
CTTGGACGGTTTGCGCGAGCTCATCGGCCGAAAAGTCGCGAGTGCCCTTGAAAACCATGTGTTCAAGAAAATGCGAAAGCCCGGCACCGAGTTTTTCTCCTTCGTGTATGCTACCGGTGGCAACCCATGCCTGCGCGGAAATGACGGGCGCCGAGGGATCTGGATCGAGGATCAGGGTGAGGCCGTTGGGAAGTGTAAGGCGAGTGGCGGTGGTGAGAGGGTATTCCATGGAAGAGAAGAAGAATGTCTAAGGTCTAAAAGCGGAGTGAGTGATAACGAGCTACTAGAATTCAGGCGAAGCCGTGATGGCTTGGACGGAGCATAGCGGAGTCAAAGTCTCAAGGTCAAAGGTCCATTTCCAATCGCAGCAGCGATGCTGATTACGACTTTTAGACTTTTAGACACAAGACGGGAGGGATTTCTTTAATGAGTTTAAGTGGTGAAAAATAAAAAACCGGCGCTTCGGGTGAAGGCCGGTTTAGATGAGATGAAAAAGCGGGCGGGAGGCGCGGCTCTCCGATTATTTTTTATAGATGGTTTTGCCGGTGGAGCGGAGCTCGTCGCAGGCTTGTTTCATGCGATCGCAGAGGCCTTGCTCACCTTTTTTGAGGTAGGAGCGCGGATCGTAATGTTTCTTGTTGCCGACTTCGCCATCGATTTTGAGCACTCCTTCAATGTTCGAGCAGATGTGAGTCACAATCGGACGGGTGAAAGCGTATTGGGTATCGGTATCGATGTTCATTTTGACCACACCGTAGTCGAGAGTCTCTTGAAGATCTTCGCTGGATGTTCCGGAGCCACCATGGAAAACGAGATCCATTTCTGCGGCGGCACCGTGTTTGTCGGTAACGGCTTTCTGGCCGTCTTTGAGAATCGATGGTTTAAGTTTCACTGAACCTGGCTTGTAGGCACCGTGAACGTTTCCGAAAGTCGCTGCAAAAAGGAAGCGGCCAATGGGTTGAAGCGCTTCGTAAACTTCGACCATATCCTCAGGGGTCGTGTAGAGTTTTTCGATAGGAAGACCTGAAGTATCGTGACCATCTTCTTCTCCACCGACGCAGCCAGCCTCAACTTCGAGGATGATACCGAGCTCGGCGCACTCTTTTAGAAGCGCTTTAGAAATTTCAAGGTTCTCTTTAAGATCTACGACAGAGCCATCAAACATGTGGGATTGGAAAAGAGGGCCTTTACCCGCAGCGATGCGCTCGCGTGAGGCTTGAAGTAGAGGCTTAAGGAAGCCTTCGACTTTTTCTGGATGGCAGTGATCGGTATGGAGCGCGATGAGGACATCGTGTTTCTCTGCAAGCAAGTGGCAGGCCTCAGCAAGAATGATCGCACCAAAGGCTGCGTCTTTCACAGCCATACCGGAAGCGAACTCGCCGCCACCGGTCGAAACTTGGATGATCCCATCGGATTTTGACTCAGAAAAGGCTTTGAGCGCACCGTTGATCGTGGTGAGCGAAGTGACGTTGATGGCCGGGTAGGCGTATCCACCTTTCTGGGCGGCATCAAGCATGGCAGCATATTGGGCAGGCGTTGCGATAGGCATAACGCTTAGGGACGTAGCCCAAACCATGCCAAGGGGCAAGACCGAACCGTTCTTAGTTCCTGGTTCCTAGTTGGGCTTCGCGCTTCCGCATATTCGAACCAAGAACCAAGAACCAAGAACCAAGAACCAAGAACCAAGAACCAAGAACCAAGAACCAAGAACCAAGAACCAAGAACCAAGAACCAAGAACCAAGAACCAGGAACCAGGAACACCTCGTTTACGAGGTACGATGTGCTTGCATTGGCATAGTGTAGCGGGTAAATACTCCCGCCTCACGCCAAAGTTAGGTCCCGTGGTCCAATGGATAGGACGATGGTCTCCGAAGCCGTAGTTTCAGGTTCGATTCCTGACGGGACCACTTTTGGCTATGAATCGGTCATTTATTTGCTGCGGGCTTATGATGCTTGGTGCCTGCGGATGGATAAAGCAGTTGGGGATTTTGAACTTTACCGGCAGGACGGGAGCCGGGGGCATTTGGCTTACCGAGATCGGCTTTCATTTTTTCAGCCAGAGCGGTGAGCTTTGCGACGATTTCTGGATGGTCGGCGGCGACGTTCGTTTGCTCTCCGATTTCTTGATCGAGGTTGTAAAGGCGCGGCTCGGGGCCTTGTGCATCGGGTTTTACTGGTCGGCCCATGGTTTCGTTTTGCGGGGCAATCGCTAGTTTCCACGATCCTTGGCGAATGGCTTGGAGATCGTATCCCATAAAGTAATAGTGAGCTTCACGTGGGGAGTCTTTGGATTTTCCGAATAGCAAAGGTGAGATGTCTCGTCCGTCGATGATGGGTTGCTCTGGAACGGTTCCGCCGGCGAGGGTGACGGCAGTCGGAAGTAGATCGATCGTTCCAGCTACGGCATCAACTACCGAGCTGGGAGGAATTTTTCCCGGCCACCACGCGAGAGTTGGGACGCGGACGCCGCCTTCCCATGTGCTACCTTTTCCACCGCGCAGAGGACCGGCGCTGCCACTGTCTTTTTCTTTAATCAGCCATGGGCCGTTATCGCTGGTGAAAATAACGAGGGTGTTTTCGGCAAGTTTGAGATCGCGCAAGGTATTTAGAATACGGCCTGTGCTCCAATCAACTTCTTCGATCCAATCACCAACGCGACCGTTATCCGATTTTCCCTGAAAAGCTTTTCCTGGATAGATCGGCGTGTGGATCGCGGTGTGTGGAAGATATAGAAAAAATGGCTTATTTTTATTGTTAGAAATGAAGTTAATTGCCTCATCGGTGTAGCGCTCGACGATGCTGACTTGTTCTTCATCGGTTAGCAGTTCGAGAATTTGATCGTCGCGCAAAAGCGGAGTAACGTGTGGTCCAGATTCCGTCGATTTGCGCTGCATGTCGTTGGAATAAGGTATGCCGAAGTAGTGATCGAAGCCTTGTTTGGTGGGTAGAAATTCGGGTTGATCACCGACGTGCCATTTTCCGATGCACATCGTTGCGTAGCCGATTTTTTTGAGGTGATCCGCGATAGTGATTTCTGCGGGATTCAAACCTTGGGCACTGGTTGGCATGTAAACCCCAGGGACATTAATGCGTGGCCCGTAACAGCCAGAGAGAAGCTGTGCACGGGAAACAGAGCATACGGGAGCAGCGTAAAACGAGGTAAATTTCATCCCCTCTTTTGCCATGCGATCAAGGTTCGGGGTTTTTTGTTTGGTTGCACCGTATGGGCCAATGTCAGCATAGCCCATGTCATCGATAAAAATGATGACGACGTTAGGAGATTTTTCGGCAGCAGGCGCGACGCCAAGGACGAGGGAAAAAAGGCAGAGCTGGATTAGGTATTTCATGATGTAAAGAGATAGTCCTGTTTCAACGATCCAAGTCAAGACCATCGAAAGTAGAGATGGGAGCAGCCTCACACCATCGACGTATCGCGGTGGTTGCTTTAAGTTGGCTAGAAAGCTTCTCCACCGAATCACCAACGATGCGGCCAGCTGCCTAATAGATAAAAAATGATGGGGCTGTACTAGCTAAGGCTTATTGTTGAGCCTGTTTTACCCAGTATTTAAGCTGCTTCAAGAGCATTTGATGGTTACCTCCATTGAAGCGCCATTCACACTCCTTCAAAAACCAGTGA
>JBILMI010000050.1:0-13661 GCA_044375585.1 Luteolibacter sp.
GACTTTGGTGCAGAAGCGGGAGGTGAGAATATTAGCGCGACCGGGGCGAGCGTTGGAATCGTGAATGAATGTTTTTTTGCCGAGTTTGTGTCCGGCGTAAACGGGAGGTAGCGAAGTGAAACCGCCCATGCCGAGGACGGCATCGGCGCCGAATTCACGGATGATTTTTTTCGAGGTCTGGATGGATTGATAAAGCGCCCAGAGGAAGGGAATCATTTTTGGCGAAAGCGTTTTCGGTTTCGCGATTGCGGGGACGACTTTGAAATTGAGATGCGGGTATTTTGCGGATGCTTGTGAATCGATTTTCTTCTGGGAGATGAGCAGAAGAGGTTCGTGGCCTTGAGCGAGAAAGCTTTCAGCAACAGCGATACCGGGGAACAGATGGCCACCAGTGCCACCGCAAGCGATGAGGATTTTCATATGGATGGGATGAGTTTGAACCGCCAAGACGCCAAGTTCGCTAAGTATAGGTTTTGTTGTCAGAGATTTACCGTCAAGTTCGCTAAGTTCGCCAAGGAAGAAAACGGATCAGCTTCAATATTTGGGAAACTTGGCGCACTTGGCGTCTTGGCGGTTAAGATTTTCAAACCAACCCAGCGCGAACCAAGAGAGCTTCGGGATCGGCGGGGCGGGACATGAAGTTTTCGTAGAGGACTTCGGGTGAGGCGGAGTTGCCTTTGCTTAGGATATGTTCACGGAAGGACATGCCGGTTTCGGGATTGAGGATGCCTTCTTTTTTGAAGCGACTGAACGCATCGGCATCTAACACTTCTGCCCATTTGTAGGAGTAGTAGCCTGCAGCGTATCCGGTGGGGGATGAGAAGAGGTGATTGAAACGTAAGACCATAGATGGGGCTTGGGTTTTGACAGATGTGCGGTATTCCGTGAGGATTTCGCGATCCACTTCCGCGAGGTCGCGGCCGAGGTATTTATCGGGATGGAGGTGGAGTTCGAGATCGATTTTTCCAAGAGCCAGTTGACGCATGAACACCGTGGCGGACATGTAGTTTTTTGCGGCGACCATTTTTTTGAAAAGGTCTTCTGGAATTGAATCGCCGGTGATGTGGTGGCGAGCGAAGAGGTCGAGCGTTTCACGTTCCCAACAGAAATTCTCCATGATCTGGGATGGGAGTTCGACGAAGTCCCATGCGACATTGGTGCCGGAAAGAGATTTCACGGGAACATGGGAAAGCATGCCGTGGAGGAGGTGGCCGAACTCGTGGAAAATGGTCTCGACTTCGCGGTGGGTGAGTAGGGCGGGAGTGTCGCCAACGGGTGGCGACATGTTTCCGATAATGAGACCGAGGTGGGGCTCATTGATTTCGCCTGTGTGCAAGGAGTTCATCCAAGCTCCGCCGCGTTTGGTTTCGCGCGGATGCCAATCGGCGTAGAAGGAACCGAGGTGCTTGTTGGTTTTTGAATCGTGGATTTCGTAAAAAGTAACTTCGGGATGCCAAGTGTCGACTGATGGTCGGGATTGACGATTGATGATGGATGATTTTTGATTTTCGATTGAATCTAAAGCAATCGTATCGCCCTGCGTGATCGTGATTCCAAAGATTTTTGAGGCGATGCTGAACATGCCTACCATGACTTTATTGACGGGGAAGTATGGACGGAGATCTTCGTCGTCGATATCGAAGTGTTCTTTGCGCTGGCGTTCAGCCCAGTAAGAAAATTCCCATGGTTCGATCGTTTCGGGAGTGGTGGAATTTTTTGCCGCTTTGTATTCGGAGAGCTGCTGCGCATCGGCGAGAAAAGCCGTATGGATTTTTGCGTGGATGCTCTCAACGAAGCTGAGGGCGGTTTCGCCATTGCGAGCCATGCGGCGCTGAAGGGTCAGATCGGCAAAGTTTTTATGACCGAGGATTTCTGCTTTTTCTTTGCGAAGCTCGAGGATTTTCCAGACGAGTTCTGAGTTATCGTAGGGAGCTTCTGAGCCAACGAGAGATGATGCTCGCCAGACGGTTTTGCGGAGTTGCTCATCATGGGCATGTTGCATGATGGGCGACATGGATGGAGCATGGAGGGTGAATCGCCATGCTGGGGCTTCGATGCCTTTTGAGTGTGCGTTCGCCGCGGCGGAAGATTTTGCCGAATCAGGAAGTCCATCCAATTTTGCCTCATCCGTGATCACGAGTTCCCATGCGTTAGTTGCGTCGAGGACGTTTTCGGAATATTTCTTGGTGATCTTCGAGAGCTCCGAATCGATGGCGGCGATGCGATTTTTTTCGGCATCAGGTAGGGCCGCGCCAGATTCGATAAAGTCTGCGAGCGTCTCCTTGATGTGGCGTTGCTTGATCGGAGTGATAGATTTTGCCTCATCACTTTTTGCAACCGTATTGAGGACTACAAAGAGAAGGGGATTAAGAGAGAGTGAAGAGTAGAAATCGGTAACGTCAGGAAGGAGTTTATTGATCGCCTCACGTTGAGCCGGATTGTCGGATACGGAATCTAGATGCTGAAGTCGACCCCATCCACGCGCGAGAGATTCGGTGGCGTCTTCTAGGGCGAGGAAGCTGGATGCGTAAGTGGCTATTGCAGGATTTTGCGAGGCAATTTTATCGATGTTTTCTTTAGCTTCGGCGAGCGCGTGGCGAATGGATGGTTCAATGGCTTCAGCCGTGAAGGTGGACCATTTGGGCAGGAAAGTAGAATCTAAGAATGGGTGCATGTTTTTTTGAAAGATTAAGAATGATCGATAGGTCTTATAAGTCCTATAGGCCTCATTTATTTTAAAGCGTCTCTGTTAAAACTAGAATGCCGACGGTGACGCCGACAAAGATTCGGTAGTAGCCAAAGATTTTGAGGCCGTGAGACTGGAGGTAATTGACCAGCCACTTTACAGCAAATGCAGCGGAGATAGCGGCGGCGAGGATTCCGGCGATGAGAGGAACAGCGCCGTAGGTGTCCCACATGAGTTGAGTGCCGCCGAGCCAAGTGTCGTATTGCGCGCCTGCGCCTTCGATGCTCCAGAGAGCTTTTTTGAAAGTGGCGGCTGAAAGTGTTAGGACACCGAGTAGGAAGGAATATTCGACGGCTGCTTTTACTGAGAGTCCGACAATGAGGCCTCCGCAAATGGTCATAAGAGAGCGCGATGTTCCGGGCCACATAGCGACGCATTGGAGTAAGCCGATGAACAGGGCCGACTGCCATGCGAGTTTGAGGATGTCGCGTCCATTTCCGCGCGGGGGATTTTTCTGGCGGTAATTTACAGTCCAGATAATCCCGATACCGCCCACGATCCATGCGGTGATGACAGGCCACATGCCGAAGAGTTTTTCTTCGATCCAATCGTTTAGTAATAATCCAAGGATTGCGGCAGGAAGGAAGCCAGCGATGATTGCGATGGCGAGCTTGAGACCTTCTGGATCTTGGCCGAATACGCCTTTGATCATGCGGATCACGTGTTTGTAATAAAGTCCGAGCACGGCAAGAATAGCTCCGCCTTGGATGCTAATAGCAAAGGCATCGGCGGCGAGCTTATCGATTTCCGTCAGGGTGCCGATGTGCATCAGGCGCTGAGCGACGATGAGGTGGCCAGTTGATGATACTGGAAGGTATTCGGTGATACCTTCGATGAGGCCTAAGAGGATGGCTTGCCAGATTTCCATAAATTTTGTCTGGCAGATGTTGGGAGCAGATTGGCGTCAGGGCAAGAACGGGATGAAATTTGCGAGAAGGAATATGAGTATTGGACATTACACGTCAGCTGAGGCATGCAAAGTTGGGTTCGAGTAAGGGAATGAAAGAAAAATATTTAAGTTTAGTTCGAAAAAGCTACCGCATGCTGAAGCATAAGCGCTTGCGGAGCCGGCCGTGGTGGCGTGCCTTGACGAAGCCTTTGTTTGACCGCTCTCTCTGGATTCCTTGCCGAGATACCGTGGCGATGGGTTTGGCGATCGGATGTTTCTTTTCTATGCTCCTGGTTTTGCCATTGCAGATGCTGTTCTCAGCGATTTTAGCGATGCGATTCCGAGTGAATGTGCCGTTTGCGATGTTGGCTTGTTTTATCTCCAATGTATTTACGAATGTTCCGATTGGTTTGTTGCAGGTTCAGATGGGGGATTGGATGAGGAAAACCTTAGGAATTAAGGTTATTGGCTTCGAGAATGTGGAAATCCCCATTATGGGTATGAATCTAAATGCCGCGAGTTTTATACTTGGGATGATCGTTTCTGGGGTATTGTTGGCGTTGGCGGCCTTTCCAATCGTGCATGTATTTTCGGCGATTATGCCGCATCATTTACCGGTGCTGAAGCGCCGTGCGAAGCCGACTGAAAAAGTAAGTTGAGGTTTTTTGTTGGACAGGAGGGGAGAAGTCGGCGCCTCATTTCTCCAGATATGATTCCAAACGTTCTTGCAGAAAGATATTCCTCCACAGGTATGAATGACATTTGGTCCGCTGAAGGACGGATCGTGTTGGAGCGAGAGTATTGGATTGCGGTGATGAAAGCGCAGCGAGATCTGGGTATGGGAATTTCAGAGCAAGCGATCGCAGCTTACGAAAAAGTGAAAGACCAAGTGGATGTTGGATCGATCATGGCGCGCGAGCGAGTGACACGTCACGATGTGAAAGCGCGGATTGAGGAGTTTAACGGGCTGTCAGGACATGAGGAAATTCACAAAGGCCTGACCTCGCGAGACCTTACGGAAAACGTTGAGCAGTTACAGGTTTTCAAAAGTCTTCTCGTTATTCGCGATAAGACGGTCGCCGCACTGCGCCGGATGCGTGAGCGGGCTGAGCAATGGGATGATGTGGTGCTGACTGCGCGGACTCATAACGTTGCGGCACAGCCGACGACTTTAGGAAAACGCATTGCGATGTTCGGTGAGGAGCTGCAATCGAGTTTGGGAGTTTTGGAAAATATTATTTCCGGTTATGCGGTGCGGGGGCTGAAAGGTGCCGTTGGCACGCAGATGGATCAGCTTTCTTTATTTGAAGGCGATGCTGCGAAGGTGTCCGATCTAGAAAGCCGCATCGTAAAACATCTCGGCATTCCGCAGCAGTGGGACAACGTGGGTCAGGTCTATCCGCGTTCGCTGGATATGCGTGTGGTTTCAGTTCTAACAGAGCTTGCGAGTGGGCCTTCGTCGTTTTGTAAAACCCTGCGTTTGATGGCGGGAAATGAAACGGCGAGTGAGGGATTTGCACTGGGTCAAACCGGTTCCAGTGCGATGCCGCACAAGATGAACTCGCGCTCTTGTGAGCGGGTGAATGGTTTTCATGTGATTCTCAAAGGATATCTCGCGATGGCCGCAGGGCTTGCTGGAGATCAGTGGAACGAAGGCGATGTTTCATGCTCGGTGGTGCGCCGCGTGATGTTGCCGGATGCGTTTTTTGCATTGGACGGAATGTTTGAAACTTACCTGACGATCCTTGACCAAATGGATGCCTATGAAGCAGTGATTGCTGCGGAAACTGCGCGTTACTTGCCTTTCCTGATGACCACCACCGTGATGATGGAAGCTGTGAAACGCGGAGTGGGTCGTGAAGCGGCGCACAAAGCGATCAAGGAACACGCCGTCGCAACGGTCGCCGATATGCGCACGGGCGTGGTGGAGAAAAATAATTTGGTCGAGCGCCTGGCAGGCGATGACCGACTTGGTCTCAGTCGCGCTGAACTCGATGAAATTTTACGCAAAGGCGACCAAGAAGTGGGCGCTGCGAAAGCCCAGGTCGCGAAGTTTGCGAAAAATATCCGCTTGTTAGAAAAACAGTGGCCAGAAGCCGCGGCTTATGTGCCGGGTGGAATTCTTTGAATAGTGAAGGGTGAAGTTTTCAGATGCGATAAAACAGTTGATTCCTATGGCGGGCTGAGTTCGGAAATCTTTCATCGAAAATCAATCTCAACTCAATTGTGTTTCAACAAGGAAGCGGTAGGTTCCGTTGGCCGCGAAGAGGTTATCGTGCGTGCCTTGTTCCACCAAGTGCCCTTTGGAGATTACGAGGATTTGATCCGCGTGGCGCACAGTGGAGAGACGATGCGCGATGACAAGGGAGGTGCGGTTTTCCATTAAACGCTCGAGGGCTTCGTTGACGAGGCGCTCGGATTCCGAGTCGAGGGCTGAGGTGGCTTCGTCTAACAGTAGTATTTTTGGGTCGGCCAAGATTGCGCGAGCGATGGCGATGCGCTGGCGTTGGCCGCCGGAAAGTTTGGTTCCGCGTGGGCCGACCATCGTTCCGTATGCTTCGGGAAGCTCTGCGATGAACTCGTGAGCGTTCGCGAGTTTAGCGGCGTTTTCGATTTCCTCAGCGGATGAGCCGGGTTTGCCGTAGGCGATGTTTTCGGAAATGGTTCCGCCAAAGAGCATAACTTCTTGAGGAACAATGGCGATTTGTGAGCGGAGGCAATCGAGAGAGATCTCTTGCGCGTCGGTATGATCAAAGCAGACCTTGCCGGAGCTTGGATTGTTAAAGCCGAGAATGAGGGAGAAGAGCGTGGATTTTCCTGATCCGGAAGGACCGACGATGGCAGTGCGTTGGCCGGCGGGGAGTTGGACGGAAATATGGTTGAGGACTTGGACTTCGGGGCGGGAGGGGTAAGTGAAACAAAGGTTTTCCAGGGAGATCTGACCCTTGAGAGCGAAATCAGCTTTTCCGTTTTTGCGTTCACCTTCCATGTCGAGGATTTCGCGTAGGCGCTCGGTCGCACCGGCGGTTTGTTGGAATTGGGAAATGATTTCTGGAAATGATCCAAGTGAAGCGCCGACGAAGATCGAGAATATGATGAAGTAGAAGAAATTTTTCCATGTGATATCGCCGCAGGCATACATGCCAGCACCATACCAAACGACAAATGCGATGGTTCCGAATAAGACGAAGATGATGAAAGAAAGGAACGCTCCGCGAGCTTTAGCGCCACGCAAAGTAACGGAGAGGAAGGACTGAAGTGATGATTCGTAGCGCTCCGATTCAAAAGGCTGATTGGTGTAAGCTTTGACGTCGGCGATGTTTTGCACGGATTCCTCAATGACTGTCGAGGCGTCAGCGAGTGATTGTTGAGCGGCTTTAGAATGGTTGCGAACCTTGCGTCCAAAAAAGGCGATCAACAGCACAACCATTGGAATGCAGCCGAGCATGACCAGTGAAAGCTTCCAAGATGCGATAAAAATGAAAATTAGACCTCCAATGAGGATCACTGTTTGGCGGACAGCTTGTGGAACGGTGGTGAGCAGCGTTTCACGAACCAGAGCGAGATCAGAAGAGACGCGGTTACTAAGAGATCCGGCGCGCTGGTCTTG
Organism: Luteolibacter sp.; assembly: GCA_044375585.1. GTDB lineage: Bacteria > Verrucomicrobiota > Verrucomicrobiia > Verrucomicrobiales > Akkermansiaceae > Luteolibacter. Next base: position 7,246 of record JBILMI010000050.1, read on the forward strand.
AAAATAGGGCATCGGCAAATAAAGAAGGTGGCGGAAAAGATCTTTGCGCAGGCGATTCAGAGCAGACTCACCGGAACGAATGAAGCCCTGAACGCGGAAATAGCCAATGGTTGCTTGCAAGAAGAGCGCGGCAATCAGTTTCAGGATGATTTCGTTGGTTTTCGCGAGGATCTCTGCTGGTGGGACGGCGTTTTGCATGGAGTCTACCGGATTTCCGATGAGTTCCTTAAGATAATAAGGGAAAGCGAGCGCGAGTCCAGCGGTCAGGAATAAGGCGATCAACGATGGAATGAAGATCTTCTTCTCCGTCATGAGATAGGAGACAATCCAACGATTTGAAGATATAGTAGATTTTTTTTCCGCAATGGGCATGCAAGATGGGAAACGATCGATGCCGCGGAGTCAATGGTGAGAAAAGGTTTATCCTCTAAAGCTTGTTGAGGTTTTCATTGATTCCGAGGCGCGGAGGTGGCGAAATACAGGGCAACAAATGAAGAATTTTAACAAACCTGTAGGTATTGCCATCGCTGTGAGTGCGTTGTTGCTGTGGGTCGGATGCGCTCCAGGGACAGGAGGAGGCCAAGCGGGAGATATGGCTTCTGGCGATGACGGCGCGGTCGGAGGCATTTCCGAAGTGCCCAATCCAGATGAAAAGATGGCCAAGTTGATTGGTAAACCGCTCTCACAATTACAACGTGGTCATGAGGTTTACATGTTGAAATGCGGAGAGTGCCATCAATACCAACTCCCTGAACACGTCGATATCATGGATTGGGAGGATGCGATGCCGAAAATGATTGGTCACGCAGGCCTGCCAAATTCGGATGAGAAGGCGGTATTGGATTACGTGGTCGCTGTAAAAAAACAAAAAGGTCAGAAATTTTAGTTCGAGCCTTGTTGCTGATAGAAGTTGAAAAAGGTGAGGTAAGATTACTGTAACGATTGCCGTGAAGAGTTATTTCCTAAGACGATTTTTGCTAATCCCTCCGACTTTGTTAGGGATCACTTTTTTCGTCTTTGCGATTACGCGCTTCGTGCCGGGTGGTCCAATCGATCGAATGCTCCATCAGGCAGCGGGAAGCGCAGAAAGAGGAGGGGGCAAGCAGTCATCAAATCAATCATCAGGTGGGCTGAGTCCGGAGCAACTTGAGGAACTCGAAGAGCAGTTTGGCTTGGATAAAAAGATGCCGGTAGCTTACTTGCAGTGGTTAGGCTTATGGCCGCGAGAGGTATCGATTTCCAAGGGCGATTTTGGTGAGCGTGGTGATGAATTAATTGGAGGAACGGAGAAAGATCCTGATAACACGGCGAGCATCGTTTTACGAGGTGATGGTAGACTTGTTAGAATTATAAAGAATAATGATGAAATTATCTCCGCAGAATATGAAGAGAGCGGAGAGAGTATATTCGATGACGGTTGGGAAATTCGCTACGAGAATGAGAAAGCGAGACAAGAACGGTTTAAAAGACGGAGTTTTGCATCGGATAAAATTCCATCCTATCCGCCGCGTGCGGTGGCATATAAGACGGATTTCCGTGGATTACTTCAGGGAGATCTCGGTCGCTCCACTGTTTATAATGACCCGGTAAGCTCGATGATTCTGGAGCGCGTGCCGGTGGCGGTCTATTTCGGCTTATTGACGGCAGTGCTGACCTATGCAGTGAGTTTGCCACTTGGAGTTTTGAAGGCTTTAAAACATCGGACGTTTATTGATAGCGTAAGTTCGGTATTGATTTTTGTTGGATATTCGATCCCTGGATTTGCGCTGGGAGCAATTTTAGTCGTTCACCTCGGGGCTCGGATGAGTTTATTTCCATTATTTGGTTTAACGAGTACTGACTTTGCGGAAATGGGAACTTGGGATCAGATCAAAGATCTCGCTCATCATACCGTATTGCCTTTATTATGTTATTTGGTGGGTTCGTTCGCGATGCTCACGATGATGACTAAAAATAATTTAATGGATCAGTTAGCTGCTGATTATGTTCGAACAGCTGTGGCGAAGGGAGTGGGTTTCCGGAAAGCAGTTTTTGGGCATGCGTTCCGTAACTCGATGATCCCAATCGCTACAAGCGCAGGTAGCTTAATTGAAATTTTTATAGGAGGCTCCATTCTAGTGGAGACGGTTTTTGATATTCAGGGATTTGGCTTGTTACAGTATCAGGCGGTTTTAGCGAGGGATGTTCCCGTCATCATGGGGACATTAACTATCGCTGCTTTTTTGATGCTGTTAGGAAAAGTGATTTCGGATATGATCGTTGCAATGGTTGATCCAAGAATTAAATTTAAATGACGCGATTTATCACAGGGCTATTATTAATCTCGCTTGGGTTACTGGCAGTGATCGGTGAACTCAACGGATTAAATTTTCCGACGGCTAGTTGGTTTTTTGAGGTAAGTCGCGATGTTCCATTGTTGAATTTCGGAAAAGGAGATGATGCTTTTTTGTGGTTTGGTTGGTTCAGTAGTATTCTGTTAGTGACGAGTGGAATTTGGTTACTGATTTGTTATTTCAAAGGCTCAGCCCCTAACCCAGTAACAGTTAAAAGATGGAAGCGTTTCAAAGAAATTAAGAGGGGTTACTATTCGCTACTAATCGTTTTATTTCTCGCTGCGTTGGCTGCACTTGACCAAGTGATCGTTGGGGAGGAGGCTCTCGCTGTAAAATATAAGGGCGTGTGGAGTTTTCCTGCTTTTACTTCGAAGCCGTTCAATGGAGCTAAATACGGAATTCAAGGCGAACTCGCAGATGCTCCTGTGGATTATCGGGCTTTGAAAGCCTCGCTGAAAAAGGAAAAACACATTGGCAAAGGGCGCGTTATCATGCCGCTCATTCCGTATGGCTCGACTGGCGACACGTTGAACGCAAGATATCGAGACCTAGTATTAAGAGGTGGTCAGTACTATGAAACGGGTAAAAGAACTGCTTATTCTGGCTTGGCTGTGGTTTACCATGACATCGAGAAGGGTAATATCCATCTGCGTTACGTCTTACGAGAAGGTAAGCTAAGTGGTGTGGTTGATGGTCGAAATCTTATTGGGGATAAAGTCTACAGCGCGGAGTATCTAAAAGGGCGTAAGATCTCAGAGAGATACAATGGGGAAGGCACAGCTGAAGATTTCCTAAAATCATCCGATCAGAAACTTAAAGCATTGAAATATCATCCAGCGCCGCCGATTTGGGAGAAGCAAAATTGGCTAGGCACAACCTCTCAAGGCTATGATGTGTTGGCTTATCTTTATGGCGGCTTGCAGGTGAATTTTAAGGCGGCACTTATTTTTTTGCCGATTGTTTATTTGATTGGAATCGTAGTCGGAATGTTGATGGGGTATTTAGGAGGATGGTTTGATTTGGTGGTCGATCGCTTGATCGAGGTATTTTCAAATATGCCGTTCTTATTTGTTGTGATCATTTTCTCGAGTATGGTGCCTGAGCAATTTAAGGGACTTCCAGTGATTCTAACTATCTTGATAATTTTTGGATGGATGGGGATCACATCGTTGATGCGGACAGCTGCATATCGTGATAAAGAACGTGATTACATCGCTGCCGCGCGGGTGATGGGAGCGAGTACGCCACGAATTATTTTCAGACATCTATTGCCTAATACTTTGGCCATCATCGTAACACTTGTGCCTTTTACGATGTCATCGTTGGTTTCATCGCTCACTGGACTCGATTACTTAGGGTTCGGCTTACCTCCAAGATATGCAACATGGGGGCGTCTTTTGAACGATGGCATTTCAAATATGTCTGCACCGTGGTTGATTTCTTCAACTTTCTTTGCACTCGTTGGTCTCCTCGTCCTAATTACTTTTATTGGTGAAGCAATTCGTGAAGCTTTTGATCCTAAAAAATATAGCTACTACCGTTAATGCGAAAAAATATAAAAATTTTGGGATGTGTGGCGGTATTTTTTGGACTTTGCGGTTGTAGCAAAGAGAAGGCAAAAATGGATCGAACTTCAGATTTTGATAACTTTATTCCAAGTTATAATTCTCATATCACTGAATGGTTGAATGAGCAGAAAGAAGCGACCGAGAAAGAAATTACTGACGCGGAGGCCAAGCTACAAAACATTGTGGGAGATGAGCGCGAAGGGATAGAGCGAAAGTTGACAAATCTCAAACGTGAGCAAGAAAAGTGGAATTTTCGTTTGAGTTTAGGTGGGTATTTTAGATTTGAAGAAATATTAAAAGTTCCAAGCGACTTAGTTTGGGAAGATGGAATGGAGCATGAGGAAATCGGCGATGCTAGGGCAAAAAAAGGCGGAACATTAAATCGAGATATCCAAGCGTTTCCTCCTACTATCCGACCATTTGGTGACAATTCTAATAACAGTTTTCGGGGTATTCTCTATGATGAGATTGATATGCCATTGGTTGGCTATCATCCAAAGTTGATGAAGTTAATACCTGGCCTCGCTAAGCAATGGGCGGTTTCGGCGGATGGCAGGACGGTTTATTTTAAAATTAACGAAAAAGCTCGTTATTCAGATGGCGTTTCAGTCAAGGCTAAGGATTTTATTTTCGGCTCCTACATTCGTATTTCAGATGATATCGTCAATCCATACGCTAAACAATTCTGGCGCGAAAATATTGCAGGGATCGTGGTTTATGATGACCTCACTTTGTCAGTATCGCTGCCGGAGGCTAGGATTTATGCACCAGCGGTTGCCGGATTAATGCCACCATCGCCTCCGCATTTCTATGATGATTACGGTCCTGATTTTACCGAACGGCATCAGTGGAAATTTCCGCCAACAACGGGTGCTTATGAGGTTTTGGAAAAGGATATTGTGAAGGGCGTATCTGTGACCCAGACGCGAGTGAAAGACTGGTGGGCAAAAAATAATAAGTACTATAAATATCGTTTTAATGTCGACCGAATCCGTCACGTGGTGGTGCGTGAAGAGCCAAAATCGTTTGAGTTATTCCGTGCTGGAGAGCTTGATACGTTTCCCCTCACGCGTCCCGAATATTGGTATGAAAAGTCCGAAGTAGATCCAGTTTTCAATGGTTATATCGAGCGATATACCTTCTACAATCAGTATCCAGCGCTTCCGCGGGGCTTTTATCTTAATGTTAGTAAGCCGTTACTAAATGACAGAAATGTCAGGATAGGTATCCAGCACGCGATGAACTGGCAGAAAGTGATCGATGTGATTCATCGAGGTGATTACCAACGGCTAAATGCTTTCAATCAAGGGTATCTTCTTTTCAGTGATCCAACGATCAAAGCATATTCATATTCAATCTCTGCGGCACGTGCGGCGTTCGGTAGAGCAGGATTTACTCAAACGGATCGGAATGGAATTTTGCAGCGCGAGGACGGAACCAAGCTTTCTATTGCTCTTAGCTATCAGGCGAATCCTACGCTAGAGCGGATGTTTTCGATATTACGTGAAGAAGCAAAGGCCTGCGGTTTTGACCTGCGTCTCGATGCAAATGAGGCCATTGTGGATTATAAAAAAACGATGCAGAAGCAGCACGAGATAACTTTTTCTGCATGGGTAATCACTCCGCCGACTCCAGATTTTTATCAGTATCTTCATTCAACCAATGCACGTGATGCGCGAGGAAATTTAAAGACGCAAACGAACAATGTTTTCACATGGGCACGAGAAGACACGGATCTACTTTGTGAAAAATCACGAAATGCGCGCACGGAGGAGGAATTGCGGGATGCTTCCTTCAAGCTTCAACATATCATTCATGATGAAGCCATCTTCGTTCCGTCATATAATGTGGATTTCGTCCGGATCGGTTCTTGGCGTTGGTTGAGGTGGCCGGATTCAGAGCAGACTAAGTTTTGTGTGCCGGTCGTTTATGATCCACTCGAAGCTCATGTGCATTGGATTGATGAAGATATGAAGAGAGAGACAATTGAGGCAAAACGGAAAGGAAAGAAATTTCCTGAAGTGAATCGCATTTATGATGATTATAAACTCTCACCAAAGTTATTAAATCAAGAATCAGGATCGGTAGAGGAGGCTTCCGAATGAGCTCAGAAAACTTGTTAGAAGTAGATCGGCTTATCACTTCTTTTGAAACTGATCGTGGATTGTTGAGGGCTGTGGATCAGGTTTCTTTCAATGTCCCTTATGGAAAGACAGTTGGTTTAGTCGGTGAATCTGGTTGTGGTAAAAGCGTAACAGCGATGTCGATTGTGCGTTTATTGCCTCATCCAGCTGGGAAATTTTTAGGCGGCGATATTTTATTCAAAGGTGAAGATTTGATGCATTGCAGTGAGAAGCGGATGCGTGAAGTCCGCGGGGGTGAGATTGGTGTGATTTTCCAAGAGCCTATGTCGGCACTCAATCCGGTGCATCGTATTGGTAAGCAGGTGGCAGAGGTTTTTCGGATTCATAAAAACATGAGCAAGAAGGATGCATGGGACGCTGCGACTGAGATG
>JBILMI010000051.1:0-13655 GCA_044375585.1 Luteolibacter sp.
ATCCGCTTGGCTGAGACCAATTACGAGCAGGCGAAACTCGACGTTTACGTTTCATCAGAATTGATCCGCAATCATTCCCTTCGCCACGGTCAGTGGCTTCACGGAAAACATCAGGAAAGCAATCGTGGTCCGCAGCTTGTGGAAGTCACCACGGTCAACGACATGGTTCCCGATACCGCATCGAAGCTTCCACACTTTGACGAGCTCACTGCGATCAACCCAAACAAGCGCATCGCTTTCGAAACCACACCCGATCGTTACACCACTCGCGTGGTCGATATCGTAGCCCCAGTCGGACGCGGCCAACGTGGCCTGATTGTATCTCCTCCTCGTTCTGGTAAAACCACGCTCCTACTCCACATGGCGGAAGCGATCCGTGAAAAATACGACGAGCAAATCCATCTCATGATCTTGTTGGTCGATGAACGCCCCGAAGAAGTCACCGAGTTCCGCCGCGCATTGCCGGGTGCGGAAATCTATGCTTCATCCAACGACGAAGCCTCACGCAATCACACCCGCATCGCCGAGCTCGCCATCGAACGCGCAAAACGCCTCGTCGAAGCCGGTAAAGATGTTTTCCTCCTCATGGATTCGATCACTCGCCTCGCGCGCGCATACAACGGGGCGATGAGCAGCGGAAAAGGTGGACGCAACCGCGCCACCGGCTCCGGCGGTATCACCATCGGTGCTCTTGAAGTTCCACGCCGACTCTTCGCCGCCGCCCGCAACACTCGTGAGGCTGGCTCTCTAACCATTCTCGCCACCGCGTTGATCCAAACCAACTCTCGTGCCGACGAAGCCATTTTCATGGAGTTCAAAGGAACCGGAAACATGGAACTCGTGCTCGATCGAAAAATCGCCGAGTCCTACGTTTATCCAGCCGTCGATATTTTCAAATCCGGCACACGCCGTGAGGAACTGCTCCTCGCCGAGCATACGCTCCACAAAATCCATCTCATTCGCCGTGGTCTTTCTGGGCATCGCCCCTACGAGGCCATGGAGCGCTTGCTCTACTTCATCAAGAAGTTCCCGAACAATCCGCAGATGCTGTTAGAAATCAAAGGCTAATACCGGAGAGCCGGTCTCCGACTGGCTTATCCCATCTAGCCAGCTCACATTTGGTCGCATTCATCACTATTTCTATTTTTTCACCGATCACTTCAATGTCCCACACACTCTTCGTCGAAAAGAAATCTAACTTCGCAAACGAGGCCAGACACCTCCTTCACGACCTACGTGAATCACTCAATCTTCATAACCTAGAATCACTCCGCCTACTCAATCGCTACGATGTGGAGGGAGTCTCCAATGAGGAATTCGCCCAAGCTTCCAGCAGCATTTTATCGGAACCTCAAACCGATTTGCTTTTCAACAAGCTCAGTATCGAACCAGAGGAACATGCTTTCGCCTACGCCTACCTTCCCGGTCAATTCGACCAGCGCGCCGATTCCGCCGCACAATGCATTCAAATCCTCACCGGAAAAGATAAACCTGTCGTCCACGCATCACAGATCATCATCCTGAAAGGTGAAATCACAGACTCACAAGTCTCAGCGATCAAATCCTACGTCATCAACGCCGTCGATTCCCACGAAGTCCCCGTGGCGGCTTCGACGAGTCGGGCGGCAGTCGATCACACTTCCCCTGCCGACATTGAAATCTTAGGAAGTTTTCTAACAGAAACTCCCGCAAAAATTCGCAAAGCCATGTCGCTCGCTATGTCCGAGGCCGATATCGCATTCACTCAAGATTATTTCGAAAATCAAGAAGGTCGCCCACCAACTCTGACCGAGATCCGCATGCTCGATACCTATTGGTCCGATCACTGTCGCCATACCACTTTTCTAACAGCCATTGATGAAATCAAGTTCGGCGAAGGCTCAGAACTCATCGAGGAAACCTATAACATCTACCGCGACGTTCGCAAAAAACTCAATCGTGATGACCGTCCCGTCACTTTGATGGATATCGCTCTGATTGGAATGCGCGAACTCAAAGCCTCCGGCGAACTCGATAACCTCGAAGTTTCCGAAGAAATCAACGCCGCATCCATCGTTGTTCCCGTCAGCATCGACGGTGCACCTGAAGAAGAATGGCTCATTCAATTCAAAAACGAGACTCACAACCACCCCACTGAAATCGAACCTTTCGGCGGAGCTGCAACCTGCCTCGGCGGTTGCATTCGCGATCCTCTTTCCGGACGTTCCTACGTCTATCAAGCGATGCGTGTCACTGGCGCAGCAAATCCTCTCGCTCCATTTTCGGAAACTCTGCCCGGCAAACTCCCGCAGAAAAAAATCTGCCAGATCGCCGCGAAAGGTTATTCCTCCTATGGCAACCAAATCGGTCTCGCAACCGGCCAAGTCGCTGAAGTTTACCATCCTGGCTACGTTGCAAAACGCCTAGAAATCGGTGCCGTCGTCGCTGCTGCTCCTCGCTCAAATGTTTTTCGCGGTTCCCCATCACCAGGCGATGTCATTCTCCTCATCGGCGGTCGCACTGGCAGAGATGGAGTCGGCGGCGCCACCGGTTCTTCCAAAGAACACACCGACACCGCTTTAGAAAATTCAGCTGAAGTCCAGAAAGGCGATGCGCCAACCGAACGCAAAATCCAACGCCTATTCCGCAACCCAGAACTCACCCGCAAAATCAAAATCTGTAACGACTTTGGCGCCGGCGGTGTCTCAGTTGCGATCGGTGAAATTGCTCCTTCTCTCATCATCAACCTCGATGCGGTTCCGAAAAAATACGACGGGCTCGACGGCACCGAGCTTGCCATTTCCGAATCGCAAGAACGCATGGCGGTATGCGTCGATCCATCAGAAATCGAATTCTTCATCAACGAAGCGGACAAAGAAAACCTCGAATGCGTCCACGTCGCCGACGTCACAGACTCGGGTCGATTAATCATGAATTGGCGCGGCAAAGAAATCGTCAATCTCTCCCGCGCGTTCTTAGACACCAACGGCGTCCAACAAACCGCAAAAGTTGAGGTCACTGCTAAAGCAATTTCTTCCACTGCTCGCTGCTCACTGCTCACTGATCACTTACGCTCCCTCAACATCGCCTCCCAAAAAGGCCTTGGCGAAATGTTCGACGGCTCAGTCGGTGCCAACACGGTCTTATGGCCTTTCGGTGGATCTAACCAACTCACCCCACCCGATGCGATGGTCGCGAAACTTCCTCTTCTCAAAGGAGAAACCGATGCCGCCACGTTTATGTCATGGGGCTTCGATCCTTTCCTTTCCGAACAATCCCCTTTCCATGGCGCTGCATATGCCGTCACTGAATCCGTCTGCAAAGCCGTTGCCGCTGGCGCTCGCCTCAGTGATATCCGCCTAACTCTCCAAGAGTATTTTCCTCGCCTTGGCGATGATGCAAAACGTTGGGGACTTCCCTTCGCCGCTTTGTTAGGTGCCTTCCGTGCCCAGCACGAGCTCCGCCTTGCAGCCATCGGTGGTAAAGATTCCATGTCCGGTTCGTTCAACGAACTCGACGTCCCACCCACCCTCGTTTCCTTCGCGCTCGCACCGGGATACGCTTCTCTTGCACTTTCACCTGAGTTTAAAAAAACCGATTCGACGGTTTCCGTGGTATCGACTCCTATCCTACCAAACGGACTTCCAGATTTCACAGCCCTCAAGGAAATCGCCGAAGCACTGCATCAACTCAACAAAGCTGGAAAAATCATTTCCCTCCATCACATCGGAGCAGCAGGCATCCCCGCCGCGCTCGTCAAGTGCTGCTTCGGCAACGGTATCGGATTCAAAGAGAGCGCCGGTGCCCCGCCCACATCACTCTCCGACCCAGCCTATTTCAGTTTCCTCATCGAGCACGCAGCAGCGGATTCAATCCCGGGATCCATCGTCATTGGTGAAACCACCGCAGAACCAACCCTCACCCTAAACGGTGAGTCTCATTCTCTAACCGATCTCCAAACCGCTTGGCAATCCACCCTAGAACCCATCTACCCAACCAAGCCTGAATCATCCAAAATAAGTCCTTTAGGACCTATAAGTCCTGTAAGTCCTATTTCTTCAAATCGTCAATCGTCAATCAGACCAAAGGTTTTAATCCCAGCTTTCCCCGGAACCAATTCCGAATACGACTCTGCCCGCGCCTTTCAACGCGTCGGTGCAGAAACTCACATCGAAGTCTTTCGCAACCTCTCCGCAAAACACATTGAGGAATCCATTCACGCTCTAGCAGAACAGATCAAGTCTTCACAAATCCTCTTCGTTCCCGGTGGTTTTTCCGCAGGTGACGAACCCGATGGCTCCGCAAAATTTATCGCAACCATCCTGCGTAACCCACGCGTTGCTGATGCGATTTCCGATCTCCTCGAAAATCGCGATGGTTTGATCCTCGGAATTTGCAACGGTTTCCAAGCATTGATCAAAACCGGCCTCGCCACTCACGGCAAAGTCATCGCCACCGATACGAATTCCGCAACCCTCGTCCACAACGACATATCTCGACATATCTCGCATTACGTCCAAACACGTATCTCCAACAACTCATCTCCTTGGCTTGCCAATCAAGAGATCGGAACGATCCACACCGTCCCCGTTTCCCACGGCGAAGGCAAATTCTACGCCCCAGCGGAAGTCATCACTCAACTTGCCGCCAACGGCCAGATCGCCACTCAATATTGTGATCTCCAAGGCAACCCAAGCATGCAACACCCGTTCAACCCGAACGGCTCGCTCTATGCCGTCGAAGGCATCACCTCTCCTTGCGGTCGTGTCCTTGGGAAAATGGCCCATTCAGAACGTTATTCAGCGGGCGTTGCGAAAAATATCCCAGGAAATAAAGTGCAGCCAATTTTCCAAGCGGGCGTGAGTTATTTCCAATAAACTTCTTAATAGCTTAGCTTCCTAAGTTTAAACGGAGGAGATGGAGAAAGCTGAGGAAACGGAGGCAAGGAAAGATCGCAGACAAAAAAAGAAATTGGACCACGGAGTGCACTGAATACACGGAATGGTTGCTTGCGCTCTTTACTGTCTGACTTAATTTTTAGACTTCACCCTATGTTTTCCGTAGTTCGATTTCTTATCTCGGACGACAGACTAAAATCGAAAGGATCGTGCAAAACTCCTCCGCTTCTTCTGCAATCTCCGTCTCCTCCGTTTCATATTCTGGCCTGACCTGTGAATCAACCTAATAAATTTCACAATTGGCACAAATTATGCTTCATTACAAAGGGAATACGTGATTAGCTGTGTGTAGGCGTTCTTCCTCCCTACCAAATGGCCGAAGCTTCACTATTCCAGTCTCTATCTCAGTCTCAAACTCTAGCACCACAGATGCGCAAGAGCTTGGAGATTTTACAGGCTAGCACTTTGGATCTGTCCCAACTGTTACGCCAAGCACTGGAAACGAATCCTACCCTAGAGGATATCACGGAGATCGAGTCGCTAGACCAAGAGTCGCCCGATGCAGATGATCCTGACTCTCTAGAATATTTGAACGAAACAGAAGATGACTGGCGTGATCGATCCATTCTCGATGGTCGTAATAATCAATGGACCCAAGAAGATGAAGAGCGCCGCCAGCGACTTTACGACAACATCGTCGCCCCCGAGAGCCTACAACAGCATCTTCAACAACAACTCGATCTTTCATTGATCGAGCCTTCCGTTCGCAAAGCCGCTGAGGAGCTACTGGGCTTCATCAACGAACGAGGATTTCTCGATGAGCCGTTACAAAAAATCGGACTCAATTCATCATCCACCTTCAAGGATCTACGTGAGGCATTGGGCCTCATTCAAAGTTTCGATCCGGCTGGAGTTGGTGCCTCAGGCATACCAGAGGCCTTGCTCATTCAACTCGATCGCGCATCAGGAAAAGAAACGATCGAATACAAGATCGTCAAAGACCACCTCGAAGATCTCGCTAGAAAACGATATCCACAAATCGCCAAAGCCATGAGCATTAGCGTGGATCAAGTCACCGAAGCTGCCTCAAACATCAGCAGACTATCACCCAATCCTGGTGGAGATTTTGATCCGACTGGAAACCCCTACATTCTCCCCGACGTCATCATCGAAAGAAATGATGACGGTAAATGGTCAGCACGCCTAACTGGTGAGCATTTACCCGCACTACGCATCAACGATTTCTATAAAGACATGATAGGAAAATCTGGAGTGGATGCGAAAGCCCGCGCGTTTCTCCGTGATCAAATCCGTGATGGACGGAGTTTGATTCGTTCGATTTCGCTTCGCCAAGAAACTATTCTGGCGATCGCTCACAAGCTCATCGATCAACAAACCGAATTCCTCGAAAATGGCCCGCGCCATTTACGTCCATTGACGATGAACGACATCGCCGATGAATTACAGCTCCACGCGACCACAGTCTCTCGTGCCGTTGCTGGAAAATTCATCCAAACTCCACAAGGCCTGATGGAAATGCGTGCCTTCTTCGCCACGGGTTACCAAACCGAAGACGGCGCCGAAGTCTCCAACGCCGGCGTCCGTGAAGCGATCCAACAACTCGTCTCGCAAGAAAACCAAGCAAAACCTCTTTCAGACGAAGCGATCACCAAAGCATTAGCCAAACAGGGCATCACCATCGCACGCCGCACCGTCGCCAAATACCGAGAGCAACTCAACATCCTACCTTCTCACTTGAGGAAGTCGTTTTAGTTAGATGAATCAGGCAAGAATTTTCACCATCACCGCAACACTCAATCTAACAGATCTGGGTAGCACCGCTTTGCCAAATCCAAACTAAGATTGAGAATGCTTTGCGAACGATTTTCTCTCAATGCCTCTTGGGCAAGCGCATGACATTGACCGTAGTTAAGAGAGCGAATCACCTGCCCGACTTTTGGAAGGATTTTAGGTGAAACGGAAAGCTCTTCCACACCCAGGCCTAACAGCAAAGGAGTCAGCCTAATATCGCCCGCCATCTCGCCGCAAACACCCGTCCAGATACCTTGCGCTTGACCCGCTTCGACCGTTCCTTTGATTAAACGAATCACCGCTGGATGAGTCGGCTTATAGAGATCTGCGACGTGTGGGTTCACACGGTCAACTGCTACGGTATATTGAATCAAATCATTCGTTCCAATCGAAAAGAAATCGACATGTGGAGCTAGTAAATCCGCACAAACCGCCGCAGATGGAACTTCGATCATCACGCCGACAGGGATTTTTTCATTAAACGCAATTCCCTCAGCACTGAGTTCATCCATACAACGACTGAGCATTTCTCGAGCACGAAGCAATTCGGATAAACCAGAGACGAGAGGAAACATCACAGCGAGTTTTCCATGCGCGCTAGCACGCAAGATCGCACGTAGTTGATCGCGAAACATTGATGGACGCGATAGAGAAACGCGAATTCCACGCCAACCCAAGAATGGGTTCGGCTCCGGCTCAGTCAGCGGCTCAACCGGTAGCTTATCACCACCAGCATCCAAGGTCCGGATGATCACAATCTCGCCGTCCACTGCTTTCGCAACTCGCTCATAAGCGATCGACTGTTCGTTCTCGTCTGGCATTTCGTTGCCGTTCAATAACAAGAACTCCGTCCGATAAAGACCAACTCCTTTCGCTCCACTTTCCTTGACCTGATGAAGCTCTTCGAGAAACTCGATGTTTGCCGATAACGTGATCGCACGGCCGTCGTTTGTTTCGGTCGCTTCGTTTTTCCGAGCATCTAGCTCATTACTTTGCTTCTGCTTGTCGGCGACAAGAGCTGCGTATTTATCCAACGTCTCGGGCGTTGGATTCAAAATCAGTTTTCCAGAATATCCATCGATCACCGCTGGAGTCAACGCGGTGACTTGAATGACAGAGGCCTCAAGACCAACCACTGCTGGAATTCCAAACGAACGCGCAAGAATCGCCGTGTGCGAGTTCACACTTCCCTGCTCAGTTGCAAAACCTAGCAGATGTCTGCGGTTCATCGACGCTGTGTCTGATGGCGACAAATCATACGCCAAAAGAATGTGTGTTCCATCTGGAGCTTGGTGCCAACTATCTTCATCAACTTGAAAATTTCTCAACACTCGCTGAGATACATCCTCAATGTCAGCGGTGCGTTCGCGAAGATACGCATCAGGAATTCGTCGCATCGCTTCCAAGAAATTCTGCATCACTGCATAGAACGCGTATTCCGCATTCTGTTGACGTTTCTCAATCGCTGTCATCACGCGACTGATCAGTGAATTATCCTCCAACAACATCACGTGCGCTTCGAAAATCTCACTCTCCGAATTTCCAGCCAGAGACTCCAACCGATCCTGTAAATCCTTCAGCTGCTTCTTAGTAATGTTGACCGCATTTTGAAAACGCGCTTGTTCCTCCGCAACCTGCTCTTCTGGGATTTCATAAATCTCAGGAGCTGAAAAGCCACGGGCGATGACATGAATAGGCGCCACTGCAATCCCCGGTGATGCGGGAATTCCGGTGAAGACCAATTCTTCATCTTGTGAGGTTTTTAGCATTCCTTGTAGCTGAATCTGAGCGTTTCCATGAAATCTAGCAAGGTTTCAAGTTTTAACTCATGTAACTTAAAAAAAGTCTATATTTTACAAGAAAAAAGCCGCCTTCCTAAGAAAGAAAGACGGCTTAAATATAACAATATCTATCGAAGTCGCTAACTTATGGAAGTGGGACTTCGGAGATCGTCTTGAGAATACGTGAAGCGATCTGATATGGATCACCTTGGGAGTTAGGACGACGGTCTTCAAGGTAACCTTGATATTTGTCGCCTTTAACAAAGCTGTGTGGAACACGGATAGACGCACCACGGTCAGCAACTCCATAGGAGAACTTGTCGATCGACTGAGTCTCATGAAGACCGGTCAAGCGAAGGTGGTTATCTGGGCCGTAGACAGCGATGTGCTCTTCAACATTTTTAGAAAATTGAGCCATGAGAGCTTCGAAGTATGCTTTTCCACCTTTTTCACGAAGATAAGTCGTGGAGAAGTTTGCATGCATACCGGAACCGTTCCAGTCGCCTTTGATCGGTTTGCAGTGGTAATCCACATCGATACCGTATTTTTCACAAAGTCTGTTAAGGAGGTAACGAGCAACCCAAATTTGGTCAGCAGCACTCTTGGAGCCTTTACCGAAAATCTGGAATTCCCATTGGCCTTTAGCAACCTCGGCGTTAATACCTTCGTGGTTGATTCCAGCGTCGATGCAGAGATCAAGATGCTCATTAACGATCGTGCGAGCGATGTCACCGACGTTTTTGTAGCCTACGCCACAGTAATAAGGACCTTGTGGAGCAGGATAACCATCTTGCGGGAAGCCGAGTGGCTTGCCGTCTTGAACGAGGAAATACTCTTGTTCAAAGCCGAACCATGCACCTGGGTCGTCGAGGATCGTGGCGCGTGCGTTGGAAGGGTGCGGAGTGCCGTCGGGCATCATAACTTCGCACATGACAATCGCACCATTGCGACGGGTCGTATCCGGATAAATCGCGACCGGCTTCAGGACGCAGTCGGAGCTACCGCCCGGCGCCTGTTGAGTCGAACTACCGTCGAATCCCCACTCAGGGAGTTCTTCGAGTTTAGGGAAAGATGCGAATTCCTTAACTTGGGATTTGCCGCGGATGTTTGGAACAGGTGTGTAGCCGTCCAGCCAGAGGTATTCTAATACGTATTTAGCCATTTTAGTTATTGTTTGATTCGGGTTAGCGATTGGTTTTGCGTGAAGCAGAGACAAAAAATCATCTGACGGCTCCACCGACAAGTAATTTAAAGCAAAGCTCGTGCCATTTGAGCAATTTAAGGGCGTTTTTGCGGAAGCAGCCCAATATAGGTCGTATAGGTCCTATAAGACCTATGGTCTCATTTTCACCGACCTCAATTTGAGCTTTGAGATTTAAGATTTAAAAATTAAGATGCGGCGCATGAACCTGCTTCTGCGAAACACACGCATCGCCTCTGAATCCTCACCCGACCTCATTTCAGCAGATGTTCTGATCGTCGATGGGGTGATTCAAAAAATCGCCAAAGGCATTACCGCAGTAGAAGGTGCAGACGGAGCTAAAGTCATCGACTGCAAAAATCAGGTTCTCTGCCCCGCATTTTTCGATGCACACGTCCATTTCCGTGAGCCCGGACAAGAGCATAAAGAAAACATCACCAGCGGTTCTGAATCGGCCATCAACGGTGGGATCACCGGCATCGTCATGATGCCAAATACCTCCCCAGCACTTGATTCCGGTGCTTCTGTCAGCGCAGTTCTCGAATCCGGAAGACGTAACTCTCGCATCCCCATCTACACCTCCGGCTGTGTCACCAAAGGCCGCGACGGAAAAGAAATGGCAGGCATCGATGGCATGCGCGCCGCCGGAGTGAAAATGCTCACCGACGATGGCGACACCACCCTGAACTCTTCGGTGCTCTTCCGCACGATGCAATACGCCTCTGAATTTGATATGTTCTTCGCTTCTCACTGCGAAGTCCCCGAACTCGCCGGACCCCGCGCTCTGAACGACGGCCCCACCGCCTACAAACTCGGCATCGCCGGATCCCCTGCCTGCGCCGAGGAAATCATCATCGACCGCGATATCCGCCTCGCCCACGCCACCGGCGCCCACATCCACATTCAGCACGTCTCCTCCAAAATGGGCATGGAAACCATCCGCTGGTGGAAATCCCGTGGTGATGTAAAAGTCACCGCTGAGGTTTCTCCTCACCACCTCCTCTTCACCGACGAAGACATCGGCAATTTCGACACCCACTACAAAATGAATCCGCCCCTGCGCGGCAAAGCCGATAACGAAGCCCTGCTTGAAGGCCTGCTCGACGGCACCTTCGACATGATCGCCACGGATCACGCTCCGCACAGCCCCTTCGAGAAATCCCAAGACTTCGTCTCCGCCCCAAACGGCATCACTGGCCTCGATACCGCGGTGGTCTCGCTCTACCACTACTTCGTCAAAGAAGGAAAATTCGGTTGGGACACGCTGGTGAAAAAATACTCCGCAGAGCCCCGCCGCCTGATGTCCCTCGAGGTCCCAATCATCGCCGAAGGCCAAACCGCCAACCTCACCCTCTTCAACACCGAAGCCACCTCCACCTTCACCAAGGACTTCATGAAGTCCAAATCCCAAAACACTCCCTTCCTCAATAAAACCCTGCAAGGTCGCATCGACCTGGTCGTGCTGGGAGATGCGATTTTATTAGAGCGATAAGATCGTTTTGCAAAACGACCGCCCCACTCGCGCCCTACGTTTTTAGACCTTTTGCTAAAAGTAATTGCTAAAAGTAATTGCTAAAAGTAATTGCCAAAAGTCATTGCCGACAAGGCCGAGCCTGTGGATGCCGAGTCCAAGGCGCCATAAGGGCGCGGATAAGCATCCGCAACCGAAGAGCAACGCCGGAATCGGCGTCCTCAGGCCGATACTGTGAAATCCTTTCCGCAGAGCGGCACAAATCCAAAACCTGATCAGTTCCCGTTTCGGCAAGGACTTTTGGCAAACGATCTAAACGAGACGGCAACACTTTCTTTAGGGTAACACCCCATTTAATTTCTATCCAAATCGTTCATATTGTTCAATTATGAACAAGCGTCTCAAAAATAATTTAATCGAGCTGGATAAAGATCTCTCAAACTCTTGGGTTCAACTCAGCGATAAAGTCCGCGATCTCGCGGCCGATCTAAGACTCAAAACCGCCGAATCGGAATTCGCCGCCGAAGCAGACCATCTCACCGAACAAACATTCAGACTCTGCGAACACGTCGTAAAATTCCACGCGGATGTCATCGATCTGATTGAAACCATTGATACACGCGTGCCGCTCCCTGAATTGGACACCACAAAAAGCCCAATGAATGAGACCACCGACCAAGAGAATATCCAAATCCAGAGGGAGAAACACGAGCTAAGCAAAGACTTCAAGGACGTCCTAAAAGCCCTTTTCATGTGGGTGGATAACCCGAAAGAACGATTCAAAAGAAACTAAAGTAAATAAAACAGAATGTCCTCTACCCGTAGAATAAAATTAGTAAAACTTCTAAGTTTTCATAAAGTTAGGTGTTTCATAGCTTAGACCTATGAAACCCCTACTATTCCTTTTTATAACCTGTGGTTTGGCCCTCGCTGTTGATGCGCCAGCTTTAAGAACACAAGCCGCCGAGCTCGAAAAACAGGGAAATTGGAAAGAAGCCTACGTGCTTCGTATCAAGCTACTCCGTGAAGTGAACGATCAGGAGTCAGGTCAAGATCTTGATAAAGCGCTCGATTCCCAAGGAAAACTCCGTGAAACAAAAAATTTCGACGCCTTGATGGTAGAGCTCACGGAGAGCAAGAAAGACAACCCCAATTTCATGGCAGCAGCTGGTAACGCTTTCCTCGGAATTGGCAACTATGGGCAATTGCTCGATGGCAAATTTCAGCGTGGTGGATTTGATAGAGGAAGAGAACATCGGCAAGTCGCTGAACAGGATCGCATCCGCGCGCTACAATGTTTCATGGAAGCCCTTCGCACTGTCAAAAAAGGCGAAGAAGATGAAATCAATGTCCTACGCAGCATCGGAGGTGCATTAACAAATTCCCGAATAGGTGCAGGCAGAATCTGGCAGCTTTACCTTTCGACCGATCTCAAAGCGACTCCCGATTATTCAGAAAACATCGATATCATCACCAGCGAAGGCGCGCCTTCAGATACCGATGGCAACCCGATCTGGATCGACGTTCCAGTATCATGGGAAGCAGCTAAGTCGGATGGTGAAAGGTGGCGTTGGATCATGAAAGAGATCACCCGGATCAATCCAAAAGAAGGCATGACCGAGCAACTCAAATGGTTGCAGTTTTGCCGAGATCATTACGATGTTAACACCCTCGCATCCTACGGTTGGTGGAGCCAGCCCAATGTCAAAGAACGCGACGGCATCCTCCAAACATCCACTCTCAAAGAAACCGAAACCATCGCCCGCCTCGCCAGTGGGGTGAAACGTTTCACCCTCCGAGAGGATTATCAGTTCATCCCCGGCCTACGCGCCTTAATGCGCATGAATAAAGAAAATCCCGCACAACAAGCAGGCGATCAACTCGTTCAAATTTTCCTAAACCGCAGTCAGTTTGTGGAAGCTAACACTTTGCTTAAAGAAGTGATCGAACTACACGGAGCAGGAAGCGCAAACCATCGCACCGAACTACTCAAACAAATCACCGGAAACTGGAGTCGCTTCGAAGCCACACCCACCTACCACGCCGCTCAACCCGTCGAAGTTCCATACACCTTCCGCAACGCCAAAGAAGTCTCCCTAAAACTCAACGCCGTCAAAGACGAGTTGGTGATGCAGGACATCATCGCCTACCTAGAATCCAATCCAGACGAACTTGACTACGAGAAAGTTCAATACAGCTACATCGGCAACCGCCTCATCGACAAGGACCGTGAACGCTATGTCGGCGCGGAAATCCGCTCATGGAAACAAAATCTAACACCTAATCCAGAGCATCGCGAAACCACCACCGATCTCGACCTTGGAAAACTCAAACCCGGTTGCTACTTGTTAGAATCCGAACTCCAGGACGGCAACAAATCATGGATCGTCATCTGGGCGCGCGATCTCGTCCTTCTCAAACGCTCCGCAGCCGAAGGCGAAATCTTCTACCTCGTCGATGCCAAAGACGGCAGCCCAGTCAAAGGTGAATTGGAGTTTTTTGGATACTCCACA
>JBILMI010000206.1:0-3583 GCA_044375585.1 Luteolibacter sp.
AGAAACATCTTTGGTGGTCTTCTTCCGAATTTCCTCGACCAGCATGCGTTCTTTCGGCTTCTCACAGCTCAGGAGCGAGAGACAGATCATTGGGACGAGGATAGAAAAGGCTTTCATTTTTGGGGACATAAACGCGGATTTTACTGCCCGCAAGTTCAATTCAATTAGACTACGCTGATAAACTCCAACATATTTCTAATTTATAGTTCTTTGACTTTCATTTCCACAAAGGGTTTCCTGCCTACGTGGAACCGATCCGATATTTTAACCGACATTCCCAAGAACAAGAAACCGAGCAGGTATATGGTGAATCCTTCCTCCGTTGGACCTATGGAAACCCTTTAGGAAAACTCGCACTCCATGCGCTAGTGAAGCGCCATGGATTCTCGAAATGGTATGGGAGACGCATGTCAAAACCCGATTCCGCAAGCCGAATCCTGCCATTCATTGAGAAATACGCGATGAATTCTGCCGATTTTCTCGAACCACCCTCCTCTTACAAAAGTTTCAACGAGTTTTTTTTCCGCAAACTCAAGCCAGAAGCCCGTCCCATAGCCGCCTCACCGGTCGTTTTTCCAGCCGATGGCCGCCACCTCGGTTTTTCCGACATCTCGAAAATCGATTCTTTCTTCGTAAAAGGCCAAACTTTCGACCTCCCAGCGCTTCTTGGCGATTCAGCTCTTGCTGCAAAGTATGCCCATGGTTCACTCGTGCTTTCGCGGCTCTGTCCGGTCGATTATCACCGCTTCCATTTTCCGGCCGCAGGTATCCCCTCAGAAACTCGCACCATTCCAGGCCCTCTATTTTCTGTTTCACCCATCGCCCTTGCCAATAAGCTTTCGTATCTCTGGACCAATAAGCGCACCCTCACCCAGCTTCAAACTGAAGATTTCGGCACGATTCTGCTCCTTGAAATCGGAGCTACCTGCGTCGGCTCCATCCATCAGACCTATACTCCTAACCAACGCGTCGAAAAAGCTGCAGAGAAAGGCTACTTCGCATTTGGAGGCTCATCCACCATAACGATCTTCGAACCCGAAAAAATCACCCTCGCGAATGACCTGCTAGAAAATTCCAGCAAGCAAAACGAGCTCTACGCACGATTCGGAAGTCAGATGGCTGAATCATTTATCTAACCACGAAGGTCACGAAATCTGAAAAATGAAATGCTGAGCCTATATATTCTCAGCTATTTCCTTTCGTGTCATTCTTACTTTTCGTGATTAAGTCTCTTCACGCCTAGTTAGCCCACCCCGTTGTTAAAACGGAATATCGTCATCAAAATCATCCGTCTTACGAAGATCTTCAGGCGATGGTTCATTGCCACCCGATGACTCTTGGGAGTATTCAGTGTTGCGACCTCCTCCACCCGATCCACCAGAAAGCTTCCAGCAGGATAAGTTCACGTAGTATTTGCCGTTGTATTCGTTGCCACGGACATCGAAATTCACAACAACATCTGCACCTTCTTTGTAGTTATCCAAGATTGCGCACTTATCTTTCACTACCTCGAATTTTAAATCCTGCGGATATTTACTATCCGCCGTCGTCACCACAAATTCCCGCTTGGAAAATCCACTAGGAAAAGACTGCGTATCGTAGATCACTTTAATTTTACCTGTCGCTTCGTACATGGCTTTATCTTCCGCAAACCCTCCCAGATGTCATGACAAAAAATTCCACTAACGAAGAAATAAAGTTTGCATGTAAATAATTTGGATAATTGCACTAATGTTATAAATTTCTATCGAATCGTCACTTGCCAGTTCAACTCCTCACGGAACGTCCGCGTCCGCCGCGATGATCTCCTCACCATGCAGATCGATAGCCCTTTCAAAAAAACCCCGCCAGAAGGAGCAAAAGCAGTTCAACTCGCCGAGCATCCCATCAAGTCCAACGAAAAAGGATGCTGGGTGGATTTGCCACAGTAGCGGCCATCTTCTGCCTCACATCAATCCTTCACCAGCATCGGCATAGGAACCGTAACGACCTGCATTCCGGCTGCTAAAGCTGCGATCACACCCGGAGGCGCATCTTCGATCACGAGGCATTTTTCTGGAGCAACGCCGAGCAATTCTGCTGCTTTGAGGAAGATATCAGGTGCAGGCTTACCATTGGAAACGTCATCAGCGGTAACGACTTCATCGAACCAGTCGGAGCAGTCTAAGAGATGTAAGGTTTTTTCAACCACATGCCGTGAACCACCGGAAGCCACAGCAAGAGGCATTTTACCTCTGAGCGATTTAGCAAAATCCGCGACTTCATCAATGAACTGAACCAAATGGAGTTTTTTCAAATAAGCATCCCGCTTTGCCAGCGCGACGGCATCTGGATCGAGCTTCAAATCATATTCTTCATTGAGATCGACGACGATGTCACGGGTCGGCCTACCACCCATGGCAAAAAAGACATCCTCTTTGAAAATACCACCTGCGCCGTAAATAGCGAGTGCCTCACACCATGCATCGAAGTGAGCAGGCATGGAATCAACAAGTGTTCCATCGCAGTCAAAAATGACTGCTTCGTAACCAGTTTTTGGGAAATCAATTGCTCCAGCTTTAGACATGACGTGCAGGGCTTAAAGATCATTCCCGAAGTTTGCAAGACCCTATCTTAATCAATTTAGAGTTATTGCCAGAATTTCCTGTCCAAATGCTCCAGTAACTGGGTCGTCAATAAGCACTTGGATCCAGTTCTTCTTTATTAGAACGGACTAAAACAGAAATCAAAAAGGGCTCACCTACCTGCACTCGTTCCGGATATTGAAACCGCGCCACACGCGCATCTTCGATGCTCTTCTCAGGTATCAAGCGATAATCCAGCGGTATGCCTCGCTTCTTCATTTGCTCCGCAGCTTCGTTCAAATGCTCAGTTGAATATCCATCAGTAAATATAAGAACACGGGTCGGCATTTGTTCATCTACCTGCGCCATCACATTCGATAATACAAAGCCGGTTCTTGTCTGCTTACGAGAACCTGTGATTGAAGATCCATCTATCTCAGCCTCCGCAACTTCCGCCGCGTAATTCATGAAACGTAGTTTATCTTTTCTCTCTGGCTTGGCCCCCTCCAAAAACCGCGTCCACTCCGGTAGACCCTTATCAATTTAATCCTCAGTTGAATCAGAACAATCTAACAATACAATCAACTCTAGTGCATTCTAATGTTCGATTAATTTTGGCCCTGAAAGCATCGCGACCCATAAAAGTAGAGCCACCACACATAGAGGACGAAACAAACCCAATTTAGGACAAAACCATCCGACCAGAACCAACAAAGGCAACAGCAGGAAACTTTCTGGAAAATCAAAATCCAATACACACAAATAAGATCGAATCCTGCCAATGCGCGAAGGAAAAAATTTCAGGAGAATTTCCAGATCAGCGGCACCAAAAGACAGGTTACGACCCAAGCAATGATATTAAGAGGAATTCCCATACGGATATAATCGCTGAACTTATATCCACCGGGTCCATATACCATCATGTGGGTCTGATATCCCATCGGCATCGCGAACGCACATGATGCAGCGATCGTGATCGTGATGATAAATGGCCGGAAATCGACCCCTAGCTCTTGCGC
>JBILMI010000207.1:0-3582 GCA_044375585.1 Luteolibacter sp.
TGACGTGGTGCGCCGTTCATATCGGAAAGGATCGCGTCATAACGAATCCCGCGTGGCGGAACAAACTCAGCCACGTCCTCGCGAAGGAAACTCAATTTAGGATGATTCGCGAGGCGCTTGTCGAGTGGTGCGCGGTCGATCGCAGAAACTTCGTAGCCCCGCATCAACAACTCAGAAGTCATCCCACCCGGGCTTGCACCGAGTTCTAACCAATGCGCGCCTTCACGCGGTAGAGGCCGATACATCGAGAGGAAATGCAGACCCTCGGCGATCTTCGCACCTGCTCGACTGACGGTGTCGTCGGCGTTTTGTGCGATGTATTTTGTCCCACCTGGATGAATTCCACCTGCTTCGAGAGGTGTCGCGATACCGCAGTAGAGACCTTCTTTACCAACCCAACAAAACAAAGTTTCTTTTTTAGGATCTTGTTCTTCTGCCGATTTCGGCGCGTTGTCAGGTAGTTCAAAAACTTGCAAAGCCCGCCCTCTTAGGTTTGATGCGAGAGCTTTGTAATAACGCTTCGGCGCACCGGGATCGAGCTGACCTACCAAGATCGTCTGCGGATTCCGGCTTTCGAATTTGTAATAAATCGTCTGTGCGGCCTTTTCGATAAACCCTTCCATCTTTTCCGGATTACATGGCCATGAATGTTCGATTTGAACATGGAAGCGAATAAACCGCGTCGCAGCTGAATCTTTAATCCGTTCCTCTGCTTCGGTTTGAATCAGGTAATACTCGCTACCGAGTCTCTTCACTTTATCCACCGCAAGGATTCCAAGAATCTCTCCAATCAACGGAGAGAACACTTCGGAAATGCGGATGAGATGAGTGGACATGGGGAGAAGTCGGTAGAGTCATTTTGATAAAATGACCCTACCATAAACTTACTTATCGCTTACTGCGATCTTCACCTTTGACTCCTTTTGCCGCACGCTTGCGCGCACCTTCATCGAGGATACGCTTGCGAAGTCGGATGTTCTGAGGAGTTGCTTCAACGAGCTCATCGGCATCGATGTATTCGATGGCGCGCTCAAGAGAAAACCGGATCGGAGGAGTGAGCTTGGAGGTTTTATCTTTGCCGGATGAACGCATGTTATCGAGGTGTTTCTCTTTAACCGGGTTAACAGGCATATCACCAACGCGTGGGTTTTCCCCGACGAGCATACCACCGTAGATCGCATCGTTAGGACCTACGAAGAGAACTCCGCGATCTTCAAGAGCTTGCAGTGAATAGGTAGTCGCAACACCGGCTTCCATGGAAACGAGAGTTCCTGTGGTGCGGGTGACGATCTCACCTGCGTGTGGGCCATACTCACGGAATAGGTGCGACATGATACCGTGACCAGAAGTGAGGTTGACGATTTCCGTTTCGAAACCAATCAAACCACGGGTCGGGATGAGAGCGGTGATAAGAGTTTCGCCTGAAGGCTCGGTCTCCATGTTTTCCATCATGCCTTTGCGGTTGATGAGTGTTTTTAAAATGCCCTGCGTGTAGTCACCTGGAGATTCAATGTAGAGAGTCTCGAATGGTTCAAGAAGTTTACCGTTTTCGTCGCGACGATAAATCACGGTCGGACGAGAAACGCAGACTTCGAAACCTTCGCGGCGCATCTGCTCCACGAGAACGGCGATTTGCATCGCGCCACGAGCGGAAACGTTGAATACACCCGCTTGGTCGGTGTCTTCAACTTGGAGAGAAACGTTGGTTTTGATTTCGTGCATCAAGCGCTCACGGATGGCGCGTGAGGTCACGTGCTTGCCTTCTTTTCCGCCGAGTGGGCCGTCGTTGATGGAGAACTCCATGGAAACGGTTGGTGGATCAATCTCTACGAAAGGAAGTGCTTTTTGATCTGCAGAAGCGGCGAGGGTTTCACCGATATCGATGTTTTCGATACCTGCAGCAATGCCGACGATACCGCCTGCGCCGCAACCTTCTGAGTCTTCAGTTGCAAGACCGGAGTATGTGAAGGTTTTCATCACCTTGGATTGTTGCTTGGTGCCATCTTTGCGATGAAGCCAGATGGTGTCGCCTTTTTTCACAGCACCACCGAGGACTTTTCCGACAGCCACACGGCCAACAAAACTGTCCCACTCGATGTTAGAAACGAGCATGTGGAAAGGAGCCTCTGGATCAGCTGCTGGCTCAGGAATGAACTCGATGATTTTTTTCAGGAGCGGGATACAATCCTTACGCTCATCATCTGGATGATCCATGAAGTAACCGTCACGAGCAGAGCCGTAGCAGAAAGGAGCCTCGAACTGCTCTTCGGTCGCATCGAGGTCGAGGAAAAGCTCAAGCACTTGATCGTGCACTTTGAGCGGATTGGAAAGCGGGCGGTCAACTTTGTTCACCACCACGATAGGCTTAAGGCCTTCTTGAAGAGCTTTACGAAGCACGAAACGTGTCTGGGCTTGTGGGCCACCTGCTGCGTCGACGACGAGCAAAACTCCGTCCACCATTTTCATCACGCGCTCTACTTCGGCACCGAAGTCGGCGTGGCCAGGGGTATCGACGATGTTAATTGTGTAACCTTCCCAGAGAATCGCGGTGTTTTTCGCTTTGATGGTAATGCCCTTTTCTTTCTCAAGATCCATGGAATCCATCGCACGCTCTTGAGTGGCTTGGTTTTCACGATAGGTGCCGCCGGCTTGGAGGAGTTGGTCGACGAGGGTGGTTTTCCCATGGTCAACGTGGGCGATGATGGCGAGGTTGCGAATTTTCAATGACATAAAATGAGGCGATTAGAGGCTTTAGGGGCGGGGCTATGCAGCCTTTTCCAGCGAATGGCAAGGCGGGAATGCGCAATCCTGCGATAAATCAGAAAGCTCCGTTTAATTTCCGACCCGCCCAAAACAGGCTAAGCAGGACGACCAGGACCATCAAAGTCGCCCAATGCGACCATAGCGGTATCCGATTTTCCAGAGGCTTAGGTTCCGGTAAGGCGTCGATTTCAGAAATTAAATCCGCCAGTTGTTGCGGTAAAATGGTGCGTGCTCTGGCAACTCGGGAGATTTCTTCCAGGACATCGACACGTGCGGGTTGGCCGGTTTTCTCAATATCCACGCCCTGCGCAATCATCGTGGTCTCGGTCGGAATATCTGGCGATGCGGCAGTGATCGCGCGCAATTTCCACTCACCAGGCAAATTGATTTTGAAACGTCCTGAATAAGCTCCCCACTCAGATTCGTTCTTCTGCAGCTCGATGCGGCGCACTTCGCCGCTTGGTGAGGTGATGTCCACGCTGACTGCACCTTCTTTAAGAGGAGCGCCGTTTTGATCGAACGCGTTGGCATTCAAATTAACCGTCGCACCCGGTTGAGGACGCTCTGGAGTGAAAAACATTCTGATGCGCTGACCCGTAGCCATGTTGCGCTGATAGCTCATCCAACGTGCCACTTGACCCCAGAAACGGTAGTGGTAGAGATCCTCAACACCACGGCGCCAGCGCCATGCAGAATCGATTCCCATGAACAAAACTTTCCCACTGCCAGCCGCTTTGGTCACGATCAACGGAGTTGGCCCATAGGCACCACGCCGATTCGAGTGCACTGCGAGAACTTCCGTTCCAGCCTTTGCGCGGA
>JBILMI010000052.1:0-13517 GCA_044375585.1 Luteolibacter sp.
CACCATCGGCAGCGAACATGACGGTATGATCTCCGACCACATCGCCACCGCGTAGAGTGTGCATGCCGATTTCGCGAGGCTTGCGAGGACCGATGTTACCGAAGCGACCATGTGCGATGTCATCTTTGTAAGAAGTGCCAGTTTCTTCATTGAGAATTTCCAAGAGCCGGCGGGCGGTTCCGGATGGAGCATCGATTTTGTGACGGTGGTGCATTTCTGTGACTTCGATATCGAAGCTGTCTTGTTTCAAAATACGTGCCGCTTGGCTGGTTAGCCAGAACAGGGTGTTGACGCCGACGGAGAAGTTTGGCGCGTGAACGATCGGAATCACTTTCGCAGCGGCGTGGATGGTCGCGAGTTCTGCATCGGTGTGACCTGTGGTTCCCATCACCAAGGCTACTTTATGGCGTAGTGCAGTTTCGACCAAAGTGGTGGAGAATGAGTGAACGGTGAAATCGATGATGCACTTTGCTGCTTTGACGGCAGCATCAAGGTCCTCACCTGCGTCGTGAGTCGCGGCGATGATGGCTCTTGGATTGGCATTGGTGGCCTCGGCGACAGCCAAGCCCATTCGGCCGGACTTTCCTGTAATGAGAATCGTTAGCATGCGCGGGGATGATGGGTGGGGTTTGGCAAAATTGAAATGGGATTTTCCTTAAAAATGAAGGCAGGTGATTTTGGGCTATTTGAGATATTTCGATCGTTTTTGTGGTTTTGGGATGTAGGGATTACTGTTCCCATCATGCTTTTTACGTAATTCAGCAAGCGTTTCACCAGAGATTTCATGTTCAGAATATTTTATTACTTTTGGTATTATTGCTGACTGAGATGGGCGGAAAACCGAATGTCCTACTTATTTGTGTGAATGATTTAGGCCTGAGCTAAAGTCCTTTGGGGCGGAATATATCCATTCTACGGCGATCGATTGGTTGGTGGCGAGTGGGCAGTTAGGTGATTTGGCGGGTAAGAAAGAGCCGTTTTTTTGCAGTGGTTTTTTCAAGTATCACTTGCCGTTCGTTTCGCCGAAATCCTATTTGGATATTTACAAAGACGTGAAGCTTCCGCCGATCCCACATCCGGAAAAGCCCAAGGGTTTGAGCACATGGCATGCAAGCGGTGAGTTTTTTTAGGAAACTACGTCAGCGGCGAGGCAGCCCTACCTTTTTAGGATCTGCATTTAAAGCATCTATGGACACTGCGCTGAGCGCCGTTGCAGGCGCGATTGAAAATCACGGACCTTTTGTTCATCTCTTCTGACATTTGCTGCACCAATAGGTGGCTCTTTGTCCGAGGACTTGGTTGGAAATAGGTATCCCGCAAATACGGCACGGCTCGTCTTTTCTTCCATAGACGAACAAGCGCTGTTTGAAATAGCCTGGTTCACCATCGGATTTCAGGAAATCCCGTAGGGTGGTGCCTCCTTGGGCGATCGATTCTGTTAGAACTTCACGGATCGCGATGACGAGCTTTTCGGCACGGGGTTTTGTGAGCTTATATGATGGCAGGAGGGGATGGATGCCGGAACGGAACAAGCTCTCGGAGGCGTAGATATTACCTACACCAACCACGATTTTTGCATCCATAATTGCAACTTTGATAGGGATGGATTTTCCACGAAGCGCTGCATGCAGATGGGCTGCGGTGAAATTGGATTCAAGCGGTTCTGGGCCGAGGTTTTTTAGTAGCGAGTGAGTGTTCATTTCAGAAACGGCAACCCGCATGACTAAGCCGAACCTACGTGGATCGTGGTAACGTAGTTGTAAGTTGTTTCCGATAGTGATTCCGATGTGATCGTGTTTCTTCCAAGTCTCGCCTGGAGAAATGATGCGAAGACTTCCCGACATGCCGAGGTGAATCAATATCACGTCATGGGTATCGGTTTCTAATAACAGGTATTTGGATCTTCGTTTTACCGAAACAAAAGTTGCACCTTCCAGTTCTGTTAAGTTTTTAGAAACTGGCCAGCGTAGATCGCGACGCTGAACGATGATTTCACGAATTTTTTGACCGATGAGATGAGGTGAAATACCTAAACGCGTGGTTTCGACTTCAGGTAGCTCCGGCATGGTTGGAGAATGATTAATATACCTCTTGGGTAAATTTGATAACGATCTGATAATGGCCGTCCATTTTTGCGGTTCCGAGTAAAATACTACCGCCCTGATCAAGTCTCCATACTTCGCTAGCAAGCATTTGATCGTCTTGTAGATCGCTGGCCTTTGGCATTGCGGTGATACTCTTTGGTTTGCCGTAGATGAAGATGATTAATTTCTCAAACTCCTGCCAGCTGCTTTTGAGAGTAGTTAAATATTCTTGGGCGCTTATATTTTCTGACTGCAATGAAACCTCCGTGAGTCCACCATCTGAATTCCAGTTGAAAGTTAGGGAACAAGTCATCCCAGCGATTTTATCGCGAGTGAAAAAAACGTTATTTAGGCCAGTCCGTCCAATGTGTGTTGGTGCTACATTTGCTGTGACGAGTTTGCTTGCATAGAGTTTTTCGCTAACCGTATCACGATCGTCACCAAAAACGACGGTATCGAATATGGCGGTTTCATCGATTTGTTTAAGATTCTTATTCACGGCGGCATCGCTTCCAGCTGGATAATGCTGTTTGATCCATAGTTGATCATCAATGTGGAGTTCAGTTATCTCCAGCGTGATGCTCTTGGAATTTTTGAGACGCATCGTGACTTGATTTTCGTTGCTGCTAACGTATTCAGCTTCGAAATTTTTGCTTTTATCTAGGTTTGACCAAGTGCGAAATTCCGCAGCCCCAGCTAAACAAGAGATGAGGAGGTAAACGGAAATAATGAGACGATGCATCGGATTTGTTGCTGATCTTGGGATCGATATCGAATTTGAGGCAAGATAGAAAATTTCCACCTAGGCATGGTTCAGTTGATTGATTTTTCAACCCATACATTCCATCAAATCGACAAAATCTTAGTCTTATTTTTTCTCATTGATGTTGGATTTGCTCAGAAATTCAATGAAGAATCAAGATGCGCATCAGTGAGGTGATTTTCTTTCAAATCAAAAATCAACATCGACGATATCGGTTCAGGCAAGCGTCGATCATCATTTGAAAAATAGTTGATGAGTGCCAGAGGAGCGTGATCACAGCAAATCGTAGCTTCGTCCACCGACTCCTTCGAACCAGCGGACGTAGGC
Organism: Luteolibacter sp.; assembly: GCA_044375585.1. Taxonomy (GTDB): domain Bacteria; phylum Verrucomicrobiota; class Verrucomicrobiia; order Verrucomicrobiales; family Akkermansiaceae; genus Luteolibacter. Next base: position 3,175 of record JBILMI010000052.1, read on the forward strand.
CTGATTGACCATGTAGTATCCGCCTGGAGTTGGATAGTTGCCGGTGAAATACCAGTCGCCACATGGGCCTTTGATCGAAGCGCGAAGGTTTTCGATAGTTTGATAAATGACTTCGACCTTGCCGTGCCAATCGATGTCATCAGGATAAACCATGCGGCTAATTTCCTCAGAAATTTCCTCAGCTGTGAAAGCTTCGTAAACGCCTTGCACGCGGTTGATACGATCGGCTGGAGCTTTTTTGAGTTCTTTTTTGCATTGCTCGTAAATGTCATCGAGCAAGTGCTGGCGACCCGCACGACGGTGTAGGGCGACGGCGGCGTTGAACGCGATGAACTTGCCGAGTTCTGACATGTCGATACCGTAACAGTCCGGGTAGCGGATCTGTGGGGCCGTCGAGCAAATCACAATTTTGGACGGTTCGGTGCGGGCGAGAATTTTGAGAATGGATTTTTTCAGGGTCGTGCCGCGGACGATGGAGTCATCGATGACCACCAGATTATCTCCGGGCTTAACGGCACCGTAAGTGATATCGTAAACGTGGGATACGAGTTGATCGCGACCCTTTTCCTGAGAAATAAACGTCCGCATCTTGATGTCTTTGTGCGCAATTTTTTCGCCACGTGGCCAGTTGCGCAGGATAAGATCATCTACCTTTTCAGGGGTGAGCGTGCCCTTTTCGACCGAGTCGAGAATCGCCATGCGCACTTGTTGGCGACGATACAAACGTAGGCCGTCCATCATGCCGTGGTATGCGGTTTCTGCGGTATTCGGGATGAATGAGAAAACGGTTTTATCAAACGACTCGCCAATCGATTGCATGACTTGATCCACTAAGGCGGAGCCCATCGCTTTGCGCTCGCGATAGATTTGTGGATCATTACCACGGGAGAAATAGATTTTCTCGAAGGAGCAGGGAGTGAATTTCTGTGGCGTGTGGAATTGCACGTCGGAGATTGATCCATCGGCTTTGATGGTAATGACTGAACCGGGATCGATGGCTTTAACCTGATCTGCACTGGCCTCGAAAACGGTCATCAATGGCACTCGCTCAGAAGCAAAGGCGATGACTTCATCGGTGATAAGCATGTGGCAGGGGCGGATGCCGCGTGGGTCACGCATGACGAACATATCGCCGTTACCGATTGCTCCACAAATGGCATAGCCGCCATCCCATGGTTCAGCTGACTGAGCGATGAGATCTGGAACATCAAGTGCAGCTGAAATGTGTTCAGGGATATCCGCACCGGCCATGCCTTGGTCGCGGAGTTTGTGGTAGAGATTGGTATGTGCCTCGTCGAGGTGGTAGCCGATTTCTTCGAGGACCGTTTGAGTATCCGTCCCGAAAACGGGATGCTGACCGCGGTCGATGAGGGTTTTGTTCAACTCCATCGCATTGGTCATGTTGAAATTGCCCATGACCATAAGCGTGCGTGTGGGCCAGTTGCTGCGGCGAAGGTAAGGATGGCAGGAACCTTCATCGAATTCGCCACTGGTGCCGTAACGCAGGTGCCCCATGAGGATTTCTCCACCGAAGTCGAAATGGGTTTTCACGCTATCAGGGTTGCTTTTATCGAGTGTCCCCTTGCGATCCATTTTATAAAACGCCTTCACTTCCTTGCGGAAAATTTGGGCGAGTGCATCGGCTTCAATCCCACGGCGACGATGCACGTAAGGTTTGCCCATGGGCACATCGAGCTTCACGCAGCCGATACCGGTGCCGTCTTGACCGCGATTGTGTTGCTTTTCCATGAGGAGGAAAAGTTTGTTCATGCCCCACAAACAAGTGCCGTAGCGATCGTAGTAATAGGCCAAGGGCTTCCGCAACCGCACTGCTGCGATGCCACATTCATGCTTCAGAAAATCGCTCATGCTTTAATGTAATGTGCTGAAAAACTGAGTAGGTTTCGGCTCACGGCTTCACTTTCACTCTCACGCCTTCTTGTGCAACCATTTTCCCAAGAATATGTCCTCCTGGGCCGGCTTTGAGGGCTTGCTCGACCTTGTCTTCGCTGACGATAGCGACCCAGCCGATGCCCATGTTGAAGGTATGGAAGCGATCTTCTGCATCTACTTGAGCGAGGAGCTTCTCGATTCCGGGCAGATCCCACTGAGGGATTTCAAGATCTGCGCCCATGCCCACGAACAGGCGTTCGAGGTTTTCTGGGAGGCCGCCACCGGTGATGTGCGACATCGCTTTTGGTTTTACGCCAGATTTTTTGAGGTCGTTGACAACATCATCATAAAGGCGGGTTGGCTGGAGCCATGAGGTGAGTTCTTCATCGGTAACCGTGCCAGGTGCCATTTCGGCAAGTGCGCGACGGACAAGTGACCAACCGTTGGCGTGGATGCTATCAGATTTGTAACCGATCAAGACATCGCCGATGGCGAGCGTGGTGGGATCGATGAGATTTTCTTTTTCGGCACAACCGATGCAGAAGCCAGAAAGCTCTAGGACATCGACAGGGACGATGCCTGGCATTTCTGCGGTTTCGCCACCAGCGAGGATGCAGTTACAAGCTTCGAGGTAATCTGCCATGCCGCTAATGACGCGGGTGATTTTATCTTCATCGAGCGCGGCGATGCCGATGTAGTCGAGAAAGAGCAGGGGATCACCGCCGGTGGTGAGGATGTCGTTCACTGACATGGCGACGAGATCTTTGCCGGCGATTTCTAGCAGATCTTTTTCGAGGAGAACTTCAAGTTTGGTTCCAACCCCATCACAACCGGTAACGATGACCGGATGTTTGTATTCGGAAAGATCATAACAAGCGGCGAAGAGACCGAATGCGCCGAGTAATTTCCGCTTTTGTTGAGTGCGTTTAACGTGAGTTTTGATGTCACCGACGAGTGCTGCGGCTTTCCGCGTATCGACTCCTGCTTGCTGGTATGTGAGCTTTCCTGCCATTGCTGTGCAACGGTTCTAGGTGGGAGCGGCGCGGCGGTCACGCAGAAAAGATTTCTTTTCACCTCATTTCACCGGAATCTCCACCCGCACGGTGGTGTGTCCGCCGGGTGTGGATTCTATATGGAGAGACCCGCCAATCATTTCTGCGCGTTCTTTCATGCTGATGAGGCCGAGTCGGCTTTTCTTTTTCGATCCAGCATTTCCGACGACTTGGAAACCTTGTCCATTGTCTTTGATGGTCAAGTGTATGACCTTTTCCAGCGCTCTAATAGTGACTTTAACACGGCTGGCCTTGGAATGGCGGGCGACATTTGTGAGCGCACCCTGGACAATGCGATATAGCGTCGTGCGCACTGTGCATTCCAATCGGTCGACCTTCGCGGTGGCTGTGAGGCTGGCACGGATACCGGAGTCTGCCATGAATTTTTCCATGAATGCTTGGAGTGCTGGAATTAGCCCCAGATCGTCGAGTGAGGTAGGGCGCAGTTCTCGGGCGAAATTATGGATGATGAGCACCGCCTTTTTGACAAGCGACTGCGTTTTGGAAACTTGCCGCTTGAACATGATGGGATCGGCGATATTCGCCTGGTCGAGGACGGATAAATGAATATTGATACCGACCAATGTCTGAGTGATGACATCGTGTAACTCGCGGCTGATTTGTTTCCGTTCCTCTTCTTGGGCATGAAGGTTGCGGTGTGACAGTTCACGCAATTGTCTCTGCTGTAGGCGCGATTTTTTCAAGAGAACGCTTTGTTCTTTACGCTGTGCACGCAGTGCTTCTTCAATTTTTTCTCTGCGTATGATTTCTTTTTTTAATTTCAAGTTATGAGAAGATAGCTCCTCGGCTTGTTTGCGTAGGGTGATATCACGGATGTTACATTTGATGACTGAGTGGTCGTCTTCCTGATAGAGATTAGCAATGACCTCGACTTGCTGATGGCGTCCAGAATCGCTCTTTAATATTAGATTTTCATAGCGAACTTCGTGGTTCTTTTTCAGTTTACGGAACATTTCCCGACTGGCCACTTCGTCTTTGATGAGTCCGATTTCAAATAGTTCCTTACCAATCAACTGATCTCGTGAGTAGCCCAGCAACCGAGTCATAAACGGGTTAGCATCAAAGATCTGATGACTGCCCGGATCAATGAGAAGAATACCATCATGCGCCGCTTCAAATAGACGGCGGTAACGAATTTCCGAGACGCGCATCTGCTCCAGCGCTTTTACTCGATCAGTGATGTCCAGAATCATGATCTGGCATAGTAATCCACAAGGAGAGCACTGGGCATTGATGCTAATGATACGAGGTAAATGGTTCGTGGTCACTAGTTCAAATTCTGCATATTCTTTGATTCCCGTTGAAAAAACATGCTTTAGAAAGACCTTGAAATCGGCTCGCTGTTTTGGGGCGATGAGCATCGCAAATGATCGACCGATTAAATTCGAGCGTTCGATGCCGACTAAAGTGGAAGCGGCTAGATTTGCTAGCTGTATGCAGCTATCGGTTGCAAGCGTTAGGTAGCTGACTAGTGCGAAATCGTAGAGCTCGGTGTATTTACTAAGTAGCGCTTCCGATTCCTCGCGTGCGGCGAGGAGTTCAGCGTTCTGCAATTCAAGTTCGATTTGGTAAACATCAAGTTCGTGGAGCATCCGCCGTGCATCGTCATCAGCGAAGACTTTGGCCGTTTTCGTGACAAGTTTTTCGGCACGGCTACGCAATGTGACAGAGCTTTCATCTGGCTTGGGTTTTGCAGGCATGAAGAATGAGTTTTTTTACCGTGGTTTTTGGGTGTTATCTCGCGATTTTTTGCGCGCAGCTTTGAGATCTGCTTTGGCTTTGATTAGTTCCGTGGATTTTTCGGCGAGGCGGTTTTCTAAGGCGACTTGCTTTGTCTGCTCTTTTATTTCCAGAGCTTTAGCGACACTGATGTCCCAGTAAGAAACGACCACGCCATCGATGCGATCGTCATCGGTGCGATAGGGCATGATGTGTACGCTATACCAAAGTCCGTCGCTGGTGCAGATAGATTTCTCTATTAAACCGAGCTTACGCAGAACTTCACGAGAATCTTCACACAGCTCGGGATAAAGGAGATCGCACGCGATGTCGGAGATGGGCCGACCCACATCTCCTGGGATCAGAGAGGTGATCTTCGCTGCTTGCGTTGTGAAATGTCGGATTTTGAGTTCTTTGTTGAGGAAAACGGTGGCGACTTCCGTGCTATTGAGCAGGTTCCGCATTTCGTTGTTGGTTAGTGAAAGCTCGTCGAGTCGGCCCTGTAACTCGGAATTAACCGTTTGCAATTCCTCGTTGAGTGATTGCAATTCCTCTTTCGAGGTCGTGAGTTCCTCGTTGGTGGATTGCATCTCCTCGTTGCTGGACTGCATCTCTTCGTTAGATGATCTGAGCTCCTCTTGCGTGGTTTGCATTTGCTCTCGCATATTGCGCAGTTCTTCGCGGTTTTGGCGTAGTTCTGACTCAAGCTCCTCGAGGCGCGAATTTTTTGTGTTGTCCTTAATCTTGCTGCCCTTGGATTTCGTTTCAACCGGAGGTTCGATATCGCAGAAAACGATCATCACCATGCCAGCGAGCGATTCAGATGAATCAAGTCGTTCAACAATCAAATTCACGTGTTGGATGCCGCTGTTGGTATCGATTTTCAAACCGCACAGGGAAACCGGGCCTTTTTGGTGTAGGGCTTTTTGAAAGGAGGATGTTAATCCATGTCGCAGCCCATCGCGAGCCATCGCGAATATATTTAGGTTTGCTTTACCAGCTGCGGGTTCGAGATATTTACCGGTTTTGCCGCTGATGAGGATGATGTTTCCCGATTCATTCACTAGCACCGATGGAGGAGCATAGCGCCGAAGGATCAATTGATCGGTTTGATTCTGGAGATTCCGAATGGGTTTCCGGCCATCCATTGCCTCACTAGTATCCGATAATGCGGAAGCAAAAGAGGATGGAAACTCAATGGGTTCCGGCCACACGGTAGAGGTGATCCGTTTATAAATCCGAGATTTTGCGCTGACGGTGCTAAACAATCCAGTGAACTGACCTATGCTTTCGGCATTCCCAAGGATCATGATGCCGTTTGGGTTGAGGCTGTAATGAAATAGCGGAAAGAGTTTCTTCTGAATCTCAGGAGCTAAATAAATCAGAAGATTACGGCAACTGAGAATATCCAACTTGGTGAAAGGTGGATCCATGATGACACTGTGAGTTGTGAAGATCACCATTTCACGGATTTCAGGACGCACGCGGTAGCTGCTTTCTTGTTTCGTGAAGTAACGTCGCAATTGCTCAGGTGTAAGATCTGCAGAAATTTTTTCTGAAAAAACGCCCTGACGCGCTTTGTCGATCGCATCCTGAGCGAGATCGGTCGCGAAGATCTGTAGTTTAAAACTTTTTTCAGGCGCGAGTGCATCAACCACTTCCCTGAACACGATAGCAAGTGTGTAGGCTTCCTCACCGGTAGAGCATCCAGCGACCCATGCCCGCAACAAACGCGTGGGATGGTTGGCGAGTAGTTCGGGTAGGGTTTTGTCATGCAGTAACTTCCATACCTCTGGGTCGCGGAAAAACCCCGTAACGCCGATGAGGAGTTCTTTGAAAAGCAGATCCAACTCCTCTGGGTTCTCGCTTACAAATCTGACGTAGCTTGAGATTTTATCGATCTGGTGAATGCTCATGCGGCGTTCAATCCGACGATACAGGGTATTTTTCTTATAGTAGGAAAAATCGTGACTTGTGCGACTGCGCATCAGGATCAGAATTTTTTCAACGGCACTGCGCATACTAGCTTCGCTACTTGATGTGTCCGCTGCGGCATGGTGCGCGACTTTTAGGTAGTTGATGATTTGGCCGGGTAATTCTTCTGCAGCAGCTACAATGTCCGCTAATCCGGTATTGATCACGCTGCGTGGCATGCTGTCGAACTTTGCGGAGGTGGGTTCTTGTGCGACTGCGAGGCCGCCTTTCGCTTTGATTTCAATCAGACCCTGAGTGCCATCAGAGCCCATGCCTGATAGAATCACACCGATCGCTTTTTGCTGCTGGTCTTGGGCGAGAGAGTTGAGGAAAAAATCGATAGGTAAACGATGTCCGTGTTTTGCTGATGGCTCAAACAAGTGAAGCACGCCATGAAAAATGGACATACTTTTGTTAGGTGGAATGGCATAGACGCAGTTAGGTCGCACCACGGTTTGATCTTTCACCTGCATCACTTGCATTTTGGTGCAGCGTTGTAGTAGTTCCGCCATAATCCCTTTGCGGGTGGGTTCGAGATGTTGGACGATCACAAACGCCATTTCGCTATTTTCAGGGACGTTTGCTAGGAACTTTTCGAGTGCTTCAAAGCCTCCCGCAGATGCACCAATGCCAATGATAGGAAAGGAAGCTTCCGCTTGAGGAATGGGGGATTCCTCCTTAGCTACCGGCTGAGGCTTCTTGGCTCGGCTAGCAGATGATGTTTTTTTTTGCATGTTCTTTTCCTATCGGATTAACAAAGCGGGACGGGACGATATTTCGTTCGAAATTTTCATCCAATAACCTTTTTAGATTATGTAGCTGCTCTTGCAGTGACAACTAAAATTTCAGAATCAGCTAGACCATGACTGGCATGCAAATTTAGAGATATGGAGCGATAATAGGTGCTAGATTTTGGCAGGTTTCCTTGGGCCAATTGGCTTTGGGTGTGAGAACTGCCGCGGCGAGAGAGTGATGCTCTGGCCAGTTTGCTTGCGTGGGAATTTTTGGGACGATGGTGGAGATGATCGCTTTCGCGAGGGCGGAATTCGCATGGAGGTTAGCGATGACGGCTGCGACATCGACGGCTGCTTCGTCGGTTTTCCAGCAATCATAATCCGTGACGAGGCACAGGGTAGCGAGGGCGATTTCAGCTTCGCGGCAGAGTCGGGCTTCGGGGGCGTTGGTCATGCCGATGAGGTCGAAACCCATCGCGCGGTGCATGTTAGATTCAGCGCGGGCGGAGAAAGCTGGGCCGTTCATGGAAACGTAGGTTCCGCTGTTGTGAAGTCGGGCGGTGTGATTAGAAGCCGCTTCGATAAGCAGTTTACGCATTGAGTCACTGTAAGGATCGCCAAAAGAAACGTGGGCAGCGATGCCGTTTCCGAAAAATGAAAACTCATGCGAGCGACCCGTGCGATCGACGAGTTGATCTGGGACGACGACATCGCGCGGTTTCATGTTTTCTTGAAGAGAACCAACAGCTGTAACGGAAACGATCCAGCGGACGTTCAGAGAACGCAATGCCCAGATGTTCGCGCGGTGATTGATCTCATGAGCGAGCAGGCGATGACCACGTCCGTGGCGGGGAAGAAAGAACACGCTTCGACCGGCAAGTTTGCCTTCGATAACTTCATCAGATGGCGCGCCGAAGGGAGTTTCAATCGTGTGGATACGGACGACTTCTAAAGAGTCGATCTCATAAAGGCCGGAGCCGCCGATGATGCCTAGAGAGGGTGATTGCATGGTGTGATTGATGTGAAATGACGATGGGGTCATGTGTAGTCGTAATCCATGTGAAAATCACGGGACTTAGAAGTCATCTTTTCAGAGAAACAGAAAAGTGCGATCCAGTTTATATTTCTTGGATTTCCGTCAAGAGGCAGGAAAACAACACATGGATGCATGGATTCAAGATTCCTTAAGAACGGCTCCACTTTCGCCGAGGCTACGGGCGGGCAGGCTGGATCTGGAATCTTCAGCCACGATAAATGAGCACGGACATTTTAGAATCGGTCTAATCACTTCGCTGCGAGAAGCGGACCGACGCGGGCATGGCGAACGAGGAATTCATCGGCGAGTTTGCCGTAGGACTGGGCACCGATGCCTGAGGGATCATGTTCGAAAATGGTTTTGCCGTGCGACGGCGCTTCGCCGATACGAATCGTTCTCGGGATGACCTGTTTGTAGATTTCCTCAGGGAAGTAGTTCGTAACTTCTTCGACAACCTGACGAGAAAGTAGAGTGCGGCTATCATACATTGTCATGACGATGCCTTCGAGGGTAAGGCCGGGATTGGCACCGGAGTTGCGAATTTCATCGAGGATGCCGACGATTTTAGCGAGACCTTCGAGGCCGAACCATTCGCATTGGAGAGGGATGAGAACTTCGTCTGCAGCAGCGAGGGCGGCGGTCATGAGGACGCCTAAAGATGGTGGAGTATCGAGGATGCAGTATTCGAAAAGGTCGTTTGGCTTGAGTCCTTGAAGAATTCCGCGCAAGCGGGTGAGGTGGTCATCGGAGCGGGCGAGTTCGATCTCAATGCCTGCGAGATCCATCTCTGAGGGAAGGAATGTGAGATTCTCGCGGCCGGAATCGATGAATTTATCGCGGATATCAGCATTGCCGAGAAGGACGGGATAGATGGAGGATAATGGGGGGGCTTCGATTCCGAGGCCCGAAGTGCAGTTCGCCTGAGAGTCGAGATCCATAAGTAGAACTCGTTGTCCTCGCAGAGCGAGGGCATGCGAGAGGTTCATAGCAGTGGTGGTTTTACCGACTCCTCCCTTTTGGTTTCCGATGGCGATGACTTTCACGAATCGGGAGGATGGCGGGAAACTTTAAGTTTTAAACTCTAAACTTCGATTTTCTGGGAGTGAGTTAAAGTAAGGCTTTAAGCGGGTGTTTGGCGATATAATGCGTATGATAGGTTCCTACATTATTTAACACGGAGGGAAGAGAGGAGACGGAGGACACGGAGGGGAGAGATTTATGCTTACTATATCGAGTTTGGAGGTTGGAATTTGAAGTTTGGAGATTGAAATTTGAAATTTGAAACTTGAAGCTTCTCTCGTGAGGAAAGACCGACTGGATGCTTTGATGTTTAATCGTGGGATGTGTGATTCCCGCGAGCAGGCAAAGCGCTTGGTATTGGCGGGTGAAGTGAAGGTGGATGGGCGTATGGTGGATAAGCCGGCGGAGAAGTTTGGCGAGGACGCAGTGGTGGAAATTAAGGAGAAACCTAGGTTTGTTGGGCGAGGTGGTTTGAAATTAGAGGGGGCGCTGGAGGCGTTTGGGATCGATGTCACGGGCTGGATTTGTATCGATGTCGGGGCGTCCACGGGAGGATTTACGGATTGTTTGCTGCAACGCGGAGCGGTGAAAGTCCACGCGGTGGATGTGGGGACCAACCAATTAGTTTGGAAATTGCGGACCGATCCGCGGGTGATTTCGAAGGAGAAATTCAACGCTCGGCACATGGAGCTTAAAGATATTGGGGAGAAAGTCCGGCTCGCGGTGATGGATTTGTCGTTTATTTCACTTACCAAGGTCCTACCTGCCGTTTTTGGGGTTTTGGAGGACGGTGGGGAGGTGGTTTGCCTGATAAAACCTCAGTTTGAGCTCGATCGGGAAGATATCGGGAAAGGTGGAATTGTCAGAGATGAAGAGCTTAGGGAACGAGCGGTA
>JBILMI010000208.1:0-3534 GCA_044375585.1 Luteolibacter sp.
CTTTAACCTCATCGGTGAACTCGTCTTCGAAACATTTGTCCTGATGCCAGAAATGTTTGAGTCCCAACGCAGCATGCAGCAACGCGGCCACGATGCCGTAACCGCTTGGCAGGAACAACAACAACAACAACAGCAACAGCAATAAATGATGATGATTGCCCGATTGGCGAGATCGTTCATGATCCAAACCGCTACATGAAGCTCTCCGTCGTCCATCGCACTATTTTCCATTACGGAGGACCTGTCACTGACAGCGTGAACGAGCTGCATCTCGAACCGCGCACGTTTCCGTTTCAAAAAACGCTCTCATCACTGATCCGCGTGTTGCCGGCCACGCGCATGAGCAAATTCCAAGACCTCTTCCAAAACACCACTCACCACTTCGAAATTCAGAGACCGCACCAACATCTCGAGATCGAAAGTCGGATTCGCGTGCATAACTTGCCGCTCGAAATTCCAGAGGAAGCCCGCACCGCAAGCAAAGAAGTCTACCGAACCTCAGCCGTGCGAGATCGCAGCTGGCCTTACCTTAACGAGAGTGCCCGTGTGGTTTTCCGTCCTGAAATTTGGCGCCAAGCTGTCGATATCACATTCGGCCACGATGCTTATTTCGATAAAGCGACCCAAATCATGAATTGGATCCATGCAGAATTCCGCTATGAACCCGGGAGCACGGATGTCACCACGCATCTCGATCAATGTTTTGCGCAGAAACGCGGTGTCTGCCAGGATTTCACCCACGTGATGCTCGGGCTATGCCGCGCCGCCGGCATTCCAGCCCGCTACGCATCCGGCTACCTCTACAACGGCCCGAAAGACCATCTCATCGGCGCCCAAGCCTCCCACGCATGGGCCGAGGTCTTTCTTCCTGAGGTCGGCTGGATCGGCTTTGATCCCACCAACAACACCCTCGCCGATGCCCGATATGTCAAAATCGCCGTCGGCCGCGACTACGAAGACGTCGCCCCCATTCGCGGCACCTACCGCGGTTCCGCCCACTGCACGATGGAAGTCGATGTCCTCGTGGAGGCGATATGATTATTGAGCACATGTTTTCATTGAATAAAACCCATAAAGACATATTATAACCCATATGAAGACAACCTTAGAATTACCCGACGAACTCTTCACAGAAGCAAAAGCGATGGCTGCGAGGCGTAGAACTACTCTAAAAGCCTTATTCACACGAGCTTTGGAGAAGGAATTGCGCGGACAGGTTTCCCAAATAAACGTGCCGGGACGGGTGATCAAAGATGCGAGTGGATGGCCGGTTTTGCAGCGTGAGACGACCGCTAAAACCCCTGTAACAGAAGCTTTTGTTCGCGGCTTACGGGATGAAGAAGGCATTTAAGTCATGGCCTACCTTTTAGACATCAATGTCTTGATTGCCCGCGTTGACCCTTGGCATGAGCATCATGAGCGCGCAAAAATTTGGCTGAATGCGCGTCCCGATGCTGGAATTGTGACGTGTCCGCTGACCGAAAATGGCTTTCTGCGCATTTATGGCCACCCATCCTATCCAAACGGTCCGGGTGGCCCAGGGGTTGCTTTGGAGGAACTGAGAATGATCCGCTCTTTGCCCACTCATCAATTCATCACCGACTCCCTAAGTATCGACGATCCCGACTCATTTCATTCATTCTCAAGTATCGGTCCACGTCAAATCACCGATCTCTATCTCCTCGCTTTGGCTGCGAAACAGAGAATGTCTTTTGTCACTTTCGACACCAGTATCCCCGCAGATCGTGTTGTCGGAGGCTCCGCTGCGCTGGTTGTTATTTGATAAGCCATCATACACACTAGGTGAAAAGACTTGCGTAGCGGCATTTCGCGACCTACCTCAAGCACATGCCTAACGAAACTACGCTGATTCTCTTTAAACCAGACGCTGTCACCAAAAACCTCACAGGCGAGGTGCTTGCGCGCTTTGCGAAGGAAGGCCTCATCATCCGTGGGATCAAAATGATGACCCTCAGTGATGAAATCCTCGCTGAACACTACGCACACATCGCTGCCATGCCGTTTTTCCCTTCCGTGCGTGGTTTCATGCAGGAAACCCCTGTGATCGCCCTTGCTCTTGAAGGAGACAACGTCATTTCCCGTATCCGTGACCTCCTCGGCCCAACCGATTCCACCACCGCTGCCGCTGGCACCATCCGTGGTGACTTTGGCGACAAATCTGGTGATTCGAAAATGCGCAACGTTTGCCACGCTTCAGATTCTCCAGAAGCTGCTGCTGCCGAAATCAAACGCTTCTTCAAAGATAGCGAGATTTTCTCCTACTAAGAATAGACTTGGTCGTTTTGACAAAACGACCCAATCACGCACGCATTTTCGAGTAAGCGCGTAAGTAGCCAACGCATTGCGCGACTTCAGGTAAATTGCTTTTCCAATTGTGCTCGTATTCAATCGATACCGTACCATTGAAGCCGTGTTTACGCACTTCATCGAGGATGACGATGTTGTCGATCACACCACTTCCGAATGGGCGATCGTGCGACCATTTTTCTAAAAATTCACGATCTTTCATATGGAAGGATCGCACGCGCGGAGCTACTTTTTTGATCACTTCCATTGGGTTAAGCTCGGAGGACGCCCAGTGTCCGATGTCCGCGCAGATGCCTACGTTTGCATGGCGGTCTTTCACTAGATTAAAAACGAAATCGGGATCCCATAACTTATAGCTCGGTCTCTTCGGATGGTTGTGGAAGCCAACCTTGATTTCATACTCTTCGGCAAGTTTTTCAATGGTATCGATCGATTCGATGCTTTCGGTGTTGATACCGTAAAGACCTAGTTTCTTGGCCATTTCAAAGATAGGCCTCGCATCTTCTTCTTTTTTAGAGATGGGAATAACTCCCAAATTTAGAGCTGAGATGTGGTTAGCTTTGAGGTGCGCGATCAGCGCTTGTAATTTATCCTCTGGCATATCTGGCGCAAATTTCGCATCGCCATGATCGCCACCGAGTTGATGGCCTGAAAACAATTCAACCCCGCCGGCACCCGCCGCTGCGGCCATTTCGATAGCTTCAAACAAAGTGAATTCTTTGAACGTCCAGCATTGCACACAAATGCTGAAACCCGCTTCGGTGACCGCCGCCTGCGGCACGGGTGCGCCTTTAGAGCGGAGCGCCAGTAAAACCGATGCAGCGGGAATCATCGTAAATAAAGAACGGCGCTTCATGACACGATGAAACTTACCAGAGTATCTTAGCTCATCAACCTTTGATTGAGGGGAGATATCGGCTATTCGTTATTTATGATTAAGGACCGCGCAACTCCAGCATGTCCCGATGTAGTCGGTGGTCGCGCTTTTATAGCTTGAATCAAATCCTATCACTTTTCTTATTGTTACATCTGCGGCATAAAAGTTGAATATTCTCCACTGAATTCCCGCCACCCTTAGATACAGGTATGACATGGTCATACTCTAAATAGTCTCGTGCTTCGCATTCGACGCAAATTCCGCCATCTCTAATCCAAACAGCATTACTAACTTCCTTCGAAATTCTGCGACGTAATTGAGTTGTGTCA
>JBILMI010000209.1:0-3459 GCA_044375585.1 Luteolibacter sp.
GGGAGGGGATAGGGTAGCGCAGGTATGCTGATTTCAGGTGGTAACGAAGCGCACTTCAATTTTTCTGCCCAGAGCCGCAGCGGCTTTGCCGACGCTAGCAAAGGTCAGAGAAGAGTTGGATGGATCGAGCAAGCGATCAACCGCTGCCCGACTTGTATGCATGCGTGCAGCAAGCTGAGTTTTACTCATCTTTTCAGCTTCAATGATTTCTTGAAGCTGAACCGAGAGAACGCGCTTCAAAGCAAGAACGGTGACTTCTGGCGCGACGCCTTGATTTTCAAGAAAATCTGCAAAACTACTTCCTCGATGAGGGTTTCCTCTTTTTGACGCTTTGGTTTTCATTTCTTGTGTCATAATGTTTCAAATAGATTGCCTGACGTTTACGCGCTAAGCTGATTTCGTGTGTGGGTGCTGTTTGTCCTTTTTTGATAATTCCATGCAGTAGAATGATTTCTTCCATGTGAACGATAAAGAAAACTCTGGCGATCCGTTCACTCAAAGATGAGCGAACTTCCCACATTCCTTGTCCCATGGAATCGACCAACGGTTTTCCGATTGGCCAAGCCCACTGAACTGCAAGGATATCGCTACCGATGATTTTCATTTCGTCTTTTTTAAGCTTGAGAAGCCATTCCCTCACGGGCTCATTTCCAGTCTCTGTGGAGAAAAAACGTGTTTTGAGCGGTCGTGATGCGGGGGTGGTCATCGGGAAAAAATGTATCAAATTTGATACGTTCGTCAATAGAGATTTTTACAAGAAACGCTCCACGGCCCCGCATCCGCAGGGAAATTCACTTTCGAAAGACTCGCAAGAATCGTCGCCAACAAGGCCGCCAAGCGAGTCGTCCCACGCATCGTGGAAGCGCAGAGCCTTTTAGAAGAGCTGTTTGAATGCGATCTGCCCTATTGCGCCGCCGATGGCCGACCGACTCTAACAGAATTTAATCGCAAAGACATCGACAGACGCTTCGGAGTGGGGAGGGGGTAGGAAATATTATATAAAATAAACGTTTCTAACAATGTGACGAATTAGTTTCAAAAAAACGCATTTTAAATTTTGACAAGTCTCAGCGTGTAAGACTATCTAGCGACATGAATTTGCCCCCCCGCATTTTTAGCTGTCTGTCTTTGTGTTTTAATTTGAGTTTAGTAACCATTTTGGTTTGCTGCTCTGCCACTGTCGCGCAGAATGCGCCGGTCTCGGGAAAATGGCAGCGAGAGTTTTGGAACGGGATTGCTGGTTCGAATGTTTCCAATCTAACCGAGTCTCCATTTTTCTATCAGGGATCGAGTTCCACGGCGCTGGTGGATTCTTCATGCTCCCTGTTAGGTGATAATTCCGGCGCTCGCACCCGCGGCTACATCACTCCCACCACCACCGGGATTTATACTTTTTGGGTGGCCGGTGCGCATGAGACGCAATGGTTCGTTTCTCTCAATACTTCCAAATGGGACGCCCGTAAACTCAGTGGCAGTCTTTCCGCGACCCAGGAAAATAACTGGGATCAAAATTACGCGCAGCGCTCGGCACCTCAGTTTATGAAAGCTGGGCAGTCCTATTATGTCGAACTCCTCCAGAAGGTTGGCACGGGTGGGGGACACGCCTCGGTGGCTTGGGCGATGCAGGGAGTGGATTCTAGTTCGGTGCAGAATTGGGCTACTCCCAGTAATGGCGCGGTGGCGACGCAATTTTCCAGTCTTTCTAACAGTTATCCTGCTTCCAATTTGATAGACGGCAATACCGAAACGTTTAATCACACTGGCAATACTGCGGGATCCTCGGTGCAGGTTGATTTGGGGCGAGATCGGATTGTGGAGAGAGTTGAGATGATCAACCGGGGCTCTTTTCAGAATCGTTTGTCAAATTTCCGAGCGACCGTGGAGGATGTGAATGGAGCGGTTCTTGCTGCGCAGGATTTCTATCCAAGTGAGGGTGCGGTGGGTCTAACAGAGACGTGGAACTTGGTTCAACCTGTGGTCGGACGCCGTGTGAAAATTCAGCTTTTGGGGCCGAACCGCGATAACAATCACTACCTACACCTCGGCGAGTTGAGGGCTTTCGGATCTGATACGACAGCAAAAAACTGGGCACAGGAATCTTCGGCGGTGGCGACGCAATCTTCCAGTTTTTCCAGTAGCTGTGCCGCTTCTAATTTGATCGACGGCAAGATCCAAACGGTTAATCACACTGGTAATACCGCCGGATCCTCGGTCCAAGTGGATTTGGGGCAAGATCGGATCGTGGACAGCGTGGAATTAATCAACCGAGATTCTTTTCAGAATCGTCTATCAAATTTCCGCGTCAGCATCTTGAACTCGGCGGACGCAGTTTTGGCTTCCCAAGACTATTATCTCACCAGCGGTAACGTTCAGGGCGCGCTCCGCTGGCAGCTGCCAGAGGCGGTGATCGGGCGTAAAGTGAAGGTGCAACTGTTAGGGCTAAACCGTAATAAAAATCACTATTTGCATCTTGCGGAATTGAACGTCTGGGGTCGCACCAGTTCTAACGAATCCGAGCGCGGCCTGCGCACCTTGGTTTCCCCTGATGTGATGAGTTCCTACGAACCCACACTCACCGATGATGCTGACGACAACGGCTATAAAGATACGTGGCAAAACGCCTATGGATTTCCCGCCGGTTATCAGGTAGGCGACCGCAGCCCCTTTGCGGATCCTGATGGGGATCTTAGGAATAACCTCAGAGAAGCACTTGAAAATACCAATCCCTTTGTAGGCGACGGCAAGCCCGGATTGCTGACCCGCTTTTCCTACAACAACATGCCTTATTACAGTTTGGGAGAAACTCGGAAAAAACACCGATATTTCGGTGCGCCGGATTTAAACACTTATCATACCAGCTCCCTCATCACTGGCATGCCAAACTACTCCGCCGGGCGGATTCGCGGCGCGGTTACCCCGCCGCAAACTGGCTACTATCGCTTCTGGATTGCCAACACGGAGAGTGCCGAGCTGTGGCTTTCCACAGTATCAGGAAGTCGGTTTCACAAACAGCGGCTCTGTGCCATGTCCACCGAGCTAGGGTCTGGTCACGGAGTTGCATCCAATTCACTCACCCTATGGGACAGCTTTGTGTCCCAGATGAGCGATGAGATCTACTTAGAGGCGGGTAAGCCTTATTATCTGGAGGCGGATTACCAATTTGGCCACGCAGGTGGCCCGCACATCAGCATCGCTTGGGCTAAGCGCGGCGGCCCTCGGGCGGCAATTCCGGCGGAGGCGCTGAGTTCTTATTTCCCCTCACCTGATGACCTCGATGACGATATGCTGCCGGATTCTTGGGAGCAGTCCTACGGCCTGAGCATCGCCGACGCAGGAAACCTCGATATTGAACGCCAAGGTGAGTTCGGCGATTATGACCAGGACGGCCTCTCCAACCGCGAGGAATACCTCTTCGGCACAGACCCCGCCAATGCCGATAGCGACGGCGATGGCGTAAGT
>JBILMI010000053.1:0-13111 GCA_044375585.1 Luteolibacter sp.
CAATCATTCGGATCTAACCGCTTCTGGTGGTCACGCTTACAAATAAACTTCCGAAATCATCGAAAAATCCTTATTGTTGACGGAATCGAAGCCTATCTCGGTGGACTCAATATGGGAGATGAATATCTAGGAAAAAGCGCCCGATATGGTGCGTGGAGAGATACTCATCTCTATATTCATGGACCTGCAGTCCAAGCCGTTCAACTCGTCTTCCTCGAAGATTGGTTTTGGGCATGCAACCGAATCCCTCAACTTTCTTGGGAATCAAACGAACAGCCTGAGGATCAATCCGTTGCCATTATACCTACAGGCCCTGCAGATCCCATCGATTCTTGGAAAATGTTGGTTATTGAAGCCGCAAATTCAGCCCGAGAGAAATTCTGGATTGCTAGTCCGTATTTCGTACCAGACGACGGGGTGATATGCGCCCTACAGCTCGCCGCCTTGCGTGGAGTCGATGTCCGTGTCATGATCCCAGAGCATCCGGATCATGTCCTAGTCTGGCTGTCTTCATACTCGTATTATGAACAAGTCATTCCTTTTGGAGTGAAAATCTACCGCTATTTGGACGGATTTTTACATCAAAAGGTCATGCTGATTGATGAACGCATGGCATCTATTGGAACTGCGAACCTCGATAACCGCTCATTTCGGCTTAATTTTGAAATCACCGCCTTTGTTACAGACTTAAACTTTATTAAAGAAGTGAATCAAATGCTCGAGCATGATTTTACAAAATGTAATCAAGTAAGAGTAAAAGATTTCGGCCAAAAATCATATCTTTTCAAAATCGCCTGTCGGGCAGCGAGGTTAATGGCGCCGCTACAATAGGAAAGACTTGTCTTAGCGCATCACAAGGCGATTCAAGTCCGGACGCTGACGAGTGATATTTGCCAGCATCTGGCGGCAATGAGGGAATTTCGTGCGATCCTTCAAGATCTCAGCACTACGCTCAAATGATCCCCACTGCACAATACTGATCTCTACATTACGGCGTCCCCAAAGATTCATCATGCTACGACTAGGCTGATACATATCAATGGTTGCTGTTCCTGTGAGAGCAGAGCCGTAATCATCAATCACGAAAAGCTGAGGCATTCCTTTGACACGAAAAACCGTTCCAACAGGATAAAACGACCAGTCAGCCGCTGCACTTCTCACTTTATCTGAGTAACGAAGGTAGGTCCCGGTGGCATTTTTACTACCGTATTTAATGTGATCTGATTCCGAGCAAGTGTATGCTGTGGTGCGAACAATCCGATGGCGCTCACTAAAGCTGTAAACAGGCATCTTGTGCTTATCCTTAGGCTTTGATGCAGCAGATGCCACTAAAGATTGGGAAGGTGCTGCCAAGAAGTTATGATCACCTCGGATTTGATTCTTTGAAAGAGTATTGATGCTGGGAGCGCAGCTGGCAAAGAGAGGGAACGCAGCTAGCAACAGGATAATCGAGAGTTTGTGAGAAAGCATAGTGGTGAGTTTTATTAGCTTACGAGTGTCATTTGAAAGGAATGTAATGTCCTACCTCCTATCAAAATCTTGCGAATTCAACCCTTAGAAGCGCCTGAGGGCAACTCAAAAAACCTCAATAATCACTTAATT
Organism: Luteolibacter sp.; assembly: GCA_044375585.1. Taxonomy (GTDB): domain Bacteria; phylum Verrucomicrobiota; class Verrucomicrobiia; order Verrucomicrobiales; family Akkermansiaceae; genus Luteolibacter. The sequence continues at coordinate 1,603 of JBILMI010000053.1, forward strand.
GAGATCAAATCAATGTATGATGACGAAATTCCATCCCGGCGAAATCGGCAAATCTACGAGAAATCTCCTGAAATTCAGCAGATTGAATGACAGGATCAGTCTTAGAAAGTAACCCATCTGGCGGATCTGGAAGTTCAACCCAAGAACGGCAACCACCAAAACCCTTCTCGTATTCCAAGTGCCATGGCTTCTCGAGCTTAGCGACTTTAACAAAAGCTAGGTGAATACTCCCAGCTGACATTCCCTTTCCAGACCAATCAAACCTCTCTCGAACCGTTTGTTCTGTGTAAATGTGATATGGAGAAAACTGAGAGACTTGTTCCCAGTCATTCAGAGTGATGGCGAATAGAACCTTAACATGGTGACAAATCTCTATTAGATCTCCTTGTTTCCATTCATTCCCTGGCTGAAATTCTCCTTCCCTCACGTGGTTTAGCTGGGCATGAAAACGTGTGGGAAACAGAAAGAAGGAGTCGTGTGCAAAGGAAAAGCCTTCACACCCCTCATGGATTCCTCCTTTACGGAGTAGGATCGTTTGCCTGCCGCTAGCTAACGCATCACAGACGACTTGCCATTCTTTAAATGCCGTCACCATGGCAAACCTTATGACAAATCGTCAGCCGTGACTGAACGTTGCTCTCTGCTTCCCAATAAAACCGCCTGCTTTGTAACCGCTTCAGGCTCGTCGTCGAAACGGAAGCTATGACAATTTGGGCACAGTGCAGTGGCCCTACCTACAATGGAATCACAGCCCTCACATACCTTATACTGGTCAGGTGATGCAGCGATTTTTGCGGCGGCTTCTGCGCGATTTGGAGATGGATTCGTCATAATTTACAAAAGAAAAGCGGCACCGGAAGTCCGGACCGCTTGTCTGAAAGATAAATTCTTTGTCCACTATCAGCCAATCGCGGCAATTGCTTTCGCAGTCTTGCTCTTGATGTTAGCCGCTTTATTTGGATGAATCAAATTACGCTTGGCAGCTTTATCGAGCACGGAAGACAATTTGTCGCTGGCTTTGGATGCTTCTTCTTTGTTGCCGGATTCAATCGCTACAAGAGTCTTCTTGCGGATCGTCTTCATGCGGCTTTTCTCAGCGCGATTCCGCTCGGTGCGAGTCTCGGTTTGTCTGTTGCGCTTAATTGCAGATTTGGTATTTGCCATGATGTATAAGATTAAAAAGTCGTTTTGCGTTGCAGGGGGCGGAAAATTAGTAGGTATAGACCTTATCTGTCAAGCTCATGTTTCGCCTTTTACGACGGAAATTTCAGATATTTCATCAGCGTGCGACGAGGTTTCTCTCAGCGACCATATTTCCTAGTGAGCCACGAACCACGTAAATATCCGCACCGGTTCCAACTCGATTATACAAATCGATCACATCTTTGGTCCCCATACGGATACAGCCATAAGATACGGGGGTGCCGAGACGATTCACTTCAGGCGTTCCGTGGATGTAGATGAAGCGATTGAACGCATTGCGATTGTGCCTCTCCTTGCCCTTTAACCAGAGAATTCGGCTAACAATCGGATCACGTCCAGGCGCATTCGGTTTAATTACCTCGCCTGTCGGCCTGCGGCTTTTGAAAACAGCGCCCGCGGGCTGACCATCTCCAATTTTCTTAGCCACTTGCATGTGCCCGATGGGTGTGCAATTGGACCGCGGAGAGTCTCCTAATCCAAATTTAGAAGTTGAAATCTTATAGGTCTTTACGGGCTGATTATCACGCATCAGGACCATTTTTTGATCGCGCACACTGACGATCATTTTGTTACAATGATCCGGCTGGGGTGCGCAGTTGCTGAAAGACAGAACTGCGAGAAGCCCTAGAGCTAAGATTAGGGGTTTGGCTAACCTTTGGCGCATAATCAATTATTTAGATTCAGAACGATCAGCGACTGGGGAAGCCGCAACTTTTGAGCTACTGAAAGAAGGCATCATACGTATGATTGATCCAAGTGATGTGTAGAAGAAACCAACCGGGAATGGAAGCAGTAGAATTGCCGAAGACCAATTACCCTTCATCGCTGCCTCAATCACCACAAACAGGAAGAAGAAACCGAATAGGAGTTCAACGACTGGAGTGAGAGATTTAATTGCCTTATAACTGCTCTTTTTCCAATCCGAATTCTTCGTGTCGATTCCATACTTTGGAGTGCGAATGAAAGCTGTCTGATGGTTGCAAAGCGCTTCCATGACGGCTTTGGCGTTGGTGATCGACATTCCGATTCCAAGTGCAAGCAAGAGAGGAAGATAAGGAATTTCTTTCCACCAAGAATCTGGGCGGAGCGCCTTCTGTGAGGTAAGGTAGAACAAAATTACCGAAACCGAGGCAAAGAAAAAGATCGGTATATTGACGATATAATAGGTAAGTTCACCAAATTTTGGTTGTGCGTATTGGCTTGGATAAATCAGGAAGCACAAGCATATCAGAAGTAGATAAGCAAAGTTGGAAGTAAGGTGAGCAGTGGCTTCCATTTTCACGAAAAGAGGAATCTTGCTTCTCCAGATCGCAGGCAGGACTTTTTTGCAAACTTGAATCGAACCTTTGGTCCAGCGGTGTTGTTGACTCTTGAAGCCATCCATATCGACTGGAAGCTCGGCAGGTGTCTCAACATCGTTCAAGAAAATGAAGCGCCAACCTTTTAACTGAGCACGATAACTCAAATCCATATCCTCTGTGAGCGTGTCATGTTCCCAACCGCCGGCATCTGCGATGCAGGATTTCCTCCAAATACCGGCGGTGCCGTTGAAGGTGAAAAAACGACCGGAACGGTTACGAGCGGTTTGTTCTAGCTCAAGGTGACCATCAAGGAACATCGCCTGGATCCGTGTCAAAACGTTAAAAGTGCGGTTCAAATGACCCCAGCGAGTCTGAATCATCCCGATTTTATCATCCGTGAAATAATGAATCGTTTTCAACAAGACATCAGCATTCGGGACGAAATCTGCATCCAGAATAAACAGATAGTCACCTTTCGCATAATGAGTGCCGTTTTCCAGTGCGCCAGCTTTATAGCCGGTGCGATCCGTGCGGTGAATGTGCTCTGCATCAAAACCGAGCGCACGCATACGCTCGATCCCCTCTTTACAGATCGATACGGTATAATCGGTCGAGTCATCCAAAAGCTGAATTTGGATTTTATCCTGTGGATAGTCGATTTTGGAAACCGAATCAAGCAAGCGATCGACGACGTGCATTTCGTTAAAAACCGGTAACTGAATCGTCACCAGCGGTAATTCACTAAAGTTTTTCAAAGGCTCTGGGCGCTTTCTAGAATACTTTAAATAAAGGAAAATGATCGTCAAACGATGGGAGCCATAACCAGCAAGGCCGATCAAAACGGTGATATAGGCAAAATACCAGAGAGACGAATTAAGATGCATAAAAGTAAAAAGTGAAGCTAGTTAAGGGGATAAAAATGAGGAATTTATATATATTCCAAAAGGAAAGGAAACTTAACTATTAAGACAATTAAGGTAAAACTTGCGCTGGAGAACAACAAACACCCCCCCCCTTGTCAAGCCCAGAAGTACGAGTTGGGCGGTCGCCCATAGTGGGGAAAAGCTATATTCTCCCATCCAGAAACAACTTCAAATTTGCCCATATCTGGCCAAACTACGCACCATGCGCCTCGTTATCTGTAATGAGACTCTTCGAGATCACGACTTTGCTGGAACTTGTTCAGAAGCAGCTCGTCATGGGTATTCGTAGAGGTTTTCGATACGACCATCAGCCCCGAAACGCTCGCTGCGGAAAGCATGAAGCACCTCCGCGCTGCGTCTCCAACATGAGTTTTTGAAAACCTCATTTATTCCTCGGGCAATGGCTGACCCTTCGTTTCAGGTAGGAATGGAAGAGCCAGCAGCCCGAGTAGGAAAATCAAGCACATCCATGAGGCAGCATCACGAAAAGCATCAATCTTGGCAATAGCGACATCTCCACCCATCTCGGTCGCTTTAATCGCAGCCTTATCCGCAAGACTTTTTGCCAACAGGGCAAGAGTTAAGGGTCCTGTCGCAGCAAGGTAACGTCCAACATTATAGCAGAAAGACACGCCAGTCGCACGCAAGCGAGTCGGGAAAAGCTCAGGCAGGTAGATTGAGAATCCTGCAAACACTGAGAGCTGAAAGAAGCCCATTAGCGGTGCCATCCAAAGAATATCCCAACGACCGTTTATTTTTCCGAGCATTTGAAATACAAAAACCGTAAAGACCAGAGCACCTATGAAAAAGATGACGAACGCTTTCTTGCGACCAAGACATTCGGTCACGCGAGTGAATGCCATCATGCCCAAGAATGCTCCCACATTGAAACAAAGCAGATTTAAAGCAACCCACACTTGTTTTCCCTTGATGATCGCCTCAGGTGATGCGCCGCTTGCTTTGAAATGGTTGGCGATAATATCGCTGACTAGATCGTTTGAAAACACTCCAATACCCCACAGCCCGATAACCCCTGCACAGGAGAGTATCATTCCAAGAAGGGCATGGCGCCGCCAAGTGGGATGGCTGAAAAGATCTTTGTAGGATCCCGATTTCTTACCCTGAGCCGTGGCGCGATCCCGAGCTTCAATCCAAGCCTCAGGCTCTTTGACGCGAAGCTGAATTGTCGCAACCATGAATGCAGGTAATGCACCGATCACGAACAACCACATCCAATAATTTGGATTGGTGCCAATCGCAGTGAGAGCAATGCCCAAACCAATGAAACCTGCAGCGACGTTTCCGACCGCTGAAAAGGATTGCAACACGCCAAGCGCACGAGGTCGCACTCCACTCGGCACCGTGTCGGCGACCAAAGCCACAGCAAGCCCAAAAACACCGCCTACCCCGAGACCGGTGATGAAGCGAAAAATGGTGAAATCCATGTAATGAGGCGAGAGCCCATCAAACCAAGGAATCGAGGTCAAATGCAAGGTCTGAGCAATCGTCGGCAGTTTGGGAAATCCTGCCAGTGCCGAAAGACCCGTCGCCAATGAGTAAAGCAAAACCGTTACCGCCAGCATCTTCGCACGACCGTATCGATCCCCTAGCGATCCAAAAATCATACCGCCTGTGGCCCAACCGAGCACAAAGATTGCTGTCGCAATACCCCCATAAAATTTGGTGTCTTGTCCATCTTCCAGCAGCGCTGCCATCGCAGGATTTCTGGCCAAGTTGAAAAGTTGCTGATCCAAGCAATCAAACAGCCAAGCCAAGGTCGCCACGATAAACACGAGGCGTTGATAAGGGCCGAGTTGTGACCACCAGCCGTTGGCACTATTTGAAGAGTTTTTAAGAGAGCTCGACATAACCTTTAGATAATAGGAATCGCGAAGACTCCAATGATAGACGCCCCAATCCGCAAGGACTATTTACACTTTCTAGCTCACCACAGTGCGGTCTACAGCTGGACCGCTAAACTTCTCACCTCCGCACTTGCACTTTCTAACCTTTCCTGAATTCTTCATATATGGATTATGCTATTGAAACTGAAGTTGGCGATGCCGCAAAACACCTGCGCTTGCTTGACCAAGAACTCAATCAAATCCTCTTCGGCCAAGAACAGATCATCAGTTTAAAATTTAACAAATGAAAACCATACACGGAGCTCACTCCTTTACGCTTTCCTCAGATCTTGTCTCTCTCTTCGTCACTCAAGAAGGCGGTCATTTAGCGCCTGTTACTTTTAAAATCGAAGGTCGCATCGTCTCTCCATACGCACTTGCTCCGTGGCAACCAGATGAGGTGGATGCCACATTACCCGTTCTTTTGAAAAATCTCCGCGGTGATTTCCTCTGTCTTCCCTTCGGTCCTCAAGAAAATGGCCCACCACATGGCGAGACCGCAAATCATCCGTGGAAACTCGTTTCCAAACATTCAAATGCTATCACTCTTGAAATAGAGGCGACTGATGTTTCGGCACAAATCACCAAAACTCTCTCACTTCGTCCGGGTGAAACTGCCGTTTATATAGCTCATCAAATCGTTGGACTTGTTGGCGATTGGTCCTACGGAACACATCCTATCTTAGATCTCTCAAACTTACCTTCTGGCACAGCCAGACTCAGCGTCTCCCCCTTCCGCTGGGCATCAGTTTATCCAGAATATTTTTCAAATCCCGCCGACGGTGCTCATCAACAACTCAAACTAGGAGCCATTTTTTCTGACCTTTCGGAAGTTCCTCTAGACGATGGAGGAACGACCGATTTGAGTTACTACCCTTCAAAATCCAATAGTGACGATCTCGTGATGATGGTCTCGGAGGCTAGCACAGATGAACAACCCTTCGCATGGTCCGCCTGTGTATTTGATGGATTCGTTTGGTTCGCGTTGAAAAACCCATCCGACTTCCCCGCTACAATGTTCTGGATTTCAAATGGTGGACGTTCAGCAGCCCCATGGAACTCTCGGCACACGGCACGCATTGGAATCGAGGATATCTGTTCACATTTCTGTGACAGCGTAGATATCTCTCGCAAAGACCTCCTTCACAACTTAGGTGTTCCCTGCACTCGGAAGTTTTCGAAAGATCAGCCCGTGACCTTGAAAAACATTCAAGCCGTCGCTGCCGTTCCTACAAACTTTGGAAAAGTCGAATCCATCATCCCGATCAGTGAATCAGAAATCAGAATCACCGGAGAAAATGGCGATATGGTGACTGTGCCGTTGGATTGGAAGTTCGTGATCGGTTCATAAATTTTCGGAGTCTTAAATTGGAGCACGTGTCTCCAGACGCGCTTTTATTTCAAATAGGTCAGCCGTTATTCAAAGACACGCCCCAGGCTCTAGACTGCTGCGAAATATCTTTATTTGCACTTTAATGCAGCCGGCCAGAGGCGCGACTCTCCTATATGGGTCTCAATAAATAACCCGCGACCCAGCCTTGCGAGCCAGATTCACTCTCGCACCAATGCCAACCGTGGATCTGTTGTAAGGATTTTAGTTTATCTCCGCGTGTGATCTTCAAAACCGTCGGATCAAACGGCTTTACAGCAGACCAACGATCCTCACCCAAAGGTTCAAGAAAATCTGCTGGAACATAGCCATTTCGACCAGATGAATCGGTGGCCCAGATCCAACCTGGCCAAGCTTTATCAGCAGGGCCACTGGTCACTTCTTGCCCAGCTTCGAGTCGGATCGCATGAGTGTTGTTTTCCTCATAGTCTGCGTTCGCAGTGAAACAATGGCTCTCCATGATTACTTAGCTTTTACCTTTTTATTGCCTTTTCCTGAACCACCGTCGGGACTTGAGGTATCAAATAGTAATTCCTCAGTTCCTTCTTTACGCGTAACAAGGACTTTATCGCCCGTTTTAACTGTGCCACGCAACAAGGCCTCGGCAAGTGGGTCTTCTAAGTAACGCTCAACCGCACGGCGCATCGGACGAGCACCGTAATTCGGATCGAAGCCCTTCTCGCTAAGCAACTCTCTCGCCTCCTCGGCAAGTGTCATATCGATGCTTTTCTCTTTCAAACGAGCTAGCAACTTGGAAACTTCCAGATCGACAATCTGATTGAGATCTACTTTTTCTAGCATGTGGAAGACCACGAGATCATCCAAACGATTCAGAAACTCTGGTTTGAAATAGCGTTTCGTTTCTTCAAGGATCTTCTCTTTCATCCCTTCGAAATCAGATTCATCGGCATTCATCGCACCGAATCCGAGTGATGTCTGGCGTTTAATCGTCGATGCCCCAACGTTTGAGGTCATGATGATGATCGTGTTGCGAAAATCGATTTTCCGCCCCAATGAATCCGTTACTGTTCCGTCTTCAAGAATTTGAAGCAGAAGGTTCATGACATCCGGATGAGCTTTTTCAACCTCGTCGAATAATACAACAGAGTAAGGGCGACGGCGCACCGCTTCTGAAAGCTGACCGCCCTCTTCATAACCCACATATCCTGGAGGTGATCCAATCAAACGAGATGCGGTGAATTTCTCCATGTATTCGGACATGTCGATTTGGATCAGCGCTTCTTTGTCGCCGAACATGAAATCTGCAAGGTTTCTGGCGAGATAGGTTTTACCGACACCCGTTGGGCCGAGGAAAAGGAAAGAACCAATCGGGCGCTTTGGATCTTTCAGGTCGGCACGCGAACGACGTAATGCTTTGGAAATCGCAGAGACCGCTTCGTTTTGACCGATCACGCGACCTTTCAGTTCGTCCTCCATTTTCAGGAGCTTTTCGGTTTCTTTCTGCTCCATGCGTTTCAACGGAACACCTGTCCATTTGGAAACTACCGACATGATATCTTCGTCATCTACGGTAACGATTTTTTCTTCCGACGATGCACGCCAGTCTTTCAGTGTGTCTTCGAGTGCCTTTTTCGCATTCTTCTCATCATCACGGAGTGACGCCGCTTTTTCAAAATCTTGTTCAGCAATTGCCGCGACTTTTAGCTTATTGATCTCATCAATTTTCATTTCCGCTTCTTTGATTGAAGGCGGACGCGTCATAGTGCCGATGCGTGCTCTCGCTCCAGCCTCATCTAGAACGTCGATCGCTTTGTCCGGCAAATAACGTGCAGTGAGGTAGCGTGAAGTGAGTTTCACCGATGCTTCAATCGCGGCTTGCGTGTAAAGCGCCTTGTGGTGGGTTTCATATTTTTCACGAAGACCTTGTAAAATGAGAATCGCATCTTCAATGGATGGCTCGTCCACTTTCACCTGCTGGAAACGACGCTCTAACGCAGAATCCTTCTCAATATATTTACGATACTCATTGAGTGTTGTAGCACCAACACATTGTAACTCTGAACGACTCAGTGCAGGTTTAATGATATTAGAGGCATCCATCGCGCCTTCAGCGGAACCTGCTCCAACAATTGTGTGAAGCTCATCGATGAATAGAATCACGTTCTTCACCTTACGAATCTCATCCATCACTGCTTTAATCCGCTCTTCAAATTGACCACGGTATTTGGTTCCAGCAACCATCAATGCGAGATCTAAGGTGATCACCTTTTTATCGCGAAGAAGTTCAGGAACATTTCCCGTTACGATTTCCTGAGCCAAGCCCTCGACAATCGCGGTTTTACCAACGCCAGCCTCACCGATCAGAACAGGATTGTTTTTCGTGCGACGGCAGAGAATTTGAATCACACGTTCGATCTCAGATTCACGTCCGATCACGGGATCGAGTGCGCCTTCTTGTGCAAGTTTGGTCAGATCACGACCGAAAGCTTTGAGGGCAGGAGTTTTGGATTTTCCTTCGCTGGATTCTTGCTGATTTGCCTCTGGTTGATTCTCTCCCTCATCTTCGAAGACGCCCATTTCATCGTCATCGTCGTCATCATCGTCGTCCATATCCTCAGGAGAGAAATTAGGATCGATCTCTGCCAAGATCTCATTGCGAGTGCGTTGGATGTCGATATCGAGTCTTTTCAATACGCGTGCTGCAACACCTTCGCCTTCGCGAAGCAAACCTAACAAAAGATGCTCGGTGCCGACGTAAGAATGGTTGAGTGCCTTCGCTTCCTTGTTTGCGAGGGCTAATACTTTTTTCACACGTGGCGTGTAGGGTATGTTGCCTGGACTTTTCTGAGGTGGACCTGAACCCACCTCCTTTTCGACTTCCAAACGTACGGTATCAAGCTCGAGACCCATACGCTCGAGCACATTTACAGCAACACCTTGACCAAGCTTAATCAGACCCAAAAGCAAATGCTCGGTGCCGACGTATGCGTGGTTGAATCGATCCGCCTCTTTCCTTGCTAAGGCGAGGACTTGTTGCGCTCTGGGGGTGAAATTATTCATGTATTAGTCTAGGTTGCCGCCTGCATCAGGTCGGTCGGTTTTATGATATGATGAAAAGTTATCTGGAGAATTCAGGGATTGCAAACGAGAGCGTAAAATTTCTGCACGAATCGAATCTCTGTGTTCCGGAGAAAGCTTCATTCCTGCATGAAGTTGCAAATGCGCTTGTTGAATATCCATCAGTAAAGAGTCGCACAGATTTACGGTTTTTCTTGGGAAAAAACCAAGATTTCCACCCAAACGCAGTAATGAGAGAAGATTCAGCGCCTCTTTGGAGTCGATGATGAATGAGTGCCTCAAAATCCCGTATGCACGGCCAATCTTGTCCGCTACCATATCTGGGTCATCTTCCATGAGTTTCTCACGAGCATTTTGTTCGTGGGTGGCTACCTGTGAAATAACCCTTTCCAATCGGCTAATGATGGTCTCTTCGCTTTCACCTAGCGTTGATTGATTGGAAATTTGATAAAGGTTACCCAGTGATTCCGTGCCCTCGCCATACAGGCCACGTACAGCCAAACCGATCTTATTGACGGCTTGGAGAACTTGTCCGATTTGATCGCTTAAAACCAATGCCGGAAGATGCAACATCGCGGAAGCTCTCATACCTGTTCCTAGATTGGTCGGGCAGGTTGTAAGATAGCCTAATTGAGGATCGAAAGCGTAATCGAGTTTTTGCTCTAGCTCGCTATCTAAATCATTGAGCGCCTGATAAGCCTCCCTGAGCTGGAGTCCTGGGCGAATCGATTGCATCCGTAGATGATCCTCTTCATTAAGCATGATAGAAAAACTCTGCCTGCGTTCAATGACTGCGCCAGAACCATCTGTCCGAGCTGCATGCTCACGGGAAATCAAATGGCGCTCGACCAAAACTTGCTTCTGCAACGAACTCAACTCGCCGAGCTCACGAGAAAAACCATCTTTCATTGGCGCCAAGTCCTCTACTGCAGGACGAATGATATCTAAAATGGCTGCCCGCTCATTTTTCTTTGCCCAACCCGGAAATGAGTGTCCACGTAGATTTCTCGCAAGACGGATCCGCGAAGTGATTACCGCACTGTGAGCTTCATCAGAACCAATCATCCAATCAGCAGGGTGCTTCAATAATGTTGAAAAGCGCATCATTTCACCACCCCCATTTCATCCAACTTACGGATCTCATCACGAATATCCGCAGCCTCTTCATAACTTTCTGATGCAATCGCTTGATCTAGTTTTCCCTGAAGCTCTTCTAATCGTTGCATCTTATAATGCGTTTCAATCAAACCCTCAGGAACTTTACCCACATGAGTTGTGCCTTTGTGCATACCTCTCAACATAGGTGCCAATTCGTTAGCGAAGACTTTATAACAATTTGCACAACCGAAACGCCGAACTTTCTGGAAATCCTCCATCGAAAATCCGCACTCCGGACAGGTCTTCCCAGAACTCACCTGCTTAAATGTGCTTTGCTGATCGACCGCTCCAGTCACAGCTTTCTGAAAATTTCCCAACAACATTTCTGCCATTGAAAAACCTGTTGGATCTGTGACACCGCGTTCTTTGGCACAACTCTCGCACAGGCAGACTTTTTTCATCTGTCCTTCCGCGAGTTGGGTAAGAAACACAGTCGCTTTTTTATCGCAGTAATCACATTTCATTATTCATCAAATCCAATATATCATCATCCAAACGGAGTTCCAGTGTTGTTGGCAAGCTCATGAAACTCCAAGAGAAACTTTTTCGTCAAAGGCCCCGGTTTCCCGTCGCCTATAACACGTCGATCCA
>JBILMI010000210.1:0-3438 GCA_044375585.1 Luteolibacter sp.
CGCCAGCGCTTGATGCTCAGGATTCCGTCATTGCGGGCCTCGGCGTCGCCGATCGCCCAGCCCATGCTCTTGCGCGCGTCGGTGGTGAAGAGCGGCACGACACCCGGGCCCGCGCTTGCGCCCAGAATCACGTCGTCAACAGCCAGCACCCCGGCGGCCGGAGTGCCGGCAGCAACGCTGGTCACCAAAATCTGATAGGGAGCAAACAACGTGCAATCATCATTATTCATGGTCGCCGGCCAGGCGTGATAAATCCATCCGCGCATCCCGGTGGCCCCCAGATTCCAGGTCCAGGCACGGTGCACCTTGGCGATCTCACCCGGGGCGGTGAGGTCGGGCGCGGTGGAGGCGGCTCGGAGCGAGTATGGCAAAACTAATAGGAAAATCAGCGAAATCGAGGTGAAAAAGGCTCGAAAGAATCGTGGGGAGGCGGTGAGATTCATGTATTCTTTGTCAATTTTTGAATAATGATAATGTGATACCTGATCAAATTTTCAGATATACAAAGTACAGTCCTGCGACGGCGGACATCAAGCAAAAAATGGGTGACAAATAGGTGACAAACGGGTGCACCACCTTAGCCATCTCGGCGCGGGTGTCACCGGCCGCGTAGACCTCATACATCGCCAAAGCGGCTTGAATCGAACAAGGCGACAACAGCGCGATTGGCTTCGGCACCTTTTTAGCAGGTCAAGTCCGAATGGGTTGACGGCTTGAGCAGCGGTGGCAAGCAAGTTAGGTGCCGGGACTCAGGGTGGTCAGCCGCTGGTTCATCGGGCTTTATTCCGTTTTCGGCACGGGTTTTGGTGTCGGCTTGGACGCGGGCTCGGCAGCCGGGAGCCATGGGCGGATTTCGACGATCACCGTTGTTCCAACTTCAGGGATCATCTTAGTCAGGGCATACCAACTGGCGTAGTTTTCGCCGACCCGGCTGTTGTCGCCGGGATAGTTGAAAATCGCGGCTTGATTAGTGAGGATGGCGACGATGTCACCGGTCACTTCGGCGACGTAACGGCCGTCATAGACAGACGAGCCGCCATAGACCCACGGGCCGGCGGGCATGACCGTGTTATTTCTGTTGTTGTTGATGCACTCGTTGACGGAGACGGAATGCTCGGTTTCGCCGTCCTTCCAAAGCATTCGGATCTCGACGCGGGCAGCGGCCTTAGTTTTGTCGTCAACGACGGGCATTAGGCCGTTTGGAAAACCTTCTTCGTCGCGCAACATGAACAACTCGGGCGAGCTTTTATAAAACAGGAGCTTGAGCGCGAGATTGAGGTGGGTGGCATTGATGGCAGTACGCAGCAGCGATTCGTGGACCTTGCCCTTGTCGTGGACGATCACGAATTCCAGCAAGCCCTCGCGCATGTTGATGGTGGACGGAAAACGAATCGCGCGGGTCTGCCTGTTCAATTCAACATCACCGATCTTGAATCGGTCCGCGTCGAGTTGGATCAAAGAGAGGGCTGCTTTCGGTGGCGCGGCTGGTTCGGTGTTCGGCGGATCCGGATTGGCTGGAGGGGGCTCCGGATTGGCTGGCGGCATGTCCGGCCGGATCAGTGGAGCGTCTGGCAGCGGCGTCTGATCGGCAGCAACTACGGGACACCAAAGAATTAAGCAAAGAGAAAGACAGCGCGACAAGTGGCTCATGACATGAGTTTTGGATGGATTCAGGCTAATGTCAAAGCCGGTTTATGAGACGGAGACTCGGGGAAACCAGCGCAGCACTAACCTATTTTCAACATCTAACAATATCTTCCGGAATTAACCAGGCGATTGTGCTTTCTCGTGAACAGGATGAGTTATTCCGCAATTACGTCAAGGACGGCATCAAAGCCATCGTCCTCGAGTAAGGCTGCGAACTCATGGGCGCCTGCCTAACATCTGGCTCAGATGAAATTGTCCTCGTCAACCACCAAGGCCTGAGCCTGCGTTTCTATGAGGACAGCACTCGCTGCGCCGCGCCTCCGCCGGTAAACGTAAAATACCACTCTGCTACTGGCCTTGGCAGGGGCTCAAGCCGGCTTTCCCGAGGAGGCCGCCACCAACTTTGGAAATCTAGTTGAACACAGGACCGCTATGAGCCTAGTTTACCACCAACCAAGCTCTCGAGTGGCTCGATGATCTGAAGGCTAATCTGCGTGAACTGGCCCCGATCCCAATGAAGTGATAGATAATATACTAATGAAAATGCGTGATTTGCTTAAAATTATTGGACTGTGTGTTGCCGTCCTGCCGATGCCAAACGAGGCAGCTGCCGCTGAGGGGAAACCCATGGCTGGCCGCAGACCTAACATCATTATGATTCTCTCTGATGACCAAGGATATGGAGATCTTGGACGCAATGGTAACCCGGTTCTCAAAACCCCGAACCTCGACAAAATGTATGACGAAGGTATCCATTTCGAGGATTTTCATGTGAGCACGGCCTGTTCACCCACGCGTGCCTCGTTGATGAGCGGCAAACATGAATTCAAAAATGGCGTCACTCATACGATTTATGAACGTGAGCGGATGAGTCTGAAATCCACAACCATTGCCCAAGTTCTCAAATCAGCTGGCTATGCCACCGGTATTTTCGGCAAATGGCATCTGGGCGATGAAGATGCATACCAGCCGGAAAAGCGCGGGTTTGATGAAGTATTTATTCATGGCTGCGGTGGAATTGGCCAGACGCAGGAGGGGTCCGGCGGCGATGTGAACGGCAATTCGTATTTCGACCCAGTGGTAAAGCACAACGGTCGCTTCCAAAAGACGGCGGGGTATTGCACGGATGTGTTTTTCCAACAGGCGCTGCAGTGGGTGACGTCGGTCAAGGACGACCAGCCATTCTTTGTGTTTTTGCCTACCAACGCGGCTCACTGGCCACTGGCAGTGCCGGATAAATACAAAAATGTCTATGCTGGCAAAGTCACTGACAGCGAGGCCTGTTTCTTTGGCATGATCGCCAACATCGATGAGAACGTCGGTAAGTTGATGGATAAGTTAAAAGACTTGGGTATCGATGACAATACGCTGGTGGTATACATGAATGATAATGGCGGCCTCGACGGTTGCAAAATATTCAATGCTGGGATGCGTGGCGGTAAACTTACCGCCTCTAACGGCGGAACCCGGGCGCTATCCTTGTGGCGCTGGCCGGGCACTATCAAACCGGCGGCGTGTGACAAACTCACGGCGCATTTGGATCTGTTTCCGACGCTTGCGGAGCTAGCTGCGGCGAAGATTCCGGAGGGTGTGGCAAGCCAACTCGATGGGTTCAGCTTGCTGCCGCTACTGAAAAATCCGCAGGCCGCTTGGCATGATGAACGAATGCTCTTCACCCACGTTGGCCGTTGGGGCAAAGGCTCGAAGCCGGAGCAATACGGGCCGTGCAGTGTCCGCTGGCAGCAGTATCTGCAGGTGCGGGAACATGGTCGCTGGTGCTTGTATGACCTC
>JBILMI010000211.1:0-3435 GCA_044375585.1 Luteolibacter sp.
CAATGTGATTTCCAGCAGAGCGGACATCTGATCCAAAACCATGCACCGTGCGGCATCCTGAGGCCATAAATGCAATAACTGCTGCTGCGAGTGCGAAAAAAACGACGTTTGTAAGATTGGATTTCATTTTTACAGCCTATTTTCTGAACATGCCATTTGCTATGGGGTAAATCCCTACCGCTTTGAGAATCTTGCCGCTTGTGGATAAATGCTATCCACCCAAATGTTCTTTTTATTTGACCTAGGCTTACAATTGCCAACATCCAAACTCTGTTTTAATGCTCAATTTCTATAAGAACTTGTCAAAAAATCGAGCCCGCCACCTTCAACTTCATCATTCTCTGCGGCTACGGTGATCCCAAACCACTCGCTGGCGGCATCTCCGAGACACTCATTACAACCTTGTTCGGCGTCGTCATCGCGATCTATGCACAAAGGCAGCCCCAAGCTTTGGGTGCTGCTGATACTTGCAGTCGCGACCTATGTAATCTTGTTCAAAGTATGAAGAATGCTTTCATCTACTAGACATGCCATAGTAGAGAATGAATGGGTAACAACAATTCTCATGGCTAGTTCATCAGCATCAGAAGTAAATTTACTCACCCCAAGTGAAGTCAAACGCTGTTACGCCGCGTTCGAGCTCGATCAAATGGCGAGTGTTGAGCGGCGTGTTCCTTTGCTCACTATGCCTAGCCATAGTCGCCGCCGACAAAGCCCTCATACTCTACCCTACCGAGAAAGCCTCCGCTCCTACCTCCAAGCCCTCCAGCAAGCCCTCGTGGCGTTTGAATGAGTCCACGTATTACAGAAACGTGAAAATCCTCTCATCTGACCTATTCTCCAAGGTTTTCAGCAAAAAAAAGGGCATTTCGGCGTCACAAGAGAGTTTGCTCTTGCAAAGAAGCCCGGTCTCTGGTTTCACAACCAGCCCGTCTCCGACTTAATAACCTCTTTTGAGCGAACTAGCCATGTCCACTGATCCTGAGAACCTCGTATCTTTTGAGCAAACACGGCAAACCTCGCAACTACCCGGCTCCACTATGAAAAGCGAACTTGTCGACCAAGCTGCAGAAATTGTCACCGACCCATTGGTCCTTATTAACCTTGTATCTCAAAGGGTTCGTCAGCTCAACAGCGGGCGATCACCTCTGATCCCAACCGTCCCTAGCATGGGCGCTGCCGATATTGCTCTTACTGAAATCATCGAAGGTAAGATCAAGCTCGTGCACAAGCCGATGGCGATTTAATTGGGATCACCCAATGGGGTAGATTCTTCTAGCTAATGAGTACAGAAATCGCAACCAACCGCAAGGCCGGTCGGGATTTCAACATCCTCGATAAATACGAAGCTGGATTAGAACTCAAAGGCACAGAGGTAAAATCGATCCGTGCCGGGAAAATCAATATATCCGATGCCTTTGCCCGCGTGGAGGGTCATCAGGTTTTTCTTTACGGCTGCGATATTCAGCCATGGCAAACCGCCGGAGAATGGTTTAACCACCAGTCCAAACGCCCTCGGCGCTTATTACTCAACAAGCGGGAAATCCTCAAACTCGCCGCCGAAACAGCTATCAAAGGCTGCTCCCTACCGCTGCTGCGAATGTATTGGAAAAACCGCCGGGTCAAAGTTGAGATTGGCGTAGGAAAAGGAAAAACTCATTCCGACCAACGCCAAGATCTGAAGAAAAAAGTCGAGCTTCGTGAAGCCCAGCGCGAGATGTCCCGTTTCAACCAAAGATGAAATCCTCATTTCTCTGATCTCAGGGGTTGATTCGGTGTCGACAACGTTCAAAATAGCACCTTTCATCTTATCGAAATCTCATGCCAGAAACCTCCCCAGCGACCCTCAACGATGTCACACGGCGCTTAGTCGAACAGCTCCGTAATCATCCAAAACGCGTTGTTTTTACGGAGGGAGAAGACATTCGAGTGATCAAAGCAGCTGCGCAATTTGTAGCACTTGAAGCCATTTCTCCTATCCTCCTTGGAAATCCGCAGCATATCAAAGCTCTTGCCGCGGAACACAACATCCCGATGAACTTCATCCGGGTCATCGATCCAAAAACTTCTTCAGATCTCCCGCTGTTTCTCAAGCGCGCGCAAAACATGGCGCGCTACCGTGATAACCCACAGCTCGTCAATGAAGAGACCATCACTCGCCCTCATCACTTCGGTGCGATGATGGTGCAATACGGCCACGCGGATGCCATCGTTGGCGGCAACCAAGCCATCCCCGCTTATTATTTCCGCGCCTTGATGCAAAACATCAAACCGGATGCCAAAGTCGCACGCATCTTCGGTGTGACGATGCTGGTCGCTCCACATTTTCCCCTTCTCGGAAACCGACCGCTGTTTCTCGCCGACACTGGCCTAATTCCATATCCAGATGTTACTCAGCTTTCTAACATTGCGATCGAAACGGGCAAACTCGCCCTGCACTTCCTCGGAAGAACCCCGCAGATCGCTCTGTTGAGTCACTCCACTAAAGGTAGCTCGAGCACACAAGAAGCTCAAAAAATCGCTGCTGCTACAGCTCTCGCACAAAGCCGAGTGAATGATGAAATATTAGATCTTCATATCGATGGAGAACTCCAAGCCGATGTGGCGATATGCCCAATCGCGGCCGAAACCAAACTCCCAGATGCCGTCAGCCGCCTCAGCGCAGATGTGTTAGTTTTTCCAAACTTGGATGCCGCACATATTTCTCTGAAACTTTTACAGCACCTCGCTGGCGCTCAAAACTACGGACAAATTATCCTAGGCCTATCCCGCCCTGCAGCACAAGTCCCCCGCACCGCCAGCGTCGAAACCATCTTCGGAACCACCGCTGCCGTCGCCGTTGAGGCGATTAAATATCATCAGCTTTATCCGGATAGCGATTTTTGATCTAAGTAAGGTTGAAGGTCTTAGTTAGCACCGCAGGCTCTGGACTGCTGGGATTCTTTGTAGCTCTTGCGCAGCGCTTTTATAAACGCAGACAACCGCACTAGATCCCATCATCTTTATTTCCATATACCATCCAAAGAACCGCAAATCCGACGCTAGACATAGAATATGGCGGAGCGCAGGCTGCCTTACTTGTTGACTTAGCTATTGTTAGAGATGGGCGTTTTGCGGAGACACTCACCCACAGACACGAGGCCTCCATGCAAAGTGCAATAATAGGATCAGCCTATGGGCATGCGTTTCATAGGCTCTTTCTCGATCTATCTACAACCTACCTATTATGAGTAGACTCACTGATAAAGATTTCTCATTCAAATGCCCGATGATTTGGAACGAGATGGAAGGTTCCGCCAACGGAAAATTCTACCGCAAATGCCGCCTTGCGGGATATGGATCTGGAGTTCCGGTCTCTAAACCGTGATTCCGTCGTTACTTCTCAGTTGCGGATGTTCATCCGCGCCTTCGTCGCGCCTAGGACTCACGGTTTAG
>JBILMI010000054.1:0-13007 GCA_044375585.1 Luteolibacter sp.
ATCAGTAACAAGGCTCAGGACTCAGGATACGCCACGGGGGAGGTGATGGTTTTTTGCTGGATGTCAGAGAAATAGAATGTGTCTCCGAGAAAAAATTTAAATACTCTGTGATATGTTAGACTAATCGCCACTTGATAAGCTCTTCAGAACTCTTTTGATTTTTTCAAAGAAATGCACATACATCGTCTCTCGCTGTTCAGGCTTATCCACTTAAACTATCCCTTACTGATCTTAATCGCTTCGTCCTTTACCATTTTTTTCAACTCCTCAGGCGCGATGACTTTCGCTTGGCTGCCCCAGCTCAAGGTCCATCTTAGCAGATCTTCTAATCTTCCAACCTCGAATCGAATTTCCACTCTCGTGGCCTTGGCGTTTAGTGGGGTGATTTGCTGGCTTGGGTGCCAGCGCCTTTCTTGGGCAATCCGCGCGGCATAATCTCTCAATTCAACCCTGACCTCTTGGCGAAAATCCGGGTTGTCATTATCGGTCCATATACCGAACGATGAACCGAGATAAGATCCACCATCAAAATCTTTAGGCAGTTCAAAACGATCCGCTTTGATTTTCAGACCATTGAGCCTTGGTAAGGCAAACGTCCTCAAGCCTCCGCGGTCACAGTCATGCCCTATCAGATACCAACATTGATCAACCTCTCCTAAATGATACGGACGGATATGACGCATTTCCGTCTCATCGGATCCTAGCTTGCGGTAGCGAAAGGTGATCTCTTTTCTGGAAATCACGGCATCCGCCAATTTACCAAATAGCTTCAAGCAAGTCTGAGTTACTGAACTGGGTTTCCGTGAAAGCGAGCGATCGAGCTCGGCCCATGAAAAGCGCACTTGTCCTTCGATGGACTGGGTCAGCTTGCTAAAAACCTCGCGCATGGTGGTTTCTAACTGCGTGCCTCTAACCGAATCCAAAGCCTGCCGTGCAAGGAATAATCCCGCCAGATCTGCTGCCTGCAATTCAAACACAGGAAACTGACTGACATCCTGCGTATAGCGGTAACCATGAGTCTGATCATCATATTCAAGGGGTAGATTGAGTCGATCCCGCATAAACGTGATATCGCGTTGAATCGTTTTGGCGGTCACCTCCAGTTCCTTCGCAAGTGATGAACAGTTCGGTAAACGCCCCTCGGCCACCGCCTCATGGATTTGGTAAATACGCTCCATCGGTGCACGGGTCTTGCCCGCACGGATAGCATCTTGAAGTTTCGGCATGTCTAAATCATCCATGAATCAGGATCGATAACAAGCAGCATCACCCTGTAGCTGTCCTACCCTTAAATTTATAAAATAAAGCGTATTTGAATGTATTTATGCCTGCTAATCAACAAGTGAGCGCGGGCCTCTCGCCCGCATGGCATTACTCTCTTCATACAAGAAAGAAATTTGAATAAGGAAGGCAGGAAATCAGGAATGCTTCGCTCTCCTCTTTTCCTGTGTTCCTTTTTTTAAACCATGGAATGAAGAGTTATTGATGAGGAGGATCGGAAGTTAGGAAGGTTTCACACCCATCTTTTCCTGCCTTCCTGCCTTCCTTATTTATAAACCATGGAATGAAAAGTTATTGATGAAGAGGATCGGAAATCAGGAATTTTTTTGTTTACATCCATTCACCTTAAAAGCTGCCCCTGATTTGCGAAATAATAGGGCATGAAAAGTTAACCTAGGACTTTTAAGCAGAGCTTGATGAATACTATCCAAAAAACGATAAGAAAGCCAACTAGGATGACACCGCTACGATTTTGCTTTTTCATTGATTACGTAGAATACTTTAAAGAGGGGGCCTTGGATGATGCGTGTGACTTAGAATAATATCGTGTCATTGGTGACAGGTTCCTGAGATATTTATTCGAAGTCGCTGAGTTTGGTGAGGTCGGTGCTGAGGGCATACACGTCGAGTGCGGTGTCTCTGACAACGGTGGAGAAGAGTTCGCTGAGTTTGGTGAGGTGGCCGAAATGAATGGTCATATTCCAAACCTGACTGATGGGGTCAGACATGTATGGGGTGATTTCATTGAATTCATCATTCAGATTCAAATTATCTGCCTCTCAGCGTTAGTCGGAACGGTGGGGGACTTCCGGATATTTCCGTTGATATCCATCCTCCTTGAAAGCTGCCCCGGCATGTCGGGGCAGCAGTCCAAAGCCTTCGGCGGGGGATTTTCTGGCGATAATGTTTTTTTCGCTAGATCTTCATGTTCAATATTGAACCTCTGATAAATGGGGGACATGCTTTGGGGATGGAAGAAGAACAGCGCGACTTAGGGATTCAGCCACTTGATGCGATTATGCAGCGGTGGGAGGTGATGAATCATGATTTGGTAGAGGATTCTCCTGAGCAATTGACTCACAAGCAGATCCAGCGTGCAAAGGCTGGGCGGCGGTTGACTTTGAAAATGATGATGAAGGTGGCGCGGTCGTTGAATATCGCGATTTGGAATCGGCTCTCGAAAGAGAACAAAGAAATTTTTGTTGAATACCTACACAAAGATATTTTTTCATACTCCAAAGATTACAATGCGGATAAACCTGATCCGAATGAGGCGATGATCCAGGCTTTAGCTAAAGTTAAGACGGACAAGTGAGCACGCAGTTGAATGAACCTTGGTGTATTGTGGGTCAGGGATTAGCGGGTAGTTGTTTGGGGTTGGAGTTTTTGGAACGTGGGATTCCTTTTAAAATCGTCGATTCAGGGACAGGTGGTAGCACACGGGTGGCAGCGGGTTTGATCAATCCGTTGACGGGAAAAAACTTTCAGCCAAGCTGGTTAATTGAAGATTTTCATCCTTACGCTGTGAATTTTTTCAAGAAGCTCGGGGAAAAATTTGGGGTGGATCTTTGGTATCCGATGCCGGTGATGCGTCTGGCGGAGACGGAAAAGGAGTGGTCGAAAATCTCATCCAAACTGGATCTGCCAGAGGTGAATGTTTGGTTGGATCATGAACGTGATGTGGCGACGCCAGCCGGATTCATTCATCATGTGATTTTACGTGGCGGGGGATGGTTGGATACGCGGCGTTTTTTGGAAGTGACGCGTGCCTATTTTCAGGAACTCGGGTTGTTAGAGGAGGGTGATGAGAAATTGGATCATGTAGATTCAAGTAGGATTCTTTGTGAGGGCGCGCAGGGATTGATGCAGGATCAGCTTGGCCCGCATCGCTGCGCGAAAGGGGAAATCCTAACGCTTAGGGCCGATTGGCCAGAGGAATTCATCAAAGTGGGTGCGGGCGGTTGGTTGATTCCGATGGGTCAGGGCTTGTTCCGGGTGGGTTCTACCTATGAATGGAATCAGCTCGATCAGTTGCCGACCGAAGCCGGGCTGGCTAGAATTGAGGCGCTGGCTAGAAAGCTGGGAGGCGATGATTTTCAGGTGGTGGAGCATGTTGCTGGGATTCGGCCTATCCTGCGACGCAGCCAGCCGTTGACTGGTAAAAATGCGGAGGGAAACTGGATCTTGAATGGACTGGGATCCAAAGGTTCGCTGTATGCTCCTAAAATGGCAGTGATGTTGGCGGACTGGATGTGTGATGGGACTGTGCCAGATGTCGATTTTGTGTTTGAGTCCTCAAAAGAATTTCCGAGCTGATGTTTCTGATGTGTCCAACCGATTTGTTGCAGGTGCTTTTACGACAAGTGATCTGTAAAGGTGATCTGGTGATCGATGCGACTGCTGGAAATGGTCATGACACGTTGTTTTTAGCGGAAGCCGTGGGCGAGGAGGGGAAGGTCATTGCTATCGATATCCAAGTGGAGGCGATCGCAGCGACGCGTCGGCGGCTGCATGAAAGTCAGTTAGAAAGTCGGGTCGATCTACACCTGACCTCACACACAGAAATAGAACAACTCGCCGCGGAGGGTTCGGCTGCCGTGATCGTTTTCAATTTGGGCTATTTACCTGGGACGAATCGAGAGTTGATCACGAGGGCGGAAACGACCTTGCAGGCCTTGGCTGCATCGATTCTCGTGTTAAAAAAGGGAGGAGTTCTCGCGGTAGTTTGTTATCCCGATCACCCGGGAGGAGATGATGAAGCGGCACAAGTTTTGTTATTTTTACAGGGATTGAAAAACTTCAGATTGGCGAAATATGCATTACTATCGACGAATCGACCTTCTCCATTCGTTTTGATTGCATGGAAAAAGTCCAATAAATGAGAGAATTCGACAGTTCTGACTTTGCATTTTCCGCCACAAGTCTTAACTTTTCTCCATGAAATGGTTTTTATTTCTCTCACTGGTATTTTCAGCGCCTTTATATGCTCAAAAAACCAAGCCCGCAGATAATCCGGTAGAAAATCTTTCGCCAGCTCAGCTTGAGTTTTCGAATCTTCCTGAAGAAAAGCGAAGTGAGTTTATAAGTTTATACGATGAAGCGCAGCAGTATTTTAAAACTATGCGTGTGTTTGAGACGATTGAGGCATTGAATAAAGCAGAGAAAATTTTCCCAAAAAGTGTGGAATTGTTAAATTTGATGGGTTCTTGCTACATTGAAATGAGGTCTTTTGACAAAGCTGAGGCCGTATTCAAGAGAGCTTTAGAAATCAGCCCAGACAATCTGAGTGTGAAGTTCAATATTGCAGAGTGCATGTTTGTGAGCCGGCAGTGGCAAGCGGCGCACGATAAATTTCAAGAGTTAATCAAGTTCATGCCTGATAACGCGATGATGATGTCACGACTCATTGAGTTTAAAGTTTTTCTCTGCAAGAAGAAGCTTAACTTAGATCAGGAAGCTCTCTTTTTAGCCGAGAAGTATGGTTATCAAGATGACTCGCCGTATTACTATTATGCGAAAGCAGCGCTTGCGTTTGATAAAAAAGAACTCGTTGAGGCAGAAGAATGGATGTCCCGCGCAAATCGTATTTTCTCAGATCCTCAAGTCATTTCTGCATGGCAAGACACGATGATGGAGTATGGTTACATCAAATCGTTCTTCGGCGGAAGTGATGAGTGAAAAAGCAATTGATCTCGTAGCCTATGATTTGCTGATTTGGGTGTGATCTATATGGATGTGATCGATTAAGCGAACTTCCCCATAAAATACCGCGCAAGCAAGGACAGTGGGATTTGAGATTTGTTCAGTCGGCTGTAAGGTAGCCGCATCCACTAGTGATAGGTAATCGATTTTTGTGAGCGGTGATGCTTCGATGATATCGCGGGCGGTTGCTAAAATCTCTTGAGCGGATTTGTTGCCAGCCGCGGTGAGTAGGGCATTGCGAATTCTCGATGCATCGGAGCGTTGTGCTGGAGTTAAGCGGCGATTTCGCGATGACATCGCCAAGCCATCGGCTTCACGCAGGGTTGGGTGGGGGATGATTTGAACGTGTAGATCCAGATCGCGAACCATGCGTTGAATGATAGCAAGTTGTTGAAAATCCTTTTCGCCAAAGATCGCCGCATCACAGCGGGTGAGATTGAAAAGTTTCAAGACAACTGTGCAAACTCCATCGAAATGTCCTAGGCGAGTTGCTCCACAAAGATACTGGGAGAGAAGGTTTTCGGTGACCGTGATGGAACGATCTTTGAAATACATTTCATCGGGTTCTGGGAGAAAAACGCCATCTGCACCATGGGATTTACAGATGGTGAGATCCGCATCTTCGCTACGTGGATATGTTTCAAGATCCGCAGATTGATCGAACTGAATGGGATTCACAAAAATAGAAACCAACACCGAACCCTCAGGGCCTGCGTGTTTTCGAGCGAGGTCGATCAATGCCGCGTGCCCGGGATGGAGCGCTCCCATGGTTGGGACCAAAACAATCGGCCTTGGTAAGGTGACGAGGTGTTGTTGAAGTTCGGTTTTAGAGCGTGCGGTCCACATGGTGATGTTACTAGTTTGCCTGACGCAGCAAGGCGAGACCTTGTCGGAAGTATTCGATCGTTGACCAAAGGATGAAGAAGGCGGCGACGATGCACGGGTAGAGAGGGGATAAAGGAATCATTTTGAGCATTACCCAGCCAATCACAAGAAACAGGCTGACGGTGCAAGCCTTACCAGACCAATGAGGTTTGATTTTTACTTTCAAGCGTTTCGAATAGAGAATTCGAATCCCAATGAGGATCATGCAGTCACGAAAAATGACCAAAGCGGCGAACCATATCGGAATTGACCAACCGTCTTTACCCCACTGAAAAAAGGTGAGCACGAAGATGGCAGAAAAAACCAAAGCTTTATCGGCGATAGGATCGAGAAATGCGCCGAGATCCGAACCTTGATTGCAATGTCGCGCCAGCCAGCCGTCCAACCAATCGCTGAGGGCGGCAGTAGTGAAAACAGTGAGAGCAGCCCAGCGGAGAGTTTCAGGGTTCTCGACCCAGTTTGCCTTTACGCTGTATGCGATCGCGAGAGTTGCGAATACGGGCACCAAGAAAAGCCGAAGAACGGTAATTTTCGTGGCAAGGGTCATAACGCGATACTAGGGAGCACTATGGAAAACACAAACCCGAAACGATCAGTGGAGGTTATCCTTTATCTCAATGCTCCCATTTTCTCTGATTCTAACCGTCTTGTCTCCGTCCCAGCTCCTAGTTACGTAACCTTCCAACTCGCCATCGAAGCTCAAACCGTTCTGGCGAGCGGCAAATCGGAGCGAGCCATCTGTAGTCGGGTAATAGTGCCGGACTGCTTTATGTCCGGATGAAATCGGTCCCATCTCTGTTTTAATACCCGGCCCCAAGATTACGAAGCTCTCAATTGGGTCGTTGCTTTCATTGTGCACTCGGATGGTGTAGCGAGTGGATATATCATAGGCTGAGGTTGTATAAAATACTGCCAAGGGAAAATTAGCGATCAGCAATCCGCCGACGAGTAAGGCTTTAATGGGCGAGGTGCGAGCGTTGTGGGACTCGCTTTTTAGATGAACGATCAGGCAAACTGCTCCGCCAAGAAATGCGCCGATTCCGATCAGGATGCTTGCAAGGCCCATTATCTCCAGCCACGGCCAACGCGTCAGACGCCACGTGAAATAAATGAAAGTGCCGATGACTAGTGGGGAAGCGCCTAAGGCGATTGAACATTTCAGCAATCGAGCCATGGCTATATAGAATAGAAAGGGTAAAAACGCGGGACAAGTTTACCAATTCACATTGGTGCCGCGGGTATCGATATGGGTGAAGCTGGAGTAGCTGCCGACGCCGCCTTTGAAGAGTCCGCGGTCACGGAGACTGCGAGTGGCTGTGGCGACTTTACGGGCTGAGGTGTCGAAGCGCACATCAACCGCTACATTTGCTAGGTGCCATGAGTGGCTTTTAGCGCCTCTGCAGAGAGCATTGTATTTAGGGCTTCGGTAGGCAGAGACGATTTCCTTCACGGGGACACGCATTTCGGAAGATACGCGATCGACCACCCGAAGGGTATAACCGATCCGAGTCCACCATGCACGAGGAGGGAGGGTATTCCATACGACTCCGCGCTGATTGACATGAGCCTCGATGACTTGTTGCGCGCTGATGTTGCGGAGTTTCAGGGAATGAATGTAGTTGGCGTAATGGTTGAGATTTCTTCCCTGTAAGCGCACCCATGTCTCATCAAATCCGCCGATTTTTTGGCTGGGCTTGGTTGAGCTACTGCTGGTTTTAACCTTAACCACCGGAAGTTCATCACTTTTTGATTCGAACCATGATGCGGCGGAGGCATTCAAGGAACCCGTAAACATCGCCGCTGTAGCGACACCGAGTGAGCTAATCACGCTGCGCCGGCTGAGAAAAGCCGGGGATTCGTGAGTGATGATGCTTGAGGAAGAGATAGGCAATTGGGGCGCGGACATATGAAACGTGAGAGAAAATGGATAAGTCTGGGGGGAATAGAGCTGAAATGATGCCAAAACGATACCCTGTAGGGTTTGAATGACAAAATTCGGCATTAACCAAGCAGCTCAGATGGCTGTCACAAGAAAAAAAAGCCTAATTTCACCTAACAGTTGGTTTCTTAGGAAATTCGAAGCTGATTTAGCTTAGATCTTGTTCGGGTAGTTCCGTTGAAAACGTCAGTAACCTCCGACTTAAGACGATTAGGAAATAGGAAAGAAACACAGACGGCGGTGAGCGAAAGCAGGATAATCCCCCAATCGCCTATGATGGAGTATAGCGAGGCGGTGGGGTTGAGCGGGATATTGAGTTCGGTGAGGAGGCTGTCGCGGACGAAGGAGCTGCCGTTTTTATCGAGGATGGCTTGGTTTTTTCCGGTTTTGAGATCAACTGTGGAGCCGAGAGTATTGATAGCGGCTGAGACCCCAGTATTGGCGCAGCGGAGCATGGGACGGCGGAACTCGATAGCGCGGAAGCGTGCATTGGCGAAATGCTGGGCAGCAGCTTGGGAGGTTTTAAACCAGCCATCGTTGGTGAGGTTGACGATGATTTGGGGAGCATTACGAACAAATTTCCGGGTCAACCGCGCTACAGTATCTTCGAAACAAACCGAGGGAATGATCTGAATGGTCTGACCCTTGAGGTCGACCTCAAGTGGTTCTAGTGAATCGCCTGCGCTAAACGATCCGTAATATTTCTGTCCAGATTGTTGTTCGTAAATCGTTTTGAGGAACGGGAAACTATCGATTAATGGAATCGTTTCTCCGAAAATGACAAGGTGATGCTTGCGGAAGGTTTGGATATCGTTCTCTGGAGTTTCGATAACCATGGAGTTGTAGATCTTGGCGTTTGCTTTCTGATGGATTTGGTCTTCCTTGGCTTCGCCTTCGATTTCGACCACGCCGTAGATCAGTTTGAAATTTTTTCCCACTTCGCGCACGCGGGAGATGGTGTGGGAGTTTTCAAGGTATGCGGCGTATTGGCCGTCATCAGTACTTAGCAAGCGTCCGTTGAGGGCGGTTTCGGGCCAGAGCACCCAATCCGGTGAGTTGAGCTCGATCTCTCCTTCCGGGCTTTCTCTCATCGCGGCATGCAGGAATTTCTCATCCTCGTCGGCAATTTTTTCGAGAGCTTTGAGGGTTTCTTCTTCGTAGGAAAAGTGCACTTGCTCGCTGGACCAGAGCACTTGGGCGCCTTCGTGGGGAATGTTGATTTGCACCAACAGGGTTTTCAAGTTGACTGATGGCTTGTTGGTCTCGAGAGCAATTCTAAGGATGCCGTAGCCGAGTATGATGCCGATCGCTAAGGCGGTGACCATGAAATCCCAACGAGGGCGGCGAATCCCTTCAGCAGCAGATTGGATCAAGCGACGAGCGCACTGGACGATGACCGCTTGGAAAAATACCAGCATCATGGAAAGTCCGGCGACGCCTAACAGATCGGCAGCTTGGGATATGGCGAGGGTTTCATGGAAGGCAACACCTAGGGCGTTCCAGCTGAAGCCGGTGAATACCCAACCACGCGCGACTTCCAAGCCAGCGAAAATGGCGGCATGCGTGAAGGCATTGAAGAGGCTGCGTGCGGGAGTTTCGGTAACTCCATTTTTTTGATGCCATGGATTACCAATCGAAGCAGCGAAGGCGCCGAAGATGCCCCAATAGATCGCGAGATAACCAGCGAGCACAATCGGGCCGAGCCACGAGACGGTGGATAGCCATGAGACTTGGATGCCGAAGCTGATGGCACCTGCGAGATAGCCGATGAGGAAGCCTTTTTTCGCGCGGTGTTTGCCATTGATGCTCCACAGGGCGATGAGTAGCGGAATCATGCAGATCCATGCAAACATGGAAAAGGAGTATGGCGGAAACAGACTCGCGACCATCAAGCCAGTGGCGATGATGGCGATCAGGCGAAGGACGGTTGCGCGGTGAAACATGTTCAGAGCTTGGCTGGATTTTTTCCGATGCCGAGCAGAAGTAGCACAACGCGCCATGATTTTTCAAACGATGATTTCCATGGCAGGGCAGGGCGCAGGATGGTCCAGCCGTTTTGCTCGGCTAGCTCTGTCAGCGCGGGTTTTGGATTCACTACGGTGGCTTGGTGGCAAATTTCTAACATCGGTAGATCCGCGGTGCTATCGGTATAGCCATGCGAGTTGATGAGTTTGCCTTCATGGAAATAGGAAGGCGGGAGTAAAGTGCGAAGTCGTGTGACCTTGTTTGCTCCTTTGTGATTCACAAGATCGGGAAATAAAAGATGGTTTTCCAAAACCGTTCCAAGTGAGAGATCGAAGCCGAGCAACTTCCCAACTTCGGCGACGTAGCACTCTGGGCTAGCGGAACTTAGGATGGTGAGATGGCCGGCTTCGCGGTGTTTATCAAGGGCGGATTTCAGCTCGGGATAGATCCTGGGTATCAGTCGCTTAGCGAAGCTTTGGGAATACTCGGCGAGTTGCTCCGGTGGCATCTTCCAGAGAAACGCATGAAAAATGCGTTTCATATTTTCCGTCCCAAGCAATCCGGCGAGGGGTAGAAATGTTAGAAATAATATGACAGCAAGACCGCGCAGGGGTTCTTGGTGTATGACGTGATGGCGGAAGAGTAGCTGGCAATCCCATGCGAGCAAGGTGCCGTCCATGTCGAACAGCGCGATGCCTTTGGGAGGATTATCTGTTAGATTCATGAGCAAGCTTTCTGACGATTCAGTGTTATTGGTTCCTGGTTCTTAGTTCTTGGTTGAGCTTCGCGCATTCGCATTGGCAAACCAAGAACCAAGAACTAAGAACTAAGAACACCATAAAACCGCAGCAACTGCGGTTTTATGGTTAGACGTAATGAAGCGTTTTGGCGCGATCGTTGATGGCTGCATCGTTGTCGATCAGTTCTTGGATCGGATCCCAGCGACCCGATACCAGAGCTTCACGAGCGGATTCTGGCATGTTCACAGCGAAGTCGAGACCGCTTGAAGTGCGGACGCGGAGGGCTTCGACGTCGATGGTGATTTTGGTGGTTGGATCGCTTTCGACTGCGGCGCGAAGTGCTGCGATGTCATCGGCGGTGGCCATTACGCAAGGCATCGCGAGGGTGGTGGAGTTGCCGTAGAAAATTTCTGCAAACGACTCGGCGATCACGGCGTTGAAGCCGTATTTGCGGAGAGATTGCGGAGCGTGCTCACGCGAAGAACCGCAACCGAAGTTGACGCCAGCGATCAGGATGGATGCGTCTTTGAAACGTTCGTCGTTGAGTGGATGGTTGGTTTTTTCTCCGGTTTCAGAATTGAAACGGACATCGTAAAACGCAAATTCTCCGAGTCCATCGAAGGTGACGCATTTCATGAAGCGGGCCGGGATAATGCGGTCAGTATCGATATCTGCGCCGGGAATGAATACTCCGGTTCCGGAAACTTGTTTGACGGGGTCTAAAGCCATATGAGGTGAGAGTTGAGAGATGATAACTAAGAACTAAGAACTAGGAACTAAGAACCAGGAACCGATCAAGCGACAGCGCTAGCTGTCGTGAGATCAAAGAGTTCGCGGGCATCGGTGATCTCGCCTTTGATTGCAGCAGCGGCAACCATCACAGGTGACATCAGGATCGTGCGGCCGGTTGGGGAACCTTGGCGGCCTTTGAAGTTTCGGTTAGAAGAGGAAGCGCAGAGTTGATCGCCGATGAGTTTATCGGGGTTCATCGCAAGGCACATTGAGCAACCTGCTGCGCGCCACTCGAAGCCAGCAGCGCGGAAAATTTCTGGAAGACCTTCTTGTTCGCATTGGATGGCGACGATTTGGGAACCAGGAACCGCAATGGCTTTCACGTTTGCTGCGACCTTGTGACCTTTGATGTATTTCGCGACTTCGCGGAAGTCAGAGATGCGGCCGTTGGTGCAGGAGCCGAGGAAGGCGACATCGATCTTGATGCCTTGGATCGGCATGCCGGCGGGAAGTTTCATGTAAGCGAGAGCTTCTTCGATGCTCGCTTTTTGCTCTGGGGAAGTTGCGGTGAGTGGGTCAGGAATGTTTTCCGTGATGGAGATGCCTGCGTCAGGAGAAATGCCCCATGTGACGGTTGGCTCGATGTCCTCGGCAGCGATTTTGACGATGTCATCGAAATGTGCATCGGCGTCCGAAGCGAATGATAACCAGCGAGTGGCGGTTGCTTCGAAGTTGTTATTATCCACGTATGGACGGCCTTGGAGGTATGCGATGGTTTTCGCATCGGGATTCACGTAACCGCAACGCGCACCACCTTCGATGGACATGTTGCAAACGGTCATGCGTTCTTCCATCGACATGCGATCAAAGACATCGCCAGCGTATTCATAAGCGTAGCCGATACCGCCGTTGGCACCGAGCAAGCGGATGATGTGAAGGATCACGTCTTTCGCGTAAACACCCGGACGGAGGTTGCCGTTGACCTCGATGCGACGAACTTTCATTTCCTGCAGCGCGATGGTTTGAGTGGCGAGAACGTCACGAACTTGGCTGGTGCCGATACCGAATGCGATCGCTCCGAAAGCACCGTGGGTGGCGGTATGGGAGTCACCGCATGCGATGGTGGTGCCGGGTTGGGTGATGCCTTGCTCAGGACCGACCACGTGGACGATGCCTTGTTTGCCGGATTTAAGGTCGAAATAGGTAATACCGAAATCATCGCAGTTCTTGCGGATCGCATCGATCATTTCTGCGGCGAGTGGATCGGCGGGTTGATCTTGGTTTTCGGTTGGGACGATGTGGTCGATCGTCGCGAAGGTGCGCTGAGGAAATTTTACTTTCAGGCCGAGATCGCGCAGCATGCCGAAGGCTTGTGGCGAAGTCACCTCGTGAATGAGGTGAGTACCGATGAAGAGTTGTGTGCGGCCGTCACCCAAAGTGCCGACGCGGTGTGAATCCCAGACTTTTTGAAACAGACTTTTTCCCATGGCTTAAACCGCCGTGATTTGCGGCGGGGCGGGAATGTGGATAGGGGATGGAGAAAGTTCAACTCTCAAAATGCGGGTTTTTCCTTAATATATTTCACCTCTGCGCCTCGGCGGGGAATAAATAAAAAATCCAAGCCCCGATGCAAGCCGCCTCTCTGCCGGTTTTTCCAACTTTCTTGAGATTTGAATTTTGAACTTTGGAATTTCCCGCTAGACCTTGGTTGTGGCGACGACAAAGAAGAAGATTTCCGAGAATGCGAATTTCCATGTGATTGT
>JBILMI010000055.1:0-12872 GCA_044375585.1 Luteolibacter sp.
AAAGATGACATCGCACATGGTCGCTTCGGTAACATCGGTCCTCGCAAGCCTCGCGAAATCGGCATGCACACTCTACGCGGTGGCGATGTGGTCGGAGATCATACCGTCATGTTCGCTGCCGATGGTGAACGCGTTGAACTCACTCACAAAGCATCATCTCGCATGACCTTCGCCGCCGGCGCCGTTCGCGCTGCACTTTGGTTACAAGATAAACCTGCTGGACTTTATGACATGCAGGACGTTCTTGAGCTCAAATAATTCATCTTCATTTTCTCATGAAAACCATATCCGCGATCCTAATGGGTGTCGTTCTTTGCAGCTGCAAGCCCGCCTCATCATCACCCGCAGCGGCTACAACCGACGTAACAAAAACCACAACCACTCAGAACGATGTGCTCGCTCGCTCAACCGTGCGTGTGAACTCCACTAGCCAATCATGGAGCCCTGCTCAGCCATGGGAAAAAAATCCGCCAACTAGCCTGCGCTCTCTTGGAGTCATTGTGAAACCCGGCCAAGTCTTAACCAGTGCTGAAATGGTCGCAAATGCCACCTATCTTGAGTTCGAACTCATTGATGGTTCAAAAACTGTCGAAGCCAAAACCATCGCAGTCGATTACGAGGCTAACCTCGCATTACTCTCTGTGAAGACTGAAGGTGACGCTGAAGATTTTTTCTCCAAGGCCACTCCTATCAACATGTCTTCGCCGCCAGCCATTGGAGAAAATCTTCACATCCTTCAAGTCGAAGACACTGGTGCTCTGTTAATGACTGACGGTAAACTTCAATCCGTTGAAGTCAGCGCAAGTTTTCTAACAGGACAATCTTTCCTCAGTTACTTAGTGAAAGCCTCCATGCAAAGCGCAGCGAGCAGCTTCTCCTTACCTGTTATCAGTAACGGCAAACTCGCTGGTATTCTCCTTAGCTATGATAGCGAAGACCAAATCTCAAATGTCCTTTCCATAGACATCATCCAACACTTCTTGGCTGATGCCGCTGATAGCGACTATGCAGGCTTCCCTTCTCTTGGCATTTCCATCGCTGTAACAAAAGATCCTATCTTCAGAGACTTCCTCAAACTCACTCCGGAACAAGG
This sequence comes from Luteolibacter sp., assembly GCA_044375585.1. Lineage (GTDB taxonomy): Bacteria > Verrucomicrobiota > Verrucomicrobiia > Verrucomicrobiales > Akkermansiaceae > Luteolibacter. The sequence goes on from JBILMI010000055.1 coordinate 1,094, forward strand.
CGGCATCTTCATCAGCAAAGTTCGTCCCCGTGGTTCAGCCGATCAAGCCGGCGTGAAAAAAGGAGATGTCCTGCTCGCAGCCGATGGTTTCCCTATCGATCGTCTTGGCTACTACCAACATCCAAACTACGGATCCGTATTCTGGGGAAACCTCGTCAAAGGTGAGAAATCGGCTGGCGATACCATCAAGCTTTCCATCCTGAGAAATGGTGAAACTCAGGAAATCACCGCTACCCTCACGCGTGATGACCCGAAAGATGTTCTCGTCCCTCAATATCAATTCGACCGCGCCCCTAACTTCCTCGTCAAAGGAGGCCTGATCTTCCAAGAACTCAATCGCCCCTTGCTAGAAGCTTACGGCAAAGAATGGACCAGCCGCGCCCCACTGAACCTCCTCGATGCCTACGAAAATCCAGATAAATATGAGGACAAATACGACCGCATCATTTTTCTTACTGGATCCATCCCCACCCCTGCAACCGTCGGCTACGAATCCCTCCAAAGCCTCATCGTGAAAAAAGTCAACGGCGTGGAAATCAAAGACATGAAATCACTCATCGATGCTTTCAAAAAAACTGGCTCAGATAACCTACACGCCATCGAATTCCTGGACGAAGATTTCACCGTCCACCTCGATGAATCCATCTCCAACATGGTCGATGCCGCACTACTCCAGCGCGGCTTGAACAGCCTATCACGAGCTGAGTGATCACTCTCCTTTCATCCTCTCTTGCTTGAAATTTGGAATTTGAGCTTTGAAATTTAGTTACAGTATATGAAAACTTCTCTCATCATCGATCTTACAACCCTCCCTGAGGAAGGAATGCCGCTTTCTGGTGAGCTCGATAAAACGATTTTCGACCTCCCGAAAGGCGACGCTCAGGCCACTGGCCCGCTGATCTATGATCTCTGGGCTCAAAAATTCGAATCCGAGCTCCTCCTCACGGGCTCCATTTCAGCAACTTTTGAGTTCACTTGCGTCGTCACCCTCAAAAAATTCATCCAAACCATGAATATCCCATCGGCCGCAATCTCCCTAGAAACCGGACATTCCAGCCAAATGGACGTCACTGAAGCCCTACGGGAAGAGATCCTTTTGGAATTTCCGACCGATCCCCGCTGCGACGAAGGCGACATTCCGGAACCCTGCGAAATGGATTCTCGATATTTAGCAGTGGACAAATCCTTAGATAATGATTTATCACCTGCCTCCCACAACGAGGGTAGCGACCAATGGTCAGCTCTCAACGACCTAACGGGTCTCAACGATCAACCTTAACTTACTACCACCATGGCCGTACCAAAACGCCGTCAATCAAAAAGCCGCCAGAAAATGCGTCGCGGCGCAAACCGCTGGAAAGCTCCTATCTTCAGCGCATGCTCCGACTGTGGAGCAACAATTCCTTCCCACATCGCTTGCCCTTCTTGCGGCACTTATCGCGGTCGTAAGGTGATCGAAGTTGAGAGTTTCTAATTTGAAACTCGCATACTCACAACAAACCCACGCTGGATTTCCGGCGAGGGTTTTTTCTTCGTACTTCCATTAGACAGATTCTTCGCTAAACAAGGTTCACACATGAAGGTAGCACTCGATGCCATGGGTGGCGATAACGCCCCACAAATCAATATCGTTGGTGCTGTTGAGGCTCTGAAAAGCTTTAAAAAACTAAGCCACCTCTATCTCGTAGGCGATGAGGTGATTCTCAAAGCAGAAGCAGCCAAACATCAACTAAACCTGAACGATCCACGTGTCAGCATCGTCCATGCTCCCGAAGTCATCGGTATGGCTGAGCCAGGTGCTAAATCCGTACGTCGCAAAAAACTTTCCTCCATCAGCATTGCGATGGATCTCGTCAAAGACGGCACCGCTGATGCCTTTGTATCGGCCGGCAACACCGGTGCAGCAGTTGCCGCCGCAACGATCAAGCTTCGATGCCTCAGAGGCGTGGAACGCGCTGGAATTGCCTCTCCCCTCCCAAACGAACACGGCATCTGCAACATCCTCGATGCAGGAGCCAATCCAGAAGCAAAACCCGAGCATCTCATCGCATACGCCATCATGGGCTCGGCCTACGCAAAATACGTTCTTGGAGTGAAAGAGCCCAAAGTCGGTCTCATGTCAAATGGCGAAGAAGACGAAAAAGGAACCACCTTTACCAAAGAAACCTTCAAACGCCTAAAACAAACTCCTGGCATCCATTTCATTGGAAACGTTGAGGGTCACGATCTTTTCGAAACGCAACTCGACATCGTGCTCTGTGATGGGTTCGTCGGAAACATCGTTCTCAAAAGCGTTGAAGCCACCGCCAAAGCCGTTTCTAAATGGTTGAAAAATGAAATTAAGGAAACCCCACTCCGCATGGCGGGTGCTGTGCTTGCCCAAGGTGCCTTCAAAGCCCTGAAAGCTAAGAGCAGCTACGAAACCTACGGCGGCAGCCCCCTTCTCGGCGTCAACGGTGTCGTCATCATCGCCCACGGATCCTCCACCGGAGTCGCCGTAAAAAATGCCATCCGCGTCGCGGTCGAAACGGTTGAGCACAAAATCAATCCTCGTATCGAAGAAGCCATGGCCACATTGCCAACAGAGGTCGCCGTTTCAGAAATCTAGATTTTCATCGTGATTTCAGCGGAATCTCTTGTTAGGAGTTATTCATGTCACAGCGAGTAAAAACCGTAGCTTCAATCACCGTTGAGAAATTCTTCGAGTCCTACTCGGAAAGCTTGAAGCTCTCTTTACTCGGAGACCGCGTGGGTTTTGACCGCATCATCAGCGAACCCGCCGTCAACCGTCCCGGCCTCGCTCTTGCTGGATTCTTCTCCTACTTCGCCAAAAAACGGGTGCAAGTCCTCGGTAACCTTGAAATGGCTTATCTGAGAAAATTGCCTGAAGAAATGCGGGTCGATCGTTTCCGCCGCATGTGTGAACGCGACATTCCCTGCATGATCGTCTCCCGTGGTGCGGTGCTAGGCCCCGAGCTCATGGCGGTGACGAAGGAATATTCCATCCCCGTATTCGGCACCTCACAAATCACTATGAAGTTTCTCAATGCTGCCACCATAAGCCTTGAGCATGAATTTGCTCCCACCGTGACCATGCATGGTTGCATGGTCGATATGCGCGGCATCGGAGTTCTCATCGTTGGCAAAAGCGGTTCTGGAAAATCCGAAACCGCCATCGGCCTTCTCGAGCGCGGCGGTTCTTTGGTTGCAGACGATATGGTTCGTATCAAACACGTCGGTGGCGAACTCATCGCGACCTCCCCTGACCTCTCACGCGGCTACATGGAAATCCGTGGCATCGGCATTATCAACGTCGCCAACCTCTACGGTCTTGCCTCTATTCGCCCAGATAAGCGCCTCGATCTCGTCGTCACACTCAAACCCGCATCCGATCTCAATGAGGTCGATCGCATCGGCCTTGAATCTCGTTCTTACGAACTCCTCGGCCAACAAGTCGCTCACGTCGAAATCCCCGTCGGTCCCGGCCGCGACACCGCACGCATGGTCGCCATCGCCGCCCTCGACCAACAACTCCGCCGCCTCGGCTACAACATGGCAGATGAGTTCAACCAAAAGTTACTCAATCACATGTCGGTTAATCATAAGCCACCGTTCTAACAAGCTAGTTAGCTGAGCTCAAAAAATTCTGAAAGCGATCCAATCACCCAATCTGCTCCCGCCTGCTCTAATTGCTCTGCGGTGAAGTGCCCGGTCGCCACGGCTAGACACCTAGCTCCAATTGCGTGAGCGCATGCGATATCTTTAGGAGTATCTCCGATAATCAGTGTCCGGTCTGGAGTATATGAGTTTCCAGTCATGGCTAGAGCTCGTTCTAGGGCGATATGTCCGAGAAGATTTCGATCTGCACGATCTGATCCATAGGCTCCGAAGCTGAAATGCTGATGCAAGCCGTAGTGGCGCAGTTTGATCTCTGCACCGAGTTCTGTATTTCCGGTGAGCAATCCAAGCTGGGCGTGTTGATGGATCGCTATCTCCTCCAATAGCTCAAAAACTCCGTCCAGAACTTTACCTTCAGAAGGATTGAGCTCCAAACCATCCTCCAAATACTTGTGATAGATATCGAAAAATCGATGAGTTCTTTCTTCGGTCGGTTCGACTTCAAAGTGAACGTAGAGATTCGCAAGAATTCCTAAATCCGTCGAGCCAGCGAGATCAAGCGGCGGGCCGTCACTGCCGAAAACTTCGACCGCCGTTTTCTTGAGTGCGGTCATACCCTTACCGCCAGTATCGACCAAGGTTCCGTCTATATCAAACAACAACAGCCAACGTTCCGTGCCTGATTTCAGACTCGTAAACAGATCGTTAAAAGTTCCGTTCATCTATCCGTTGAAATGACTGCCTCAGATCGTAGGTCCTATAGAACTTATAAGACCTATTTCACTCATGACTCTTTCGGTTCCGATTGATCCTCAACGGTAGCTTCAGAATGATCCTCAAGATCGACGAATTCTTCATCCTCCTCTTCATCGTGGTCATCTTCTTCGATGAGTTCACCATGGAACAGTTGGAAATGGCGCTTCCGCTGATGAGCTGGAAGCGGTGATAAAATCATAGCGACAGATCTACCGCCCAAACGAGGTGGTTGATCAACTGCTGCCATCGTTTTCAAATCTTCGATAATTCTTTTGAAAACCACAAATCCGAGTTCTTTGTGAGCATTTTCGCGTCCTTTGAATTGGAGAACGAAACGCACTTTGTGGTTAGTTTCCAAGAAGGACTCTGCCCGTCCGAGCTTGATGTTGTAATCATGATCACCCGTGCCGACTCGGAATTTCACTTCCTTCATCTTGGTCGAAGCCTTTGACTTGCCTTTCTTGAGCTTAGCCTGGGTATATTTGTATTTCCCGTAGTCGATGATCTTACAAACCGGCGGATCTGCCTGTCCTGCAATTTCAACCAAATCCAAGCCAACGGCTTGAGCTTTAGCTAAAGCTTCACGTGACGACATCACCCCAAGCTGCTCGCCATTCGCATTGACGACTCTGACTTTAGGTGCACGAATCCGATCGTTAACCCGTGTCATGTCACGGAAACGACCCCTATTACTGTTATTTTGTGGCTTAGCTATGGCTTTATCCTCCGGATGTGTTGATGCGACGTTCCAGCAAACAACTGTGCATATGCACCGCGGCTAACCGGAACGAAGAAAGTTTACGTGAATGACTGAAACGACGAGTCATGAAAAATTAACAAGAAGACCGCAACAAAAGGAAGTGGCGTTCATTGGGTCAAGGTGGCGTTTCAAAAATGTCATCACTGAAAAATTAGCTGCGTATTAAAGCTCGCAGCTATTTGGCTTACGATGTGAAAATACGCTGTATTCTAGGCTATGCGCAAGAAGGAATTTAAGATGCCTGCTCTCAATCAAGATTGACCATAAACTCCCACTCCCGCATCTTCCCGACATGTCAACTTTGCACCGAATCGCATATCCCCTTCTTTTGAGTGCATCGATTTCTATCGTATTTAGCTCATGTGGCGTCAATCCACCCCCTCCATTGCGAGGACAAGCCGCCCGGGCAAATCCCCTTCAGATTGCTAGTCTTCCGCGAACTCCTCCTCCGCAGGTCGTTGCTGAAAGCGTGCTGGTGGTGGATTTAGCCACGAATCGAAACCTCTACGCCAAGAACGCCGACATGAAGCGCCCTGTCGCATCCACCCAGAAAATCATCACCGCATTGTGCGTCTTGGACGCTGGAAACCTAGATAAGACCGTTACGATAACAAATTATGACAGCGCCTGTGAACCGACCAAGCTATACCTCAAGCCAGGCGAGAAATACACCCGCCGCGAGTTACTGAAGGTCCTAATGGTGAAAAGTGCAAATGACGTGAGCCGCGCTCTAGCGCGTGACATTGCAGGCAGTGTCCAAGGTTTTGCTGTCCTGATGAATCGCAAATGTCAGCAACTCGGAATGAGAAATTCTCACTTTGTAAATCCAAACGGCCTAACTGAGCCAGGGCAATATTCAACCGCACGAGATATGTCGATCGCCGCTCGTTATGCTTACCAAAGTCCCCTGTTACGATCTTATTTCAATACTCAGGCCTATAATTTTCATTACTGCGATGGCCGCATTTGCAAAATTGTAAATACGAACAAGCTACTAAAGAAGGTTAGTTTCATCAACGGCATGAAAACCGGCACCACGAACGCATCCGGACGCTGCCTAATTTCAACAGGCGAGGTCAATGGGCGCTCTGTTATTTGCGTCGTGTTAAAATCTACCAGCGCAAATATCTGGAACGATTCCGAGAGACTCCTACGTTGGGCTCTCGATCAACCTACGGCTCCGTAAGGCTTCTATTTTTTCTCGATCAGATTTCACCCATGAAACCGCGCCAAGAATTAGAGCAATTGGCGAATGATCACCTTCTACGATCGCTTCATCCCATCGCTCATACCTCCAAAGATCTCCGCATTCAGCGCGATGGATGTGAACTTTGGAACTTCGCGTCAAACGATTACTTAGGTCTGTCCACCCATCCAGAAATTTCTGCGGCTTTTATTGATGGTATCAAACTATACGGAACCGGCTCTGGCGCATCACGGCTCGTCACTGGAACATTTGGTGCACATATTGAATTAGAAAACGTCCTTGCTGCCGCTAAATACACCGAAGCAACTCTGACTTTTAGTTCAGGTTATGCAACAGCTCTATCAACCATTCCGGTCATCGTCGGAAAAGGCGACTACGTTATCCTCGATCGTCTTGCCCATGCATCATTGATCGATGCCGCCCGGCATTCTCAAGCCACGCTGCGCGTTTTTGCTCATAACGATCTAATACAACTCGAATCATTGCTGTTAAAACTTCGCAGCAAGCATCCAAGCGCTCGAATCTTGGTTGTCACTGAATCGATCTTTTCCATGGATGGTGATCTCTGCCCGCTTCGCGAAATCGTCGAACTCTGCAAGACTCATGACGCAAAACTTTTATTAGATGAAGCCCACGCCGTTGGCGTGCTCGGTCCATCAGGCATGGGTCTTGCCGAAGAACTTGGATTACAGGATCGAATTGATTTTCAAATGGGAACACTGAGTAAAGCCGTTGGCTTGTCAGGTGGTTACCTAGCAGCATCGCGTGATTGGATCGACCTCATCATCAACCGCGCTAGGCCTTTTATTTATTCTACCTCCCCACCACCCGCACTGGCACATGCTGCAATCACAGCGATACAGATGATCCGTTCAAAAGAAGGTATCGCGTTAAGGGAACAATTATTCCAAAACATTTCCATCCTTCAACTAAATCATCCGAGCGCGATTCTACCTATTATCCTTGGAGATAATCAAACGGCGTTAGCTGCATCTGAGAAACTTAAACAAAACGGTTATCTCATCCCAGCGATTCGCTTCCCGACGGTTCCCAGAGATACCGCACGTTTGAGAATCACGATTTCAGCCAAGCATTCGACAGAGGTGATTGAGGATTTAGTCAAAAAACTGGAACAGCACAGGTAGGTGGCTCTCGCCGAGAGCTCCGTGCCCTGAATCTGTTACTTAGCCGCCTTCTTCTGTTCAGCTTTGATGCGCTCTAGTTCTTCTTTTCCTTTCTCGAGCTCTTCTTTGCTCATGCCTTTTTCAATATTCTTGATGACATCTACGGCGCTTTTTTCACCTGCTTCAGAAGCTAAGTTGGCAAGCGCCCAACCGAGTGATTTATTTACCGGCATAGCTGCACCGTCTGCATTGAAGCGAGCTAGGGCAAGCATCGCGCTTTGATTGCCTTGTTGGGCAGCGAGAGTGTAAAGCTTGGCTGCGTTTTCGTAGCTCTGTTGCACACCCGCACCTCTTTCATGCAAAGCTCCAAGATTATTTTGTGCTGCGGCTAAACCTGACTGCGCTGCACGACCGAACCAAGAAATGGCAGCAGAGATATCGGCGACTCCTAATTTTCCCGAGAGGTAAAGAAGTCCGAGTTCGTTCTGAGCGAGAGGCATGCCCGAGTTAGCAGATGTCAAAAGATGCACATAGGCTTTACCGATATCGGGTTTCTCTTCAGCTAAAATGTTTGATGCTAAAAAAAGATGCGCTTGAGCATTTCCTGCTTCGGCTGATTTTTCCAAGAGCACAATCGCAGCTTCCGTATTCTTTTTAGTGGCTTTGCCTTCCATGTAGAAAGATGCCGCCCTGAGCATGCATTCTGGATGACCTGCCTCGGCTCCTTTATCAAAAAACTCAAGAGCCGCTTTCGGGTCATTTTTGATGTTTGCATTGTAATCACCAAGAGCGAGCAGGCCCGCATAGTTTTTAGCTTCGATTGCTTTATTGAGCCACTCGATGCCTTTTTTTTCATCGGGCGCAACGGAATCACTTTTTAAAAGTCGGATCCCAATAGCTACCATTGCACTTGAATCACCTTTCTCTGCTGCTTTGAGGAAATACTCATAAGCAGTCTTAGAATTAATCAGAGCGGTTTGGCCAAGCTGACCATCATAGAGACGAGCAAGCAAGACCATAGACGGAACGTCTCCAGCGCTCGCTGCTTTTGACCACCACTTCACGGCTGTCTCTGGAGCTGGATTGGGAGATAATTTTCCTAGTAGATAAGCCTCACCAAGGATTCGTCCGGCAACTGTTGGATCAGTTGCTGCCTGTTTTTCAAGAACCTCTCTGCCTTCTTGTGCAAGATCACCACCTGTTGACAACAAGATACCCGCTAAGCGGTAGATCGAGTCAGCATGATTTTTTTCCTGACCCTTGCGATAAAACTCGATGGCTTTTTCACGTGAAGCTTCAACACCTTGTCCGTTTTCATAGGCAAAACCTAAAAGATAAATCGCATCCTTGTCGCCTTTCTCTGCAAGTGGCGTAGCCATTTCAACTGCCTTGCTATGCTCACCTTTTTCATATGCAGTGTAAGCAGCAGCAGCAGGGCTGGATGCATCGAGCTTTGGGGTATCCGCAGTATCAATGATAGCAGCTGCGCTATCAGTAGCGTTTAGGGTGACCGCGGAGTTTGCAGTAATGGTTGCAATCAAAAGGGTGGATAAGACGAAATGTAATTTCATATAACTTCAAGTACGGGTAAAAATTAGCTCATGGCAAGAGCAGAACTCAACTTTTATTATTTTAAAGCCTATTAAGTGAATTTTAGATGAAATAAGCCCCCCCTGCACTCCCTTCGCGGTTCTATGCTTCCAGAGCATTATAGGAACGAAATGATCCATGTAGACAAAAGTTATCAGTCTCCACTTTTACTCTGGCAAGAGGCAACAGAGCCTCTGTTTTGACATCTGGAATAATGACCTCGCTTATCTCCATGGATCATTCGCCAAGCATCGATACGAGATACATCGCAAGGTCATGCTTTGGAGCTTTATCAAAAACCTCGGTCCGGTCTTTAAATACCAGCAACGCTTCGTTTTCCTCGGAATCAAAACCGATATCGCTCCGGGAAACATCGTTCGCAACGATCAGATCACAGCCTTTATTCTCAAGCTTCGTTCGAGCGTTTACTTCGAGATTTTCTGTCTCAGCCGCAAAGCCCGTCAAGAAACCCTCGAAACCAAGCGGGTCACGTGCCGAACCGAGGATGTCTTTGGTTTTCACTAATTCCAAAATCATCTTTTCCCCACTCTTCTTGATTTTCTGGGAGGAAATCTTCGCAGGTGTGAAATCAGCCACCGCAGCAGTAAAGAATGCAGCGCCCATTTTTGGTAAGTATCTTGCCACCACCTCATACATTTCCGCCGCACTTTCCACGGGGATGAAATCTACCCCAGCCGGAACATCAAGCGAGGTCGGTCCGGAAATCAATAACACCTGATGCCCCGCATGCACCGCAGCATCGGCAATCGCATAACCCATTTTTCCCGACGAACGATTCGTCAGAAAACGAACCGGATCGATCGCCTCACGGGTTGGGCCTGCTGTAATGAGAATTTTCATAGTGAAAGGAAATGGATGCCCGCTCATCCAATCAGGCGCAGCAGTCTTTGAAAGGCAGAAACATGCGCCGCAACACGCTTACCCAAACCCGCTTGGCTCGGGGTCTCGAAAGTGAACGACAATGGGCAGCCTTGTTTCGCAAGATAGATCGCCTCCGGCCAGTCGTTTGGCAAATCCGCCTCCGCGTCATGATAAATCCAACCCGGCTCGCGAGCTTCATGTCCATCGATATCAGGGCCAGACTCAGGTGCAAAACTTACAGCCACAGCCTCCAGAATCTCTGCCGCACGTTGTGGTTGATCCTCCTTCAAGTTGATTTCATAAAAATAAAAGCCCTGCGTTTCCCAGTCTTCGTGAAGAGAGACAAACACATCCGGTAAGGATTTCCGTTTAAACCAACTCGTATGTGCAGCAACTTCTGGTGTGATTTGCTTTAAATAATCGCGGTTCAAATCGAACCCGTCCCGATTTTCACGCCGCCCCATCGAAAGCCCGCCCGGATTCAACGCTGGGCAAATTAACCAATGATGTTTTTCTGAAAAACTTCCTGATCGCATCATCTCTAACAAAGCTAATGGCCCAGCGGGTTCGTCACCATGCATACCAGAAGAAGCGTAAACGACTGAACCTTCGCCTTTCTTTTCCCATACCATCAATGGCCCGTCTTGCGTATCTAACAAAATCTCAGAACAAAATCCCTGACGCAACGCCACCTCTGCAAATTCGTCGAGAAAATCTGGCCATTTAAATAGCTGATCCATGAGAGTTAAATCAACGCTTTAGGCGAATCAAAGTCGATTTTCCGTGTGCATCCAATCCCTCGAGCCGTGCGAATTCTTCAATCACCGACAATGATTTCTCAACTGCCCGTTTATCCATTTTCACGATGCTGGTGCGACGTTGGAACTGGTCCGCGCGAAGTCCCGAAAAAGAACGACCCGCTCCACCCGTTGGCAAAGTGTGGCTAGGTCCCGCGAGGAAATCTCCAACCGCAACCGGAGAATCCGCACCGAGATAAATCGCACCTGCTGTACGAATTTGTGAGAGCACTTCGTCTTCGTCTTTCACGATCAATGAAAGGTGCTCCGGAGCAAACGCGTTCACAATCGCAACACCCTCGTCCATCGATTTCACATGCAATAAAAAGGTGCTGGTTTTTAAAACTTCTTTGATGATTTTCGATCGACTCAACTGAGCTGTTTGCTTTTCGATTTCTAAGCGAACTCTTTCTAGCAACGCATTGGATGTCGTTAAGAAGCCCACCGCACTGTCGCCACCATGCTCAGCTTGCGCGAGCATGTCCGCGGCGATGTAAGCAGCTTTTGCTGAGGCATCTGCTAAAATGAGAATCTCACTAGGTCCTGGCAGAAGGTCAATGGATACGGCACCGACGAGTTGGCGTTTTGCCTCGACCACAAACCGATTTCCCGGGCCGAAAATTCGATCCACTGGATCGATCGTTTTTGTCCCGAGTGCCATCGCAGCAATGGCTTGTGCTCCGCCCACTTTGATCGCTTGAGTTACACCTGCTTGTTTCAGCGCGAACAACAAAGCTGGATTCACAATACCATCTGCACCACAAGGTGTGGCAGCAAAAATTTCTCGGACACCTGCTGCTTGCGCAAATCCAGCGGTCATCAATGCCGTGGAAACTAGAGGTGCTTTTCCGCCAGGAACATAAACTCCAACTCGATCAAATGGAGTAAACCTCTCGCCCACGACTGCGCCTTCCGCGTTCTTTGATGACCAATCTTTACGCATGCTTTTCCGTGCGAAAGCATGAATGTTTTTTAAACTTCGACGAACCGCTTCACGCGTTGCAGGCGTGACCGAAGCCTCCGCTTGCGCGAATTCTTTTTCGCT
>JBILMI010000212.1:0-3381 GCA_044375585.1 Luteolibacter sp.
CCTTCTGAATCGTGCAGAGAAGCGACGAGTCGCGCGAGGGCGGTGGCGGGATTGGCAATCGCACCACCGAAGATGCCGGAATGCAAATCTCTAACAGGGCCGATGATTTTCACTTCCGCGCAAGTGATTCCGCGTAAGCCGTAACCAAGAGTTCCGGTGTTAGGCGCGACCATTCCCGTATCGGAAATTGCAATGATGTCGCATTTCAATTCATCACGATGTTTTTCGAGAAACGGCGCGAGGTTGGGCGAGCCGATTTCTTCTTCCCCTTCGAAAAGGAAAATCAAGTTCACGGGAAGCTCACCTTTTGCTTCCAGAGTTTTCGCAACGCCAAGAATGTGAGCGAGCATCTGACCTTTGTTATCGGTGGCACCGCGCGCCCAGATTCTACCATCGCGGATTTCAGGGATAAACGGTGGGGAGCTCCAAAGTTCTAACGGATCGGCGGGTTGGACATCATAGTGACCGTAGATTAGGACCGTTTTACGATCTGCCTGATGTTTGTTTCTCGCGATGACGATGGGATGCCCCAGTGTTTCATGGAGCTCAGTGGTGAGCTGCATGGCTGAAAGTTTTCTGATAATCCATTCCGCACAATTGCGCACATCCTGCCGATGCTTGGAATCGGTGGATACGCTGGGGAAAGAGAGAAAAGTGAAAAGTTCTTTGAGATCGTCTGTCATGCTGGGAGAAAACTAAGTCATCAAACTGCAAGGGCAAAGAAAAACGGCATTTTGAAATCAGCCTCTTTATCCAACTTGAAAAGAAATATTCAGTGGCGTAAGTATGCTGTATCGTCTCAAAAATGCCTTGTTCTATTGAGAGTATATCTCAATTATATCTATGTTGGCCATGTCGAAAGGAGCTACTTACATGCTGAATGTGATCGCACTCGCCGCTTGGTTGAGTGCAGCGTTGGGGGCATGGATTGGGTTTAGTATTCATCAGGATTGGACGGTGGCATTTGCGGAGAAACCGATGCCGCTGAGTGTGTTGACCCGCGTTGATATAGCCACCAATGAGACAGTTGAAGTAATGAGCGATGAAGCGCCAACAGAGGTGACTGTTGAGCCCGCAACAATCATCGCACCGCCGGCACCTCCGGCTTTACCCAATCTCGCGCCAATGGCGGCACTACCAGAAATTCCAGAGATTCCGGTTTCTGTGATACGCAAAACCGCACCAAAGGTCGCCACCACACAAAAGACGAATCAGTCGGACACTTCAGCACCCGGCACTGCGACCGCGCTATCACTTGGTGTTGGTGCTGGTCGTCAGCCTTCGCCCTCATACCCTTCGCAAGCACGGCGCAACAATCAGCAAGGCACGGTCGTCGTGGAGTTTCTGGTGGGTGTCGATGGAAAGGTGCTTAATGCTTGGTTGAAATCGCCTTGTCCTTATGATTCGCTCAACCATTCCGCGCTCTCAACGATCCGCAACCGCTGGCGTTTTCCAGAAGGACCTGCGCGCCGTTACAAAATCTCAATCATTTTCCAACTTAACTGATCCTTTATGATGCTCTCTCATATCCTTGTAGAATATTTTGAAAAAGGCGGCGATATCATGTGGCCAATGGCCTTTCTGTTTTTTTTGGCCGTTTGCGTGATTCTTGACCGCGTGATTTGGTGGGGGTCCCTGCATTTAAAAATGCAGTCGGAAAAACAAGAGCAGGCGCGTGAAACTCTGGGCTTGGGGCAATTCAACGAGGCTTGGAAAATCTGCGAAAAAGAGGCTGATCCATATCTTCATAATTTGCGCGATGGATTATCACACGCCGCGACTTCACCTTTGGCTGCGATGCAATTGCATGCCAGTAATTTGTTAGAAAAATCAGAGTCGCGATTATGGATACTCAGCACGGTGATTACTCTCGCCCCCTTGCTTGGATTGCTCGGCACAGTGGTCGGCATCATGGGCTCGTTTAATTTTATCGGTAACGATCAGTTGGCTGTGACGAAAGTATCGGGAGGAATTGCTGAGGCGTTGATCGCAACGGCGGCGGGTCTAGGCATCGCTATATTGTGTCTGCTGCCATTCAATTTTTTCCGCAAGAAAACCCATTTGTTACGCGGCAAGTTAGAACATTGGATCAATCATTGCGAATTACTCACCGGAGCAGCTAAGGCCCATGGTCATGATCTCGCGGATTTCAAAGCGCCTCATCTCTGAGCCATCATGCCCGTTAAACTCTCCACCAACGCCGACCAAGATGGTCACGACGATGCGCGCATCGAGATCGTGCCACTCATCGATATTATGTTTTTCTTATTGGCCAGCTTCATGCTGGTGAGTTTGAGCATGACTCAGCTCAATCGCGTACCCATCGAATTGCCCGATGCACAAGCAGCATTGCCCGAAACATCTGCACCTCCATTTCATTTCGCCCTCAACGAGGAGGGCGTCATCACACTGAAAGATGAAATTTTAACGCCAACCGAAGTCACAGAACGACTCGCCGCGTTGGAAAAGCGCGATGAAGTCAATGTCCTCATTGCTGCGCATGCGAACGCACGGCACCAACAAGTCATGCGTTTACTTGATGCGGTGCGCGCAGCAGGCATCGAACGCGTGAGTTTTGAAAGCAAGATGCCGAAGCCATGAAGCAGAATCTTTTCACTATCGTCAACGCGGTTGGATGCTTGGTGCTGTTGGTCATCGTCAGTTTGCAATGGCAGCAAAGCGAGCAGCAGCGGAAAGCTTATCGCGACATACAGATGAAGGAACATGCCGCAAACGAAGCACGAGTGGAAGCTGTTACACGGGCCGATGCGTTGATGCTTGATCTCGCAGAACTGAAGCAATCTCTTATGGAAACCCAGAAGACCGCCGATGCAGCAGGTCTATTGCACCAGCAGAAACTCGAAGAGTTAGGCACCACCAAAGCCGCCTATGATCAAGCCACTGCTGAGCGCGATGCACTCAAGAAACGTATCACCGAATGGGAGGCCGCATTAAAATTACGCGACCAAACGATCACCGAACAAAATGCCTCGATAGTTGCCTTACGCAAAAAACTCGATGAAGCCGTAGCCCAATTGAAAAAAGCGGGAGCAAAGTAGTAGTGCCGCAGGCGGAAAGAAAAACGGTAGCGGCGGCGATTTTTAATTAGCGATGACTTCCCTAGCCTCGCGCGTTGTTTTTGTAACATCCGCTGCGGTGAGTAATTGCGAAACGATCACGCAACGCTTAGCGCCGGCTTCTAGAACTTGCGGGAGGTTTTCCATTTTGATTCCACCGATGCAGAAGGCTGGGACAAATTGGCCGACCTCGGTTTCCATTTTTGTAACTTCTTCCAAGCCAATCGCGGGTCGGCCAGCTTTGGTGGGGGTGGGAAACAAGGGGCCGAAGCCAATGTAATCCGCGCCGTCATCCATCGCTTTA
>JBILMI010000056.1:0-12722 GCA_044375585.1 Luteolibacter sp.
GAAATTATTTGGCGATATTTCACCACTTTCATTCCCAATTTTAAAATCTCAGCGATCCTGAGTTTGAAACGATCAATCTGAGGCCTCTGGAGATTGTATCCGCGAATCTCCAGAGCCGACTGTAAGTTTTCTGACAACGAAGCAGAGAGATCACCCCCACGCGCCTGAAGCACAACGGCTCTCTTTGTTAGTTTTTTACCCGCGAAACGAATCGCAAAAATACAGACCGGCACAGAAACCAAGGCAATGAGAGCAATAAAGAAACTCTTATCCTTATAAGACATCCAACCCACCATTCCCAAAGCCGATAGCATAGTTGCTGGCTGTTTGATTAAGTCACTTGATGCTTGAGCAATCACCTGCTGAAGCAATTGCGTATCATTCATCAAACGCGCTAGTAAATCGCCCGATTTATTTTTCCTAAAAAACGAAAGTGGTAAACTTTGAAGCTTGATGAAAAGATCTGTTCGGATCGACTCCACCACCCGCATACCGACATACTGAATAAAATACGCATTGGTGTAGCCCGCAATGGCTCGCAACAAAAACACCGCAGGGATCCACATACAGGTGTAAATAAGCAGATCATTACGAGAAATTTCACCAAGCTTAGACGTAAGCCAAATGACATAAGGACTCGTCTGATCAACCTTCTCATTGAACAAGATTGGGAAGACGATCTTTGTCATTAACGGCAAGCCGGCTCCCGATGCGGCTGCATAAACCAAGCCCGCGAGAACGCCGACTAAGAAGTAACCTTTCACCTTGAATAGGTGAACGTAATATGGAAGGAACTTCTTCAAATCTGTTATTCTGGGTTTCGCCCACTGAAATCCGTGGGTATCAAAAACATGAGGCTCAAAAGTTTAAACTTCTAGCATCAGACGGTGAGGCGCTTCCAAGTAATCTTTGATGCGAATCAAGAAAGTCACAGCTTCTTTACCATCGACGAGACGATGATCGTAACTCAGAGCGAGATACATCATTGGACGAATCACCACCTGACCATTCAGTGCAACCGGGCGTTGTTGAATCGTGTGCATCCCCAGGATACCACTCTGTGGCGGGTTGAGAATGGGCGTGCTGAGCAAGGAACCGTAAACACCACCGTTGGAGATAGTAAACACGCCGCCTTGAAGATCTTCGATAGCCAGTTTACCGGATTTGCCTTTTGCTGCGTAATCCAAAATATCCTGTTCGATTTGTGCGAATGATTTCGCATCACAATCGCGCAACACTGGAACAATCAGACCTTTCTCCGTGCCAATGGCCACACCGATATCGTAGAAATGATTTTCAATGACGTCATTCCCTTCGATACGACCATTGATGGATGGCACGTCTTTAAGGGCTTGAGCAACGGCTTTGACGAAGAATGACATAAAGCCAAGTTTCACTCCGTGTTTTTTAAGGAAATCATCTTGGACGCTTTTACGAAGTTCCATCACTGAGGTCATATCGACCTCGTTGAAAGTGGTTAGTATTGCTGCAGTTTGTTGAGCGTTGACCAAATGCGTTGCGATCTTGCGACGCAGCATCGACATCTTACGGCGTGTGGTTCGTCCATCCTCTGATGCTGCAACGGTTTTTACTTCGGCTCGTGTCGCAATAAGAACTGAGAGGTCAGGTTTTGGACGAGACAGCTCGCTGACAGGTTGTGGAGCGGGTGTTGCAGTTGCTACGAGTGCTGCAACTGGCGCGGATTTTGGCGCCGGAGCTACGGCTGAGCCTTTACCCGAAGCGATCATTCCGATGACTTTTCCAATCGAAACTTCCTCCCCTTCAGGAACAAGAATTTTCAACGTCCCAGAAATAGGTGCTTCGAGCTCGTTGGATACTTTATCAGTTTCCAAGGTAACGAGAATTTCGCCTTTTTCACAGTAGTCTCCATCCTTTTTGCGCCAAGCAGCCACGTTGGCTGAGGTGATTGACTCACCAGCAGCTGGCACGACGATCTCTACAGATTGACCGCTTGGTTCTGGTGTAGCAGCGGCAATGGATGGAGCCTCAACAACAGGAGCAGAGCCTTCGGCTGCAGGAGCAAGTTGTCCAATCACAGTTCCGATCGAAACTTCTTCGCCTTCACCTACCGAAATCGTCAAGATTCCGTCGGCCTCAGCTTCAAGCTCATTGGAAACTTTATCAGTTTCTAAGCTCACGAGAGCCTCGCCTTTTTTGACGAAGTCGCCGTTGTTCTTATACCATTTCGCGATGTTCGCGGAGGTGATGGATTCGCCGGCGGCCGGCACTTTAATATCGATGGCCATGATAGAGTTGGTTTGAATAAAAAATTAGATTTCGAAGGCTTTTGCGAGAAACGCTTTTAGTTCACGATAGTGCATGGCTTTAGAACCAGCAGCAGGACTCGAACCAGGTTTACGGCCCACGTATGCAGGCCAGACACCGAGTGTGGCTTCCAGTTGTGGGGCAATATAGGTCCATGCTCCCATGTTTTTGGGTTCCTCTTGGCACCAAATGAAGCTCTCAACACTTGCGAACTGCGCGATGATTGCTTTGAGCATTTCACCGTGGAATGGATATAGCTGCTCAATACGAATGATCGCCGTGTCAGAAATCGTGTGATCATTCCGATAAGCGACGAGATCGTAGTAAACTTTTCCAGAGCAGAGAATGACGCGTTTCACTTGATCTGGATTTTCAAAGACCATGTTGTCCGGAAGAATTTCTTGGAAACATGTGCCTTCAAGGAAATCTTCTTCGCTTGAGACAGCCTCCGGTCTGCTAAGTAGACTTTTTGGAGTCATCAACACCAGAGGCTTACGGAAATCACGGCGTTTCTGACGACGCAATGCGTGGAAATACTGAGCAGGTGTCGTAAAGTTACCAACGATAAGGTTTTCCTCTGCACAGAGCTGAAGGAAACGCTCAAGACGTGCACTCGAGTGCTCTGGACCCATGCCCTCGTAACCGTGTGGAAGCAACATCACTAAATCACTCGGTGTCTGCCATTTAGATTCTGCAGATGAAATGAACTGATCGATAATCACCTGCGCGCCGTTGGAGAAATCTCCGAACTGAGCTTCCCACATCAGCAACATACTTGGGTAGGAAAGTGAATATCCGTAGTCGAACCCCAACACTGCGAACTCTGAGAGTAACGAGTTATAAACACAGAACTTCGCTTGGTCAGGAGAGAGATTTTGTAGCGGAATGTAACGCTCACGAGTTTCGTAATCGTAAAATACCGCATGGCGATGCGAGAACGTCCCGCGACGGCAGTCTTGTCCCGAAAGTCGGACCGGCGAACCTTCTAACAATAGCGAGCCGAACGCCAGTGACTCAGCAAACGCCCAGTCAATCGGACCAGCATTCGCAAGTGCTTCCACCCGGCGTGGGATGAAACGTTTTTCCAATGTTGGATTGAGGCTGAAATTTTCAGGAACGGTTGTAAGAACTCTTCCGATCTCTTGCAGCATGTCACGATTGATCCCCGTGGCAACAGGCGCATGGGTATAGCTTGGCTGAATGATCGCGGTCGATCCGCTGAACACCGTTCGATCACCTGCTTCGGAGAGCTCGACCATGGTTTTATAACCATCTTCGAGCTTATCCCAGATCACTTGCTCTAAATCATCGGCCTCTTTTTGAGACAAGACACCCTCGCTGACGAGTTGTCGTTTGTAAACTTGTCCAAAAGTCTCGCGCACTGCGATTTGTTTCGCCACCAATGGCTGAGTGAAAGCTGCTTGGTCTGCCTCGTTATGTCCTTGGCGGCGGTAGCAATACATATCGATGACGATGTCTCGGCCAAATTTCTGGCGGAACTCAAGAGCGAAATGTGCAGCCCAATAAAGTTCCATAGGCTCTTCGCCGTTCACATGAAGAATCGGTGCTTCGATCATTTTCGCCACATCAGTCGCATAGGCGGATGAACGCGCATCGGCTGGCATCGTGGTGAACCCAATCTGGTTGTTGATAATCAAGTGGATCGTGCCACCCGTGCGATAACCCGGAAGCTGCGAGAGATTCAGAACCTCAGCAACCGAACCCTGACCTGCGAAAGCTGCATCGCCGTGAATCAAAATTGGCAACACGCGTTTGCGATCTGTCGAGACTCCATCATCGCCGAGCACCCGCTGACGCGCACGAGCCTTACCTTCAACCACTGGATTGACAGCTTCAAGGTGGCTGGGGTTTGCTGCGAGACTCACCCTTACGTTCCCATCCGGAAACTGACGAACGCTCTCATAGCCCAGATGATATTTCACATCGCCATCACCGGCGACCAAGCCCGGCTCATAGTCCGGAGTGAATTCATAAAGCAAAGTCGTCAGGGATTTCTTTACGAAATTCGCGAGCACATTCAATCGACCGCGGTGGGCCATACCCATTTCGATTTCCAGCACTCCTTGATTTGGGCAGTTTTCCAAAAGCGCATTGAGCACAACCATCGCACCTTCCCCGCCTTCCATGGAGAATCTCTTTTCGCCAAGGAATCGTTTAGCTAGGAAGTTTTCAAATGTTTCAGCTTCTAACAACCACCGAAGTGATTTCACCTGCAAATCATTTGATTTCTCCGCACCATTCAAACCATGACGCTCGATCTTTTCACGCACCCAATGACGCACCGTCGTGTTATGGATGTGCATGAACTCGAAACCAATCTTACCAGAATAGGTCGTTTTCAATGCTGTCACCATTTGCGTGAGTGGCATCTTCGCGCCATTCAGGAAAAATGGATTCGATGCCTCGCGTGCCATTTCCTGCTCGGTGAACTTGTATTCGCTGATCGAAAGTCGCGGGTTAACTTCTGCGGTGTCATCCAACGGATTGATCGATGCTTGGGTGTGACCAAGTGTCCGGTAGTTATAGACTAAGCTGACGACTTTACCGTTAAATTCGATGTCGGATGCTGAAAGCGAAGTCGTGCCGGTCGAGCTAGTCTCCCCTGCTTCCTTTTTCTTGAGTTGTGCTACCCCTAATTCAAATCCCTCGAAAAAAGCAGACCATGTCTGATCCACAGATTGCGGATTCTCGCACCATTGTGCGTATTTTTCGTCTAGTAAGTCCGCATTGAGTCGCGCCGAAACCGTTGAGTTCATGTGTTTAAAAATAATTGCGTGCTAGGTTTAGCTTTCAGGCTTGCCCTCGGCGCGCAGGCATTAGTTAAAGGTCTCGCAGGCTTGCGTCAATCATTGCAAACTGAAAATATAGCCGCCGCCACAAATCGCATGATCGAAGTCTCCAACCTCTCAAAACGCTACGGACGTCACCTCGCCGTCCGCGATATCTCATTTTCTGTATCGAAAGGAGAAATCGTCGGCTTCCTTGGTCCCAACGGTGCCGGAAAAACTACGACCCTACGGATGCTAACTGGCTTCCTACCTCCGTCCAGCGGAACCGCTACCATCGCTGGTTTTGATATCTTTCGGGACTCCATCGAAGCCCGCAAACGTATAGGCTACATGCCAGAAAACGTCCCGCTCTATGAAGATATGCGGGTGCGAGAATACCTCTCTTTCCGAGCTAATCTCAAGGGACTCAAAGGCAGCGAAGCTCGCCGCCAAGTCGCCCATGTCATTGATACTTGCGGTCTCGAAAGTGTGCGCAGAAAAATGATCAAAGCCCTCTCCAAAGGCTACCGGCAAAGGGTCGGCTTGGCAGATGCCCTTGTCCACCATCCCGAACTCCTCATTCTCGACGAACCCACCAACGGCCTCGATCCCGTCCAAATCCGACAGATCCGCGAGTTGATCAAACGCCTTGCCCTAAATCATACAGTCCTTATTTCCACTCATATCCTATCTGAAGTCGAAATGATCGCAGATCGCGTTATCATCATTGATAACGGACAAATCAAGGCTGCGGACACCCCGCAAAACCTGATCAATGAGATGCGCACCGCAGGCCGCGTGAACACCGAAATTCAAGCACCCATCGAAGCCGCAACCGCAGATCTCGCCGCCATCAACAACGTGAAAAAAGTTACCTCCGAAATCCTAGAGGATGGATGGATCCATTTCACCCTCTGGTCGGACTCAGGAACAGACACACGCCAGTGCATTCACAAAGCCTGCACCGACCGCAAATGGCCGTTACGCTCCCTCGTCAGGCAAGAATCTACGCTTGAAGACGTTTTCGTTGAGCTGACTCGTAAGGATTGAGCCAACTAAATAGCTACCCCAGCTTGATCCACACGGTGAACTCCCCAGATTCTTCTTTGGTGCTCTGAGCACCCGAAGTCTGAGGACGATTCATCATGATGAAAATCCTTAGACCTTATGCCAAAAGGTCTAAAGCCGCAGGCGATGTATATTTCTCACCCGATTCTGAGCAAACTGTTATAGATCTCAGAAGTTTCGGCGGATATCCATCCCCTGATGCAGCCTTTCTAGGAGCCCTATTGTTTTTCGGGATGAGAACTCTGCTACCGAAGCGACGGGCCGCTATTTAAAGGTTTTTCTGTGTTGAGATGAAACTATAACCCAAATCTACGCTTCACGGGCTTGCATGTCAGCCCCACAAGCGTTTTGCTAGACGCATGGAGTCACACGAGTGGAATGAGCGGACTGAGGAAGGGAAGCGGTTTTATCGAGGAAATTTTCACGGAAATGAGTGGAAGATTCTAACTACTTTAAAAACGGATCCCGATTGGAAATTCCTCGAACAACCCTCAGAGGAAGTTTGGAGAGCCTTGCGTGATATCGTCTGGAAAAAATATCAGCGCAAGCGTTGCCCATGGGAACGAGTGGCCTCTATCGACAAGATTCTTGGCGATGATATTCCTCAGTAAAATCTGGTGCGATGTTAAATGAATGAATGCTGAAAATTTGCTTTTTGAGTGTATGGTAAATCCCCTCAAGTATTGCTCTGCGGCATGGAATATGCGGATGGATTGAAAATTTTGGCAAAAGAATCATTTTGACATATTACTCTGATATTGGCGCGCTATTTTGCGCCGGTAAATGATGCGCTGGAAGTGATCGATGAAGTGGTAAAAATGAAATGTCGTAGCGCGCAGGAATTTAATCCGTCTCGACTTTGGGATCTGGCTCGGCATCTCCGAGATCGCCACTGGAAATGGTAAAACGCAGGCGGTGCGAATCCCGATAGACCAGTCACGATCCAAGGCCACATCGTAAGGCCAGCTCATGGGTTGGAGGCGTTCTAGGCAGCGTTGGGCGCCATGGCGACTAATCAAATATGCAGCGGTACTTTTCAGTACACGGGTATTGATCACCAGGTGGTAGCTTTCAACCAGCGGGACCAGTTCGATAAATTTACCTTCCCGTAGTGAGCTGAGACGAAGCAGATCCCATGTGCTTGAATGCTCAACCGCGCTCTCCAGTAGTGCGACGAGGCAATCAGGCAAGAGAGCATCGTCCTCGAGTATCAGCGCATGGTCACTGTCGGACTCGAGGAATACTTCCAACGCTGTGATGTGGCTCAGATAGCAACCGACCTCGAGATTATTTCTGCATTTGCCGGTATTTATCTTGAAGCCTGTTTCATCGAAGCCATCGATTGGAAATTCCAAGAGATCGCCATGAACGGCAGAGATTTTGGAGTAGGGAATATTGAGTCGACCGAGTTGATCATCCATCAGCTGCCTTCGTTCATGTGCATCATCGATATTGATGAGAAAAGTGGCAAACTTCATAAGCGATAGCTTCTTAGAACTCATTCACTCGGGGCTGAGGCAGCGCGGAGCATGGATATGGTAGGAGGTAGTTGCAACGCACATCTTATATTGGATCGAGGTCCTCAAGATCAATCACAATGAGCTTGCCGAAAATGAATACTTGAAAAAAAATTTCAACTGCACGGAAAAAAACCTGATGTGTTCGTCTGCGGAAACAGACTCTCAGCAACTCACCTACGGCATCCAGCCTGATACACACTCTGGAATCTGAACCATCATTCTATCCATTCCACATTTGGAAACTGATTTCTCATGGAATAGTCATAAACGGCGCGGCACTTATAGTAGCTGTTGGCATGAAACTTCACACGCATTCCGAGCAATGCCCCAGCGATCGCCAGATGCAGACGATTCGTTTTTAACTCTTCATAATGCGCCAATTGTTCAAAAATCATCCGACTAGCACTCGCCGCCAAGGCTGGTTGATGTTCGCCGCACTTGAATAACTTTGATAGGTCCGCATTCCAGTAAGGTTTCTTTATTTGGGTCTTCTCGCAATCGGTACGAAAACATCCAATCTCCATAACCCCGAACCATGACCGGCGTATCGCCTCCCTAAACCAAAAAAACCGCTTTCTTAAACAACGCTTGATCGAGAAGCAGCACGACAAGTTCTTTGAATCAGCTTGCTTCAAAGAACTCACATCAAGACCAAAGGCCATATCGTCTGCTATCATCACATTCGCATGGGTAACCACCTGAATCATGTGATCATAAGATATTTTTTCGCGTGCAAACAAATCAACATTTTTACCCATGGAGCACAACAAGTCCGCATGACCCTGAACGGTATGCGGCAACATCACCAATTTTTTTGCCGAAGAATGCCATGCCTCTAAAAAAGATCGAGCTACTACCTGTCCTTCTATGAGGTTACCGCCTCCTCCATAGACCACAATCTTACCTTTCGGATCAAAGTCGCCACTCCCTATCAAACGATAATCCAAGCCCAACTCGTTGAATAGTTGATAAGTCGCATGGGCGATCATCGCGTCTCCGGCATTGCCCGGATTGGGCTTGAAATAAATCACGCCCTCCTCTCCGAGCCGTCTAAGATAGGCACGCATATCCACACGACTTTCCCACTGATCAATATTTATAGCCATAGTTAAGAACGCTAGGAATTCCCTTTATCTAAATGCGTTTTATTACTCTGAATGCTAATCTGAGGAAAGGCAAAAAAGAACTGTCTGGCGACAATGAGCAGGCAAGATCGACTTCATAAAGCATGCGCAAACAGGAGCTGGATGCATCAATCACTAAAAAACGGCTTTCTTCGGCCAGAACTTATAACCCCAAAGCATCAGTTTGCTGAGCGGCTTTATCAGCCGTAAGCGCTTTTTGTGAAATCGGCAGCAATCTTCTAGCTCAGCGAGCCATGGACCATCGTTTCCCTGTTGTCTCGCATAAGCAATCAACTGCTCCAAACGAACAACCCCAACAGCATTGTGTGAATGAACATAGAATTGCCTAACCACATCATCAATACCGCTGACGTTGAGGACTGAAGGAGGCACTTTCCCTGCTGCAGCGAAGCTAAGCGCAGTTTGCAGACAATTGTCGCAAACACCACAGTTCCGGTCCCTCTCCTTGCAATCATAACAAACACGAAGATGGCTCATGGCCAATGGCCAGTCTGCAACCGCCTGCGCTTTCTCCCATCGGGCACACTCTCCTCCATCATTGATGATTCGCAAACAATCTGACGACAAAAGAGGATCGGTCAGCGGGTTCGAGCCCCATGGTAAGCGTAGCGCATCATATGCATGCGAACTGGAAATCAGACCGCTTGAAAAAAGCCCGCTAAAAAGATGCAAACAAGATGCCAGCGCAGAGCCGTGGGACTGACTCCAGTCACCGATGATTTTTCTGAAATTGAAATGAACCGGTATGAGGTCGATCTGAACACTATCGGTAATCTCTTTGGCTTTGGTATAATAACTGTCAAAGAAACGGGCATCCTTTGATGGAATATCAAAACCGAGAACAAACAACGCGGATCGTAACTTCTTCTTGGGATAGGTGCTGTTTGCTAATGTATGCTTCCAGACAGTATAGCAAGAATCCAAACCTCCAGAAAACATCATCGCAACATGCTCTTCACGGGGCAATATCGACTCAACGACACTCTCCGGAAGAATGTTAATCATCTTGTAGCGCTCAGGATCCCATTTGTGCCAGATCTGCTGAAAAACCATCAGGTTTTCGAGCAGTGTCGCAGTGACAGCACCACGAACCTTGATATCCAGCCCATGTCCCATTGCCAGAAAAATTACAGCAACGACATACGGATCAAATGTCTTCGAGAGAAATTTCTCATAAGTTTCGGGAAACTCATATCTCAACAACTCATGTTGATTCATGAATTTCAAGTCTACCGTCACCAGGACGCTCCCCTCCTCGCGCTTGAATGTCGGTGGCAGAATCTCAATCCAAGCTCTTTCATCAGGGGCATTAAGTATTCTCATGGTTTGTCTCGAATTGAATGGTGAATCAATGCCAAACATCAACCAGCGAACCGCCAACGGCACTTGTGAACCAGCCTTCGAATCCAACTGAGCGACCCCTGACTTCGCTGGATCAACCGATGAATCGCACGGCGGATTTCCGGGTCTTGCTCCTGTTGCCCATAGCCTTGATATACGATAACACTTGCAACCTTTGTGCGCCGGACACGGTCAATTGATCGCGTGAGTCCATGCACCGGCTGGAGCGCGTGGAAGCTCTCCAATTGGCCTTGCTGGTGCAGCGATAGCATGGTGCGTACGCATTTTTCGCACTCACCACAATTCAACTTTCCTACGCGGAATTCGTGATAGCACACCCGCAAATGCTGGCGAACCATCGGCTCTCGCATGATCTCGACCAACTTCTGTGCTCTCCAGACGTGATGTCCCCAATGCTCGATGTCAAGCCACGAACATGACCACAACGGATCGCTATCCCAGTGAGTGCCCCAGGGTATGTCATAGTCACTCACACTGCTGGAATTGATAATCAAATGGCCTATGTAGCCACGCAGCAGTTGCGCGCCAGCCGCAAGCGCCGCGCCATGTGTGCGAGTATAGTGGGAATTCCTAAATAGCGGATGCTCACGCAAATTAGTGGCAAGATGCAACCAATCCTTGCCCAACTCACCGGCGATATGCTGCATGTGCCCGCAAGCAAACGCACGATATTCCTGCTTGGAGATAGGAATGTCCAGGCCCTCGATAAACAGCAGGGCATCGATTCGGCGCGGATGACGCAGGACTGTATGAAAAGAATCCACACCGCCGGAGAACAAAACTGCAGTCTTTTCCATAGGCGTATGCACGATCGGCGAAATCGGAGCCTCAATTCGAATCTTGGGGTATCGCCACCAGCTGTGAAACAGATCCTGCAGCGACTCCATGTGTTTCAGCCAAACCGCATCCACTGGAGATTCACATACAAGGTCCCTTCCCGTCTCCATCGCAGGCAAAAGAAAGGCCGAAAGAAAAGGCTCGGGTGACGAGATCAGTTCGAGATCGCTTTCAAACCACAACTCTCGGCCATCGACAAGCGCACTCACCCGATTCCTTGCGGATGAGGAACTTCTGACATCAAAGGAATCAATGACGATTGGGGCAGCCATGCATTGGACGAGTTGAGGGCAACTGCCCAAGTTTTTCAGTGAGATAGTCGTTAATATCCTGGGTATTATCCCCATTGATCAATCCGGCAATAAAAGGCATACCCTCAAGACCCGCAACAGATGGATCAAAGGTTGAGAGTGGAAGAAAGCGCTTCTCATGGACAGCGAGAGAGGAAAGGCGAATCAAATCGGCAAGGTCATTCATGTGATGCAACCGCACAGTTTGCTGAACTGGATACTCACCCAACCAAGGGAAATGGGAGAGTGCCAAAAGCGGTGCGGTAGAGGCGTTCATGCGGCCATTGATATC
Organism: Luteolibacter sp.; assembly: GCA_044375585.1. Classification (GTDB taxonomy): domain Bacteria; phylum Verrucomicrobiota; class Verrucomicrobiia; order Verrucomicrobiales; family Akkermansiaceae; genus Luteolibacter. The sequence continues at coordinate 11,590 of JBILMI010000056.1, forward strand.
GAACACGAAGAATTCACCTGATAACGCAATGCCGATATCCATGCCGACAACCCCATAGTATCCGGCCTTGCAAATACGTTCAGCGACCTTTTGGCCAACTCTCTGCATTTCAGTGCTGCAGGGTTGATGGCTATAAAACCGGTTTCCAATGAAAATAAGGTCATCAGCAATCATCTGCTGTGCACCTCCGAGATAACTCAACGCACCATCCTTGGTGATGACGAAATTCAAGCACCAGAGCTCCGTAAAATCGATCCACTGCTCCAATACCACCTGTTCCGCATCGCCGAGGCATGCGACTGCTTTTTTCAAGTCATACTGGCTACGACACTGTATCACGTAAGCGCCACCACCACTGGACTGCCAGGTCGCGACTTTAAGCACAACGGGAAACGGGCCCTTATAACCAACCAACGAGTCGACTGAAATCAATTCACGCTGGGGCAGATGTTCAGCAGATACCCATTCCGCAAGCAGCCCCTTGTGATTGATCCGGCTAACCAGTTCAGGCGAAGTCCAAAATACTTCGTGCGGCAGGGAATCCGGAAAGGGAAAATGATTCGCCACAATCTTCCATCCATCGCGTGCATACGCCTCCAGTCCTGCCACCAACTCCACATCATCACGATAGGAATAACAAAGCGATGGCAAGGCATGACCCGACTCTGCCAAGTGATCAAGCCCCTTTCGACTTGCCACTCCGGCATGACAAAAATACGGAGTTTCGCGAAAAAACGGCAGCTGCCCCCCGCTTAGCGACTCTGGATTTAGAGGCAACCAACGCCTTGCGGCCCCCGCGACCGCTGGGCAGTAGACATGGCCTGGGCCAAATAGCTCGTCAAATACTCGCATGTGATTTTCGCATTGAAACCGAACCAATACAAAGATGATCAACTCGGTTACTAACAATGTTTATTGGAAAAATCGACTAGCCGAGACAAGGTAATAATAAATGCTTGGAATTTAATTTTTTGGGGCTGTACTAGCTAAGGGTTATTGCTGAGCTTGTTTTACCCAGTATTTAAGCTGCTTCAAGAGCATTTGATGGTTACCTCCATTGAAGCGCCATTCACACTCCTTCAAAAACCAGTGAAAGTTCTCTTTTTTGATACCATTAAATCTTCGTAAATGAC
>JBILMI010000057.1:0-12598 GCA_044375585.1 Luteolibacter sp.
AGCACCGCACCCCTTGTTTAGCGGATATTTCTTTTAGGGCAAGACATTCCTCACGGACGTATGGGTGGAGGATGCTTTCCAAAAGCTTGCGTTTTTCAGGGTTGCCGAAGACTTCGAGGCGTAGTTTCTCACGAATGATTTTCCCGGTTTCGGAATCCACGATCTCGCTACCGAATGATTCGGTCAGCTTGGAGATGATCTTGGGCATTTCGAGCAAAGTCTTCACGGAGGCGTCGCAATCGAAGACAACGATGTCTGGGACGAACTCTTGAAAAAGTTGAACAGCGCTGGATTTTCCAGAAGCGATTCCGCCAGTGAGTGCGAGGGTGAGCATGGGGTGAGAATGGTGAAGAGTGAAGAGTGAAGTGTGAAGTGTGAAGAGTGAAAAAGAAGAAATAGTGGGTAGAAGTCCTCCGGCTTTCTAATTTCACCATTCACTCTTCACCATTCGCAATGATCAACCCCCCGTGCGAGGTGGGCGTTTTTTCTTGGGAGCTTCTGGAGTGACATTACGCATGCTGCCTCCTGATTTCGCGCGGGCTTTTTGCTGTTTCTGCATTTCCGCTTGTTTGTCGGCCATGCGTTGCACCCATGATTTTTTGCCACCGTCTTTTCGAATGACGAGTTCAGGCTCGGGGATTTTGTTCATCAGGTAAGTTTGACCGATGGAGAAAATGTTCTGGATCGTCCAGTAGAGCGCGAGGGCAGAGGCATAGTTGTAGCAGAAAAAGAAGAACATCAACGGCATGAACATCATGATGCGCTGCTGCATTTTATCGCCGGTTTTCGGCATCATTGCCATTTGGATCACGCTGGTCGCGGCCATGATGATGGGGAGAATGTTGATCGGGATACCGGCGAGTATGGCGAAAGTATCGGGCTGGGAAAGGTCGTCGACCCAGAGGAAAGGTTGGCCGCGGAGCTCTACGGCGTAATCGAGCATGCGGAAGAAGCCGAAGAAGATGGGGATCTGAATCAACATCGGCAAGCAGCCACCGAGTGGGTTGATGCCGTATTTGCGGTAGAGCCCCATCATCTCGGTGTTGAGCTTTGTGGGGTCGTCTTTGTATTTTTCCTTCAGTTCGGCCATCTTCGGCTGGAGTTTGGACATGCGTTTCATCGAGCGAGTCGATTTCGCGTGTAGCGGCCAGATGCAGAGACGGACGGTGATGGTTAGGAAGATGATCGCAAGTCCCCATGACTGGGTAGTTGAGAAATGGTTGATGCCTGTATGGAGGGCGTTGAGTAGCCAGTTGAGTGGGCGCGAGACGAACCAGAACCAGCCGTATTGCATGACATCGCCCCAGCCTTTTCCGGCAGCGGCAGAGTTATCCAACTTGCGGAACATGGTATTTGCCTTCGGTCCAGTGAAGATTTTGTAATCGTGAACCGTGCTGGTCGCGGGTGATAGGGAGGATTCAGGAAGGCTGATTGCAGCGCGGACTGCGGCGAGGGATTGACCGTCGGGATTGAGTCGGATTTTCTGTGGCTTGCCCCAAACTTGGGTTGCCTCAGGTTTTTTTGGGCGAATAACCGTGGTGAAAAACTGGTCAGTGAGGCCTGCATAAGCGATGGTTTTTTCACTTTCACTTCTGATGATTGATTTCTCCGAGGAGAACCAACCGCCTTTGAATTCAGTGGCGGCGGTGAAGTGCATTTCGTCGTTTTCATACCAGAAAAATCCGGTGTGAGTTGGGTTCTCTTTTTCGTAAAGCGGTGTGGCGGTCCCAAGGGAAAGCGAGTATTCGGAGAGGTCGAAGTTAGCTTGGGTGGTGTTCTCGATGACCATCGAGAGATTGATGAAATAGGACTGCCCGGGGATGTTGGAAGTTTCTAGGGAGTAGGTCTTTTTGAAGATCAGGCCGGTCGAGAGTTTGGCGATGTAGACGGCAGTTTTGCCGGGAGTGGATAACTCGGCCTTGTAGGTAAAGGGGGTGGTATCGAGGATTTGGTTGGAATCGACCAAGCCGCAGATCGGACCGCTGCCTTTGTTGTTGATGCGAACGTTGGTGGTTTGATCCGTTACGTTTCGGTGCTTCTTCATTTCGGCATATTTGATGCCGGCGCCGATGTTGGTGAGGGTGAAAGCAATTTCATCGTTTTCAAGAATGATGAATTCTTCAGAGGCGTTTGGTTGCGGAGTTTCAACAGTGAGACCAGTTGGCTCGTCTTGTTCTGAGATGGCAACCTCGGGGATCGCGCTTACTGGAACGGGCGCAGGTTTGTTTTGAGCCGAGAAATAGATATTGAGGGCGATAAGAGCCCCGCAGATGGCGAGGACTACCCAAGTTTTACGGTCGTACATGGAGTTGAAATCAGTTGGAGATTGGAAAGAGGTGAGAGACCACGCGCTGCTTAGGTGGTGAAGGGGCTATGGTCAATGGTCAAGAAGCCGAAGATTGCATTCAGGGGAAAAGTTTCAGGCGGGTGCATTGGGTGAGCCAGTCGGCTTCTAAGTCGGCGAAACTAGCTTCCGCAGCCCCCGGGCGAGCGATGGTGACAAGGTAGCGTTTGGGATCGGCGAACTTTTCGGCATGAGATTGAAGGCAAGCGCGCAGACGGCGGCGGAGGCGATTGCGATCATGAGCCTTTTTTGCAGCACGTTTGCTGGTCACGAAAGCGGCGCGAATAGCGGGCAGGGTGGAGTCAGCCAGTGTGCTGACAATGACAAACCGGCCTGCTTTCGCTTGGCCGGTTTTTCTGATGCGGAGAAAATCCTCGCTTTGATTGATGGTTTGCTTTCTCGGGAAACGCATGGGAGTGGTGTTCCGGAGAGGTGGCAATGCGGGAGGATCCCCCGGCGAATCGGGGCAGGTGGCCACCCGCGATCCAAATTATCTACCGTGCTGCGTGATATGACGCTTGAAGTGAAGCTCTGCGCCTTTAGGAATCAAGCGTTTACGGCCTTTTTGACGACGGCGTTTGATGCAATCACGTCCAGCCTTGGTGGCCATGCGGGCGCGGAAACCGTGTTGTTGTTTACGGGTACGTTTGGTGGGCTGGTAAGTGCGAAAGCTCATGGCAGATTCTTTAGTGAATGGTTAGCGCTTTTGAAGGCGCGGGGGCGGGACTTTAGGAGGATGAATGCGGTTGTCAATGCGGCAGTGGGAACTTTTTTAAAAAATTTACGCCTTGTCGGTGGGAGTTGGGCTTGGTTGCCTGTATTTACAAGATGGCTGCTACACAAAACACGATCGCATTGGTTTACGACTATGATCAGACGCTGAGCTCAAAATACATGCAGGATGATGTGCTTTTTCCGAAATTCGGGATCGATCCCGCGCAATTTTGGAAGAAATGCAATTGTTTGGTGAGTGAGCAGAAATGGGATGGGGAGTTGGCCTACATGAAGTGTTTGCTGGATTATTTGGGGATGGATCGGGTTACCAATGCGATGTTGACCGAGTTGGGGGCTGGACTGACCTTTTTTCCAGGATTGCCGGAATTGTTTGAAGCATTACCAAAAGCGGCGTTGAGACCGGAGCATGAAATGGCCGGAATCAAGGTGGAGCATTACATCATTTCCTCTGGATTAAAGGCGTTATTGGATGGATCTCGCCTGAAACCGTATGTCAAAGAAATGTTTGGTTGCGAGTTCAGCGAGGACGCGGAGGGCCGGATCAGTTTCCCGAAACGCGTCATTTCACACACGACAAAGACTCAATTTTTATTCCGAATCAACAAAGGCATGCTGCGTTACGATCAAGATGTGAACGATCATATGCCGGCGGATCAGCGACCGATCCCATTCGAAAATATGGTTTACGTGGGCGACGGCCCGACAGATGTACCGTGTTTCACCGTGGTGAATCGAAATGGTGGACACGGGATCGCTGTTTACAATCCAGATGACTTGAGTGGGAAATCGTTTCGCAAATGTTTCGATCTCTGCACGCATGCGGGACGTGTCAAACACATTGCACCAGCCGACTATCGCGAAGGTTCGCATTTGTGGTTACTGATGAAAGAAATGGTCACCGAGATGGCGGACCGGATCCTGCGCAAGCGCATCGAAGAGCGGGATAACGCAACCATCGCAGCTCCAACATTTTAGATTATGTTAGAAAAAAAACATTTTCATTTCACAGGGATTTGCGGAACCGCGATGGGCGCCGTGGCCACTGCGATGAAACGCCGCGGCTTCGTTGTGACCGGCAGCGATACGAATGTGTATCCGCCAATGTCAGATTTCTTGCGAGGCGAGGGAATTGAGATTTCCGAAGGCTATCGTGAAGAAAATATCCCAGTTGGTGCGGATGTGGTGGTGATTGGAAATGCAATCTCGCGAGGCAATCCAGAGGCTGAAGCAGCGCTTGATCGCAAGCTGCTTTATCATTCGCTACCAGAAGTGATGAAGGAACATTTTCTACGCGGAAAACGGAATTTTGTAGTCAGTGGCACGCATGGGAAAACCACGACTTCTTCAATGCTTGCATGGCTTTTCATGAGTGCCGGCAAAGAACCTGGGTTCATGATCGGGGGGCTTCCGAAAAATCTTGGCTGCGGCGCGCAGTTTCCCGATACGGAAATCAATGTCTTAGAAGGCGATGAATACGACACCGCATTTTTTGATAAACGTTCCAAGTTTCTCCATTACCTTCCGGAATGTGTGATCGTGAATAATATCGAGTTCGATCACGCTGACATCTACGCATCGATCGATGAAATCAAACTCACCTTCAAACGTCTTCTCAACATCGTGCCACGCAACGGTATGGCGTTTGTGAACGGCGATGAACAAAACTGTCTGGATGTAAGCGCAAATGCTCCATGCCCAGTGACTACGGTTGGTTTCGGTGAACACAATGCGTTACAGATCACAGAAGTGGGTTACGATGAATCTAGTAGTTCGTTTTTCCTAGGCAAAGAATCCTACTCCGTGCCGATGACGGGTGAGTTCAATGTGCGCAACGCTGCGATGGCAGTTGCAGCCGCCAGATTCGCGGGATTAACCATGGAAGAAGTGCATGACGGTTTACTTAGCTTCGAGGGAGTAGCCCGCAGACAAGAGCTCAAAGGCGAAAAAAATGGAATCAAAGTGATCGATGATTTTGCCCACCATCCCACAGCGATCCGTCTCGCCGTGCAAAGCATCCGTCAGAAATATCCAAGTTCAAGATTGTGGGTTTTGTTTGAGCCGCGATCTAACACCACTCGCCGTGCCGTGTTTCAAACTCCTCTTGCGGAAGCCCTCGCGTTGGCAGACTTTGCCGTCGTTGCTGCGATCCCGGATCTGCATAAAATTCCTGAGAATGATCGACTCGATCCCGTCAAGCTCTCCGCCGACATCGTCGCGCTGGGTGGGGTGAGTTATTATCTCGCCGACAACGCGGCCATCATCGCTGCAGTGAAAGCTAAGGCGAAACCAGGCGACGTCGTTGCCGTGCTTTCAAACGGCGGCTTCGGCGGGATTCATAAGCAACTGCTCGAAGAGTTGTAACGCAGGAGATCTATATTTGGATCTGCTGCGTCGAGAGAAGATGTAATGAACCGCAGATAAACGGGATGGACGCAGATAAAGATAAAGAGTTTTTAGTTTTGAGAGAAAATTTCAAGGGAATCTGCCAGTTTAAGATGATATGAAACCATCATCTTTTCTTCAATCTGCGTCCATCCTGTCCATCTGCGGTTGAAAAATTTCTAATGTAGATGCCCTAGCTGTAACGTAAGATTGCTTTACAAATCTGGCGACATCCCGCAATTTTCGCCCCCCTGCAAGGAGAGGTGGTCGAGTGGTCTATGGCACCCGATTCGAAATCGGACGTGGGGTAATACTCACCGAGGGTTCGAATCCCTCCCTCTCCGCCAACACCCCAGCCCCGTTCATCGGGGTTGGGGTGTTGGCGTTTCAAGGCGTGGGTCGAGAACCCCTTGCCTACGGCAACAGGGTTTGACTGCCGGATTCGCGTTCGCGAATATCCACTCTTCCCGCGAAGCGCAAATTGCAGGGATGGAGCGTCGCGGAGTCAATCCCTCCCTCTCCACACTTCGATTCCACAGGATGGAATTCTGCCTTTCGAGGGAGCATCAATCGTCTGAAGTTTTTTTGCTCACCGAGGAGTTTTGAATCTCTGTCTATTTCACATCAACCGAACAACCGCGAGCGGCGGTCGTTCAGTATTTCCAAGTAGCCGGCCTTGGCAGGAGCGGAGAGGCAGGAGTTTTCGATTTTACGCCCCCACGCATCCCGGGAGGCATCCAGAGTGTGCAAGATTGGATTGAGGATCGCAGTGGGCAGCCCTAGCCGTTCGCGGCAGAGGTAATCCACCCAGTCGCTGCGGGTGAGTTTGCGCTTTTTGCCCTGCAGTGGCAGTGCGCTTTCCTCGGATGCATTGCCCAAGACCAGCGTGGTGTTCAGCAGATCGTAGGCGGGCGATAGGCCAACGACGCCCTTCCGGACCACCAGCGAGAAATTCTTCAGGTGCATGTCTTCGTTGCCGGTTAGAAAACAGAACAGCAGCAGGCGCGCGAGCTTGGCTTTCTCGATGGCTGGAAAGGTGCAGTGAGTTTCCACCACTTTGGCGATCTGCTCCAGCGAGCTGTTGTATTTGGTATCTCGCACGGCTCCAGTGAGCTGCGCGAAGTCCTCCTGGTGCAGCCGTTGGTTTCTATCAGCCCTATCGAAGCGCCGGACGAAATACACCCATGATCCGTCGCTGGCAGCCACCAGACCATGAGGCGGCACTTCGAGCCCGGCGATCTCCGCAAGTGTCATGGTCAATGCCTCGTTGGCTGGCACTTCTTCGAAGGGCGGTGGGTTGGGCTTGAGAATGAATTTTCCCCCACGATCCACGATCTCGAAGCGGCCTTCCTTCGGTTTGAGCACCGCAGAAAGCTTGGGCTGCACACCTTGGATCGACATCTTGTCCGCACGCAACCGCGCTTCCCGGAGTTGTTCTTCCTGGGTCAGATACATTGGCAGCAGATTTTCCAAACGCGGATGCACAGATCGCAAGCCCACTCGGGAATAAAGCCCGTCACCTTCCGCTGGCTCTAGTGTGATCGGGCAGATCTTCATTCCGCGCCTCCTTCCTCCGCCAGCCATTCCTCTACCGTGAGTGATCCGACGACATCTTGCCCCACAATCATCAACTGACTGAAACAATCGCCGCGGTCGATCTTGTGCTTTCGCAGAATCGACTCCAACTGCGGCCCCTCCGGTAGCAAGCCTTCCAGAAACGGCGGAAAATCTGCAAAAATCCAAGGCTCCTCCCGCACCGGCAGAGCTAGCGACACCGATGGGCCATCGTAGCCCGTGGTGTAGGTGAAGCGCCAGCCACCGGCAGCCAATTCTGCCAGATGACCTGCCGGGATGGCGTGCTGGCGGATGATGGCTTTGCGTTGGGAATTCATGATCCAGCCTCCTTCGTCTCGGCGAGCCATTGATTTACCAGCGGTCCCTGCGGTAGAAGTTGGATATTCAAGGCCCGTAGGACTGGCAGTATCCGCGCCCAAGTAGTCCGGCCTGCCCCTGCCTCCAAATCCTGCACCACGTAGCGGCTCACCCCAGCATGGCGGGCAAGATCAACCTGACTCAGCCCCGCTCGTCGGCGATGCCAACTGATCATGGATGCTAATTGGTCGGTTTGCATAATTTTTCAGGCGAAATAGGGATATAATCCGAACTCTTTCGGAAAGCGTGACTAAATATCGTTATATTGCTCCATAATTCAAGCATAAATAGCTTTATCACCCAAATATTCCCGAAAACCATTCATTTATCCAAATATTGCCTGATATTTTAAGCGGCTCAACAGTCTGATGTAAGCCGCTGGCGCCTCATGTCCGCCGTGCAATCCGGCTTACTCACACTCGATCAGGACGCTGATCGATCCTGCACTTTTACTTCATACGCTGCGCTATCCCAAAAAAACTGCCAGGCATACAACCGTCCGTCCACGAGATTGAAGCGGTCATGGCAGCCATCCGTGAGAAGTACGGAACCAACGTAGCCTGATATCCACAAAAACTCTAATTTGCCACTGTCCGATTTTTTGAGTCAGGCCACAGTGACCCAATGAAATCAATAGATCACACAAAATCCGATGGCGTTTAACGCGTATTTAAGGGTCCTAGATTTCTTTATGAGACGCCCTTGCGCAGAAGCGAACATGGGTTAGCTTCGCGACGTGAATTCAAAAACGGTAACGATCATCAAGGCATTGACTGCATTAGCAGCGGTATGGATCGTTGTCTTCACGGTGCGCTCAGTGGCGGCTTCAAAAAAGATAACTGCCCAGCGGTTGAATGAAGAGATTAGCTCGTTGAGATTTGATGACTGGTCAGAATCATCCGAGTCGGGAGCTGTAGCCGAAAAGCGTGAGAAAGACATGCGCCGGATTGCCGGCATGGTGAATCGTTTGGATTTCAAAGAGCGTGAAAAAAATCGAGAAAATCGCGCGACTGAAGATTTTTTCCGTAAGCTGAATTTGCGGGAGAAGAACATGTTCATCGATCTAACGATTGTGGAAACCATGGGTCGCTTCATGGAGGCGTTAGATCAGATGCCTGCGGAGCAGAGAAAGCAATTCGTTCAGCAAGGATTGGAGGAAATTCAGCAGGGCCGGACTGAAGAGGAAATGGCAAGGGCGCAAGAGATGGATGATCAATTGCTCACAAAAATCAGCCAAGAAGGCATGCGTGCTTTTTTCAACGAAGCGAGTGCGGATACGAAATTGGATCTCGCACCCTTGATGGAAGCGATGAATGAGGTGATGCAGGGATTAAGAGGAAACGAATTCGGGCAACGATGAGAACCACAGTAAAAAGCGGGTTCACTCTAATTGAGATACTCACCACGGTTGTCATCATCGCGGTGCTGAGTGCGATAGCTGTGCCAGTGAGTCTTTCTATTCGAGAAAAAAGCAGGCAGGCCAAATGCTTAAGTAATCTGCGTCAGATCGGCGTGGGTCTGCAGATGTATTTGGGAGACAACGGTGACGTCTTGCCTGTGCTTGCATTGGGTCGGTCCAGTAAGACTTCTGAAGAGCCTGTGCTCGAGACAGTTCTAGCGGGATATATCGATAGCGAAGAGGTATTTCATTGTCCATCCGATCCTACGGAGTTCAAGAAATCCGGCAGCAGCTACAACTGGAATATCACACAAAATGGCCGAAACATCACAGATCTTTCATTTTTTGGAAACGATAACCGCCCTGAGGCGATTCCTTTGGTAAGTGATAAAGAGGCTTGGCATAATGAAAAAACCAATTTCCTGTACGCTGATTCTAGTAGTTCGGACAAAGTTCGATTTGTATCCAGTGAGTAAAATCTGAATCATGTTAGAAGCAATAGATCTGAATAAAAGCTTCGGCGGTAAACCTGCCTTGAAAGACGTGGGTTTCAGGCTTGAGCGTGGGGAGATCTACGGATTACTGGGACATAATGGAGCAGGGAAAAGCACGACTCTAGGAATCATTCTCGGTATGGTTGCGCCGGACCATGGTGAGGTGCTGATCGATGGAATTTCCGTTCAAGAACAGCGCAGCAAAGCGCTTCGTAAAGTCGGGGCGATCTTTGAGGCGCCGGCGTTTTACGATTACATGACTGGCTGGCAAAATCTGAAAATCCTGATGAGTTATTCGGGAGGTTTTGATGAAAAGGCGGCTCACGAAGTGGTCAGGCGTGTGGGCTTGGAACAGCGGATCGGATCAAAAGTCCGCACCTACAGCCACGGAATGCGGCAGCGTTTGGCGTTGGCCCAGTCGTTGTTACCTGAGCCGGAACTGCTTTTGTTAGATGAGCCAACCGATGGGCTTGATCCTGAAGGTATCAAATGGTTTCGTGATTTCATCTTGGAGCTGCGCGAGCGCAAAGGCATGACCGTGCTTTTTAATTCACACCTGCTTTCAGAAGTTGAGCTGATGTGTGATCGGGTGGCGATTCTGTGCGAGGGGCAACGCGTGTTCGAAGGTTCTGTCCGCAACCTCTCCGATGAAATCCCGACGTATCAGGTCGATTTAGAAACGTGGTCTGCGGCTGAGCCAGTGATTGAGCGCTTCGGCGGTAGTTTACTTCAGGCTGGGCGTATTGCTTTGCCGGCATCAGTTGATCCCGCGCAAGTGGTGGAAGATTTAGTGAAAGCTGGAGTTCGGGTTCGTGAGTTCGCAAAAGTCCGGCGTTCACTCGAAGATGTGTATATGGAAATACTCGACGGCCGAGGTAGCCCTAACTGATATGATTTTTCTTCAACAACTCCGCTGTGAGCTCCGCAAATTATTTGCGCGGCCACGTACTTGGATGGGCTACGGCGCGTTCCTTGCGCTGGAGGCTCTGATTCTGACGGTTTACAAATTGGAAACCAGCCAACGGCACATGCGTGGGATTGTAGAGAGAAATGGTCTTGAGTTCAGCACTTATTACAGTTCGCTGACCATCACCTTCACGATCATGCTGTTGAGCATGTTCTTACTGGGTTCGATCTATTTTGCTTTGGTTGCGGGGGACATCGTTGCAAAAGAAAATGAAGATGGAAATTTGCGCATGGTATTTGCGCGTCCGATTAGCCGTTTGCGGTTATTACTCGTGAAATACACGGCGGTAAGTCTCTACACGTTTAGTTTTGTATTTTTCGTCGGCATCAGTGGTTACGCGATGGCAGTTACAGCCGTTGGATGGGAAGGTGGATTGTTTGTGATGGAGCCTAAAATGAAGGTTTTTGCCGCCTATTCAGATTGGTCTGAGGGCGCGGCGCGGCTTGCCTTATCCGCGGCGGGAATTGGAATCAGCATGATCACACTGTCATCCATCGCGTTCATGTTTTCCTGTTTCAAGATCAAACCTGCAGCGGCGACGATCATCACGCTGACCATTCTTTTCGTGGATATGATTTTGCAGAGCTTCCCTTTCTTCAGGCCTTACGAGAGTTATTTCATCACTTGGCGTATGAGCGCATGGGTGTTTTTGATGGAGCAATACATCTCATGGCCGAAAATCATTGAGAGCTTTGTATTCTTGGTGGGTTTAAATTTCAGCCTCTTTACCATTGGCTGGCTGGCGTTCCAGACTCGTGATTTTAAGACGTAGAATGTGAAGCGCGGAGAGCGGAGAATTTAATAAAATTCACTGAACGCTTGCTAGGAACGTTTTATCTAACAATGCAGCGCGTGCTTCGCCGACGAGGAATAAGGAGCCGGCAATGAGGATGCGTTGATTATAATGTTTTGCGGCGGCGAGGGCTTCGGTAAATGTTTCGTAGCATTCAGCAGTGAGCTGTTCATCTGCCGTTAGGCTTTTTATTAAATCGGAAGTGGGTAGTCCGCGGGCCGTGCCGACCTTACAGAAAATGATTCGTTGGGTGAGACCGCTTAGTTCGTTGAGGATACCTGAAATATCTTTGGATTCCACCGCGCCGAAAATGAGTGTTCCTTGCCCTGCTCCAATTTCATCGATCCAAGTCTCACGGAGAACTTTTGCTGCATGAGGATTATGTGCGCCGTCCAAGATCATTTCCAGATCTCCGCTCACGATACGCTCGAAACGTCCCGGCCATTGAACTTTCGTTAGTCCTTCGGCGACCGATTCATAACTCAATGGCAGTCCAAGAGCATGCAGCGCGGCCAAGGCAAGCGCGGCATTCCATTTCTGATGTTTTCCAGGCAGCGCGATTCCATATCCTTCGAGTGCTTGATCGATGAAAACTAAGGGAGTGCGTTTTTGGTTCGCTACCTTTTCGAGGGCGAGTCGCGCTTCGTCTTCCTGCGGTGAAGAAAATGCCGGTATGCCTTCAAGAAAGATCCCCGCTTTTTCGGCAGCGACTAATGCCAATGTGTCGCCTAGCCATTGAGTGTGATCCAACCCAATCGGAGTGATGACGCAAACATCGGCAGGCACGGCCGTTGTCGCATCCAAGCGTCCGCCCATGCCCGTTTCCAAAATAATCAACTCGCATTCCATCTCGCGAAACCAACGCATCGCGACCGCCAGAGTGATTTCAAAAAAGGTCGGATGCACTTCGAGTCGTGCACAAAGTTCACGCGCATCGGTGAGTAACTCCGCGCATCTTTCCTCAGAAATCATTTCACCAGAAACCCGCATTCTTTCGCGGTAATCGATCAAGTGCGGCGAAGTGAAAAGCGCTGTGCGTTTCCCGCAAGACCTAGCACAGCGATCCATGATCGCGCACACGCTGCCCTTGCCATTCGTCCCCGCCACATGCGCGACCTGCACGCCGTGTTTCGGAAACGCAAGGAACTCTTTGAGTAAATTTCGCGGACCTTCCAAGCCCAGCTTGATCCCAAACTGCTGGGTTCCAAACAACCAATCTATCGCTTCTTTGTAATCCATGAGCCGTGCAAACTTGCTTTAACTCAGAGCTTACTGCAATCTTGTTTCAAGCGGACAATGAGACTTCTGGCTTTTTCCCGACAGAGAGGGAGGAGGAATAGGAGGACGGGGAGAAAAAATAAAAAATGGATTAGTTCTAAGATCTAAATTCGCTCCTCTTCTCCATCTTCTCCTCCCTCTCTGTAGAAAGAATGCCCGAGACCATCTAAAGCACCTCCGCCACAAAACGCTCTTTTTCAAAAATAGAGAAAGCCTCCGGTTCTTCACCCGTGCCAATGAAACGCGGCGCGACGCCGATTTGATCGAAGATCGT
>JBILMI010000213.1:0-3264 GCA_044375585.1 Luteolibacter sp.
AGCGGTCAACAAACTCCTGCCCGCCGCAAAAATCAAACTTCCAGCAAAAATGGATTTACCTGAACGCCTCGTGGAAGTTCAGAAACTCATGCTCGCCGGCGACGAACGTGCTGCGAAAATTTACGAGACCATCGGCGTCTATCTCGGCTACACGATCCCGCATTATCTCGATTTCTACGATTACGATCACATGCTCATCCTTGGCCGTGTCACCACTGGCGAGGGCGGCGACATCGTTTTGAGGAAAGCAGCGGAGGTCATGAAACAAGACTTCCCGAAATCAGCAGATCGGATTCAAATGCACGTGCCCGATGAAAAAACGCGTCGGGTCGGCCAAGCAGTTGCTGCTGCCAGCCTTCCAAAACTGAAAAAATAAACTCATGCGGCTGCACCAATCCACAGCGAAAATTTTCATCCCAGACCAAGCACCCACATCGGAGGCTTTTGAGCGCATCACCCATCTCGGGATCGGCGCCCATCAAGACGATCTCGAGTTCATGGCGTTTCATGGCATTCTAAAATGTTTCTCCAGCAACGATCTCTGGTTCGGTGGAGTGACTTGTTCCGATGGAGCCGGTAGCTCGCGGGTGGGCCCTTACGTTGCTTGCAGCGATGCGGAAATGATTTCCATCCGCCGTAAAGAACAAAACGTCGCGGCCATCATCGGAAATTACGGAGCGATGTTTCAGCTCGATCATCCTAGCCGCAAGATCAAATCTCCAGCTGATACTTCGCTCAAAGAAGATCTGTTAGCCATTCTCAGCGCAACCCAACCCGAGGTCGTTTACACTCACAATCTTGCTGACAAACACGACACCCACATCGGTGTGACCGTCGCCGCCATCCAAGCGATGCGTGAACTTCCGCAAGACCAACGTCCTAGCCAAGTCATCGGCTGCGAGGTATGGAGAAATCTCGATTGGTTACCCGACGATGAAAAAATCATTATGGATGTCAGCGGTCGCGACAACCTCGCTGCTGCGATCAACGGCGTGTTCGATTCTCAAATCGCCGGTGGAAAACGCTACGATCTCGCCATCGCTGGCCGACGCGCCGCGAATGCCACATTCTTCGATTCACATTCCACCGACGCCGCGACGCAGATTATTTTCGGAATCGATCTCACTCCGCTAATCGCCGATCCCACAACTGACATCGCCGATTTTATCTGCTCATTTATCGAGCGTTTTGAAAACGATGTTAGAAACAAGATCACTCAGCAACTCGGATAAATTTTATGGAAATCATCATTCAGGAAAACTCTCAAGATGCAGCTAATATTGCGGCATCGATCATTGCAAAATTATTGAATAAAAAGCCAAATGCAGTGCTCGGCCTTGCCACAGGCAGCACTCCCCTGCCACTCTACAAGCGCCTCATCGAACTAAATCTCGACTGGAGCCAAGTCGTCACTTTCAACCTCGACGAATACATTGGTCTGCCGCGCGATCACTCCCAGACCTACCACACTTTCATGTGGGAAAATCTTTTCAAACACATCAACATCAATCCTGCCAACGTTTACATCCCAGATGGAAATGCGGCAGACATACCGAAATTCTGCGCGGAATACGAAGCACTGATCGTCGAGAAAGGCGGAATCGATATCCAAGTCTTAGGTATCGGCACCGATGGCCATATCGGTTTCAACGAGCCAACTTCATCACTTGCCTCCCGCACCCGCATCAAGACCCTTACCGAACAAACCCGCAAGGATAACGCGCGTTTCTTCAACAACCTCGACGAAGTACCTATCCACTGCATCACCATGGGTATTGGAACGATTATGGATGCCCGTCAAAATATCCTTCTCGCCTTCGGAGAAAACAAAGCCCAAGCCATCGCCGATGCCGTCGAGGGTCCCATCCAAGCGACTCATCCAGCTTCTATCCTGCAAATGCATCCCAATGCAACTTTCTGTATCGACTCAAAAGCCGCCGCCCTCCTCAAACGCCAAGACTACTACAACTGGGTTTATTCTAACAAACCTGTGTGGCAGAGGTTCTGATCAATAAAGGTAGGATCGGCTCCGGCGAAAGAGAAGTTGTAAGCGCCGCAGGCTTTGGACTGCTGCCCCGACATGTCGGGGCAGCAGTCCAAAGCCTCCGGCGGGGGAAGATGTTGTAAATAACATGTAAATACCGCTCATTTTTAAGATTGCCAAAACACACCCGCACACGCAATCTCACTTTGTTGACACGATGGTCGACCGCCTCGGGATCCTATCCATGGCTGTCACTTAAGCACTCGTTCCCATGTCTTGACCCATCCACACGGATCAGTCGCTTGAATGGAAAACAACCCTGCTGAAACCTATTATTTCAAAGCACTCCCCGTGTTTTCCATATCACCGGTGAGCCCTTCCCAACCCAATTTTCTCCTGTGGTCACTAAAACCCACTCCAATTCTCTTCTCCAACTATTTATCGAATGAGCAAGAATAGCACCGACGATCACTCAGATCCCGCACCAGCCAAGCCAGCTAAAAAAGCCGCAAAAAAAGCTACTAAAAAATCAGCTGTGAAAAAAGTTCCGGCAAAAAAAGCTGCAAAAAAAGCTGCGAAAAAAGTTGTCGCGAAATCGAAACTTGATGCGACTGAAGTAGTCAAAGTTTCGGCTCCAACTCCGGCTCCAAAAATCGAAGCCAAACCGCTTGCACCCCTTGCTGCTCCCAAACCACTTGCAGCCCCAGCTCTCTCCGCACCGCCTGCTCCTCTAGCAGCACCTGCACCTTATTCTCCTCCAAGCCAATCAAGCCAACCAAACGAGTCTCGCGACACCCACAGAATCGGCCGCGTTCCTGGTGGTGGACCAACCCAAACTGCCGTTCATCACGCACCCCGCGATGGCGAAGGTGGAGGCTACGATCCAAATCAAGCTCGCGATTCACGCTCCAAAAAACGCCGCGACAAACGCAAGCGTCGCCGTGAACCCTTCGGCGAAAACGGAAATCCCAACCAAAACCAAAACCGGAATCATGACGGAAATGGCAATCCCAGCGGAAATGGAAATCCCAACCAAAATCGCAGAGATTGGAATGAGCGCCCACCTTTAGAAGATCGCTCACCCACCGTTCTCACCGGCCCAATTTTGGACGTGAACGGCATTCTTGAAATGACCCCAAAAGGCTACGGATTTATCCGCTTGGCTGAGACCAATTACGAGCAGGCGAAACTCGACGTTTACGTTTCATCAGAATTGATCCGCAATCATTCCCTTCGCCACGGTCAGTGGCTTCACGGAAAACATCAGGAAAGCAATCGTG
>JBILMI010000058.1:0-12365 GCA_044375585.1 Luteolibacter sp.
CTTCAACTTCTCCTGAGAGTTCGTAGCTTGGGAGTTTGGTTGTAATTAGCTGACGAAGTCTCATGAAAAATGTAGCTGCTGTATGTTTATTAACTTCGGTGATCTCGGCCGCTGCACGAGCTGTTGCGCCTACGACAAAAAGTTTGATTAACTCGCTTTGCTTTCGGGCTGGAAGACGGCTTTTTCTTTGATACATTGACTTGTCTAGTTATGCGGTTTTTTGTCGCTTAGCTAGTACAGCCCCCAAAAAATTCTTGCTTTGGTCGTTTTATAAAGCAATTTCCTGAGTTCGAAGTCAGATGGTTATACCTAATTCCAGCTTTCTGAAAGGCATGTTCTTTGGACTATGCCTATTTCTAAATATTTCTCTCTCTCAGGCGCAGCAAGAATCGGAGATCATACGCCTTGAATTCAACGAATCCAATCAGGTCACTGGCTATGACTTCGTCAATGCAGTCACTGGATGGAATGATTATTTCAATGCTGGCTTTCGAGGCGGAACCTCATCCATCGGCATCCTTGAAGCTGGTCAAGCATGGTTCGGCCACGAGGTCTTCATACGCCCCCCTAATTCACCCCCAGCCTTCAACACGTGGATCAATCCGACAGCGGCTGCCATCAACGAAATCGATTACCATGCAACGACCGTTGCTCACGTTCTAGCAGGAAGCGGCTACATTCCTGACAATGGCGGCGCCTACACCTACGCAGGCTTAGGCATGGCGCCAGAAGCGCGTTTGGTATCTGGAGGAATCGCGACATCATTTTCATCTGATGTCAACAGTCTGGGCTCCTTCGATATCTCCACAGAATCCATTATAGCTGGCTATAAAGAATTTTTCCGTGGAACAAATGTCGGTAAGCTCGACGTCATCAATAGCAGTTGGGGCGGCAATGGCGCGGCAAATTCTTTAGAGTCTCTGAGCATGGATGGCCTTGCATTCCAGAATTCAAGCGTCGCTCACGTGATCTCTGCTGGCAATGGCGGCGTCGCAGAAGTTTCTTCACCCGCAAACGGCTTTAACAACATTTCTGTAGGCTCAATAGGCGGGAATAATTTTGACGAACCATCTGATTTCTCGTCGAGAGGTCTTACCGACTTTTACAACCCTGTATCCGGTCAAACGACCATAAACGCACGCGTTGCCGTTGATATCGCAGCGCCAGGAGAAAATCTTTATCTGGCTGCCTACCTAGGCAACAGCGGGTCGATTGGTGCCGTACAACCCAATCTTGCTCCCGGTAGTAACCTTATCGCACAAGAACCGCCGCCCACCGATCTCTATTTTACCGCAATAAGTGGCACAAGCTACTCAGCCCCGATCGTCGCAGGTGGCATCGCCATACTCAAAGATGCCGCTCGCGGTATTCTTGGTGGAACTCCCGTAACAAATCCCGATACCTTTGACACGCGCACCATCAAGTCGGTGATCATGGCTGGCTCGGATGCCACTGTGGGATGGAATAATGGACAAAATACATCCAATATAACCACCCAAGCCCTTGATACAACGACCGGCGCAGGTGCCCTCAATTTACTCGGAGCGGCCGATGTCTATTTCGGTCAAACGCGCGGTAGCAATGGCGGCATTAGTGGCAGCACAGTCGGCATGAATGGATGGTTACTTGCTACGGTGGATCTGGGAAAAGCCGTTGAATTTGTGATCAATCGTACGTTCAACGCCCAAGCGTCCATCACAGTAGCACTCAACTGGTTCGCGGTGCGTGGCTTTGATGATATCAATCTCGGAGAAGACATCGCCTTTACCAATCTTGACCTTGAAGTCTGGAAACTCGATTCTAATAAGAACTTTATTGAAAGGGTTGGTTCATCTCAAACCACCTACAACAACACTGAATTTCTCCGCATATCCACCCTGTCATCCGGCCAATACGGCATTCGTGTCCTCTTCACAGATAAGATTTACGATACTACAGGCTTGAACAATACTGAAACATTTGCTCTCGCATGGACTTCTATTCCCGAACCCAATGGATTTATTCTCATCGCGTGTGGATCGGTTTTCATATTTTGCTACCGTAGGCGATAAGAGTAATTCTTGAATTATCACAGAGAGAGCGGATCGAGGAGAATGGAGCTGAATCTCACCGCCTCTTCATCGTCATCATAAACTCATTACCCTCGGTATCCATGCACATGGCAAGGTGAAGTGGGTCATCTAAAGTATCAGTTGGCTCGCATGTCAAATTCCCTCCGCACTCTCTAAGCCGCACGATCGCCTCCCTTAGATCATCTACCTGAAAAGAAAGCCCAGTCCACGTCCGCTTTCCTTCCCCGCCTCCATGTACTCCGATCGTCGCACCCGCGACAACGATCTCGCTCCATACATCCATCGCAAAGCTGATTTCTCCACCAAACAAGGATTTGTAAAATTCAAGACAGCGCTCCCAGTCCGCCGCCCACAACACATATTTTACCTTTTCAACCTTCATCGATTCATAGTCCCTCTTCCAAAAAAAATACGCAACCTCAATGATGGTTACGAGTTCCCTTCTTCGCTGAGCGCAAAGAAGTTTAGGGAAAGAATTTTACATCACTATTCTAATCAGTGTGTCATTGGATTATCCCCAGATGCATCACCAAGGTGCGAGGCATTAGTCGGCAAATATTTCTTAAAGCGGGTCTTATCAATCGCTTTCATATAGGCTTCCTCGGGTGAAATCATCCCCTCGCGGAGTTTCGACCAGATCGACTCATCCATGAACTGCATGCCTTCGTTCTTACCGCCCGTGATAACGTCATAGAGCTTTTGAGTTGCGCCCTCTCGGATAATCGCTGAGACGGCTGGAGTCGCAAACATGATTTCATGCACCGCAACCCGACCGGGCTTATCCACCCGCTTACACAAAAGCTGCGCGACGACTCCACGCAATGAAGCAGCAAGCATCGTTCGAACTTGTGCCTGCTGGTTAGCAGGGAAAACGTCGATGATACGGTCAACGGTTTTACGAGCGTTGTTAGTATGGAGCGTTCCGAAAACGAGAAGCCCAGTCTCCGCTGCCGTAAGGGCGAGAGAAATGGTTTCCAGATCTCGCATCTCGCCGACCAAAACAATATCCGCATCCTCGCGCAACGCGGCCCGCAGACCATCCGCGAACGATGGAGTTTGGATCGGCACTTCGCGTTGGGTCAGAATCGAATTTTTATTTCTGTGCACAAACTCAATCGGCTCTTCAACCGTGATGATGTGCCGCGAAAAATTCGTATTGATATAATCTAATAGCGCAGCAAGCGTCGTTGATTTTCCTGATCCCGTTGGCCCGGTAACCAAAACCAGACCCGAGCGCATATGCCCGAATTCTTTAACAATTTCAGGGACGCCTAGTGCTTCCAGCGACATGATTTCGGTAGGAATCAAACGAAACACCGCCGCGAGGCCGTATTGTTGCTGAAGGTAGTTACAACGAAACCGCGAATCCTCATCCATCTCGTAAGCAAAATCGAGATCACCATTTTTTAAATAGCGCTCGAACGCTTTGGGATCACAAATTTCCGCCAATAATTCTTTGAACGATTCTCCTTCAAGGATTTCCTCCCCTTCGATCGCAACCACTGCACCGTGCACCCTTAGCTTAGGTGGCTGACCCTCGGAAAGGTGCAAATCAGAGCCCTTGCTCGCGATCAGTTTTTTGAAGTAGGCATCAATTTTGGCCATGTCGAAATTTTTTATTAAAATATTAGAGTGAAGAAAGCATCACGATTTCAGGAATATTTTCATCTGAGCTTTATCCTCAGAGCGGAAGAGTAGATCTTCCGCGCTAATAATTCCTTTGATATACAAATTCCTCAGGGATTCATCCATGGTGATCATACCGACGTGTTTACCCGTTTGCATGATACCCGGTAACATGAAGGTTTTTCCCTCACGGATACAGTTCGCAACAGCGGGAGTATTAACGAGTAACTCTGTTGCTATAACCCTCGCCTGGCCATCAATCGTTGGAACGAGTTGCTGTGAGAGAACACCACGTAGCGATTCAGAAACCATGATACGGATCTGATCACGTTGATCGATAGGGAAAACATCCAGCACCCGGTCCAATGTCCGCGGGGCATTTCCTGTGTGCAGCGTTCCTAATACCAAGTGCCCTGTTTCCGCAGCGGTGAGAGCGAGCTGTATCGTCTCCAAATCTCGCATTTCTCCAACCATGATTACATCGGGATCCTCACGCAGTGCGCCTCTCAATGCTCTTGCGAATGATTCTGTATGTTTATGCACTTCGCGTTGGTTTACGTGGCAGCCCTTCGATTCAAAAACATACTCGATGGGATCTTCCAAGGTAAGGATGTGATCTTCTCGATCCATGTTGATGAAATCGATGATGGAAGCGAGCGTCGTCGACTTACCTGAACCCACAGAACCGGTAATCAAAATTAGACCGTTTTGGTAACGCGTCAGTGGAATAATGTGTTCGATCGGCAATCCGATTTCTTCCATCGTTCGCATCTGCGTATTGATAACGCGGAACACCATATCGTAACCCAAGCGTTGTTTAACAACCGAGGCACGATATCGGCCGTCCGATCCTTCATATGCAAAATCAATATCACCACGCTCTTCCAAGCGATCCCACTCATTTTTTCCCAAGAAAGAACGCACTAAGCTCTCGGTCTCTTCGGGCAGCAAGTGTGGATGATCCGGCCAAATGGGCACCAAAGCTCCGAAGCGCCGCCACGCCGGTGGATAGGCCGTAGCTAGGTGTACATCCGAGCAATTATATTCTCGCCCGAGCTTCAAATACTCATCGACGTGATCTAGGACTTTGTATTCCGACATTAAATAAAATTGAAGTTTAGAAAATAAAAAGGTTCGTGTTGAACTATGGGTGAATCCATTAATTTTTCACCGATGAATCTTGCTGGGTATGGTAAACCAGAATTGAAATATTGTGTCAATATGGGTTACGCTCACCGTTACCAGAGGAGCTGCTTGATCCACCTTTGAGCTGATTCTGTAAGTAGTCTTTAAGAAACTTGGTGGCATATATTTCAAGGGCGGGTTTAGCTAAAGAGAAGGATATCAGCAGCAATCGGCTAAACCATCCTCCATGTTTCTTTTCGACCGCATACTTGGGCTGGCGACGCTTCGATCTGAATAAGAAGCTAACCATAAATCCGACACCCAAAGATCCGCCCAGCCACTTCAATGGACTGGATTTCAGGGAATCTCTGATCCGTAAGGGAATATCCAATTTCTGTTTGAGCTTATGATGCGCCTGCCCAATCTGAATTCGGGCGACCTCACTGCGCTGAATCAGTTCTGCGAGCTCGAGCGATTTTTGAGTTGGTTTAGCCATTCGCGGTCTTTTTCAAATTCTTTACGGGTCACTGGAAACGATTCGATTTTTTTCGATCCTTTAAAAATCAATAGCATCACGAGTGCGATGAGCAGGTATATTCCACCAAGTGAAAAGGCTGCGAAATACCATGCACAATTGAAATGCACGGAAATCAGGCCAATCAAGCCCGCCGTCAAAAGCCCCCATGACGCAATCAAACAGAAAGCTAACACTCCCACGATGATCAGCTTTCTGACAGTCACTCCGAGAGCGTCCTGCGCTTCGATACGGAAAATTCCTAACCGCGAGGCGATCAAACTAGGAATCGCCTCTTTCCAATTTTCCGGAAGACGGCTTGCATCTGCAGCAGGAGATCTCTCTAACCTAGGGCTAGCCATTCCTGAAGAATCGTGACTCATTATTCAAATAGGTGGAAAAAGAATCAACTCATTCATCTAGAATGACCAAAGCATCAGAAAAAAGCTTAGTCTCGACCAGATTAGATGAGGCTAAAGAAAACTTAACGACGCAAGATAAGTCCGACCAAAAAGCCCACTCCAAGCGCACCTAGCACCGCTTTGGTTGGGTTCTGACGAATATAATCCTCAGCAGTCACATGAATTTCCTTCGCTCTTACGCGAGTTTCATCCCATTGCAGCTGTGCCACATCTTTCGCGTGTGAAACTTTTTCTGTAGCGACTGTTTTGAATTCCTCGGCTTTATGAACGGCAGATGCTTTCAATGCATTTGCGGTGTCTAGAGCGCGATCTTTCACATGAGTCGCTTGTTCACCAGTGGTTTTAGCAAAATCACTCGCTGCTGAACGGAGATCATTTGCGGCGGTTGCAACTGCGGAATTACCTGAATTTGAAAAAGGATTTGCACTCATAATATTTAGGGGTTCATTGCTTCATTGAGTCAAAGCAACTTTAATTGCATAAAGATTGCAGAGCCCGTGCGTGAAAGCAAGGATACATTAGAAAAGTAGCCTAGCGTTTCAGCTGGCTCTCAATCCGTTCGATCCGCTCCTTCAAGCCTGGTTGCTTACTTAGCTCACTCGCCACTTTTTTGCATGCGTGAATCACGGTTCCATGATCCCGGCCGCCAAATGACTCACCGATTTCCATCAGTGAACTGTGGGTCAAGGAACGGCTCAGATACATCGCTACTTGGCGTGGGAAAGCAATGCTTGCCGGCCTGCGGCGTGAAATCATGTCTGCCATACGAACATCAAAAATCTCCGCAACCGCCCGCTGAATCCCGTCGATACTCACCTGACGGCTCGCTTCTTCTTGGATGAAATCGCGTAGCAGATATTCCACTTTTTCCACGGAGATACTTTCGCCAGCCAAGGACGCGAATGTCGCAACCCTGACCAAAGCTCCCTCTAAACGACGTACGTTCGAACGGATTTTCTCTGCGAGGAAATTGAGCACGTTTTCGTCCACGGAAACTTTCCATTCCAATGACTTCTTTTTCAAGATCGCCATGCGGGTCTCGAGTTGGGGTGGCTGCAATTCGACAGCTAGCCCGCATTCGAAACGAGAAATCAAACGTGGCTCGATACTCTTGATCTCGCATGCCGGACGATCACTGGTCAGAACCACTTGATTGCGCCCATCGAGCAAGGTGTTAAACGTATGGAAAAACTCTTCCTGAGACCGCTCCTTGCCCGCCAAAAACTGCACATCATCAATCAGAAGCACATCAGAACTCCGATAGCGCCGGCGGAACTTCTCGATATCGCCCTTGCGGATCGCTTCGATGAACTCATTGGTGAAACGTTCACAGGTTAGATAAATGACTCGAGCGTCTGGGCGGCGACGCAAAATTTCCTGCCCAATCGCGTGCATCAAGTGGGTTTTTCCCAAACCAGATCCACCGTGGATGAAAAGCGGATTGTAACCAACACAGGTCTTCGTCGCCACAGCTTCACAAGCCGCATGTGCAAACTGGCTGTTACTACCGACCACAAACTTATTGAACGCATAGTCCGGATTTAAGCCCGCAGCTTTCGCACGTTTCTCTAGCATATCTCCAGGTAACTCCACCCTGATTTCAGGAAGTGATTTATCCAATAATAAATTCTCAACTGAACCATCCACAGAGCTCTCCGCCACCATGATTTTTACATGATGCATTCCCTCGTAAACCTCACCCGCTGCCAACATCAACTCAGGAAAATAATTGGTCTCAATCCAGACCTGATGAATCTCACCCGGAACTGTGACGATCCCCTCACCACTCGAAGTGCTCTGCCAAGTCGCCGCTCCAAACCAACGTTGAAATGCATCAATCCCAATCGACTTTCTCAAGAAGTTCGAAATACGCTGCCACTCCCCTGCTCCATCATCACTCGAAACATTTTCGATGTAATCAATCTCCTCCGTTAAAGGTTCCGGCATTTTGTTTTCTGAGGAATTTCTATTCATAGCTGTCAGTCGCTGCATTTTTCAGCGCCCTCAATGGGCTGCTCCAACACAACGGTGGAGACGGACAATGAACATGGATTTCTCAGGAGAAAATATTTTAGAATACCATCTAACCGATGTCACTTATTCCCCGTATTCCACAAGCGTTCCACGGTATGAAATTTTAAAAACTTGACTCGTATTTTGATTAGCTTTTACGAAATAACCCATCCATCTATCAGAAAATTTCGCCGCAAATCCTTAATTTACATAGAAAATGATCTGACGAAGCTGTCACAAAACTTTTTATTCATTTTAACGAAATCGAATCGGCATTCATTTCATGTTTACTACTGAAGCACAACGCCACCGCGACGGTCACCAAAGTACCAGCCATGATGCGCCACGGGAACTCAATGATGGGTAGCCATGCCGGGTTCTGATAAAGCATACCACCGCCAAACATTTTCCAAATATCGTTTGGTAAGTTACTCAGAAACGCGACGAAAACGATGCCTGTAATCATAGCGATTAGGTTACCTGTTTCACTACCACGATTTTTCGTAAATAGCGCGACCATGAAAATTCCAAGTAATGATCCGTAGGTATATCCAAAGCTTCCGAGAATAATTCCGATGATGCTAAGCGATGGATTGTGCGCCTTCACAAATGCCGTCGCGAGACCAACGAAAATAAGAACGAGAGCAAAGCCAACCGTGCTCCACTTGATAATGCGAACACGCGCGTGATCATCTTCTGGTGTGTTGAACCATCGAAAATGGAAGTCTCTGGAGTAACTTGTCGCCAGTGAGTTCATAGCAGTTCCCAGCGATCCCATGGTAGTCGCTAGCACTCCGGCTACCACAAGCCCGCGGAGACCTCCCGGCATCACATCGATCACGAAGTATGGAAAAATCCGAGTGTTATCGGGCTTGCCGCCAGCCATTGGGAGAGACGGGTCATTTACGACATGGCCGTAGTAAACCGACAACAGGATGCCGATCGTAAGCACCGCAAAAGTCACGGGTATATCCGCCAAACCGGAAAGGATTGTGGCAACTGCACTTTGCTGTTTGTTTTTTGCAGTCAGCATCCGCTGAACCATATCTTGATCGGTTCCGTGGGTCGCAAGTGTGACGAACAATGAGCCAAATAACGCAGCCCAAACCGTGAATTCACTCTCCAGAACGCTCTTAATCGCACCCCAGGTCGTGGTCGAGGGCGCATCGCCTTTCCATTCCCAAAGTTTCAGATCGTGTGGCCCAGTGAGAAAAGATTTTGCCCCCGCCCAACCATTGGGAATGTGACCCAATAAATACCAAACGGAAAAGCCCAGAGCACCGAATAGCACTGCAATCTGCAACACATCTGTCCAAATCACCGCCTTGATCCCACCCACCGCCGTGTAAGCTGCGGTTAGGATGGATATCGCTACCAATGCGGCTCCTGTAAACCAGAACTGCTCCCAATTTGAAAGCGGATCGTTCGGGTTGAGTTGGTTCCAAATCACAATCATCAAAAGTGTCGGAACCCAAAGCCTCGATCCGCTTGCGAGTGAACGCGTGACCAAAAATATCGCGCTCGCGATGCGTCGTGTCTTAGGCCCAAACCGCAGCTCCAAAAACTCGTAAATGCTAACCACATTATGTTTGTAAAAGGCAGGGATGAATACCCCGCTCACAACGAGTCGTGCCAAAAGATAGCCGATCATCAACTGCGCATACGTGTAATTCTGGAGGCGAAACCCTTCGCCAGGAGCACCGAAAAAAGTGCCTGCGCTAATTTCCGCAGCCAGAATCGAGGCAAGCACCGCCCACCAAGGAATGGATCGTCCTCCTAGCGCATATTCCGAAACGTCTTTGTTCCTGCGGCTGAAATACACGCCAATCGCAATGATGATCGCGAAATACAGCACAATGATGACAAGATCCATGATCAGCGAAGACATATATGAAAGTTAAAGATCAGAGAAAACGAACCAAGCTCAAAGTTTCCTCATGAGCTTGTATTTCTGATACATTTCGCTTTTCGATGCATGGCTAAAGTGACAGCTTCCTTGCAATGCCAGATACCCCAAAAATCGTCCAAGACGATCCGTGGCTTGAACCTCAGACCGATGCGATCCTGCGTCGCACCGCTCGCTTCGAAAAAGCACTGGAGGAAATCCAGCAGCGATATAACTCGCTCGCCGCTTACAGCAACGCACATGGCTTTTTTGGCATTCATTTTGATCCGCTACAGAAATACTGGACCGTCCGCGAATGGTTACCGGGAGCGAAAGCGGTTTCTTTGATTGGTGAGTTTAATCAATGGAACCGAGATTCTCATCGCTTGGAAAAATCCGCCAATGGTATCTGGGAGCTGAATATTCCTGCGGAAGCTTTGAAACATGGGGATCAAATCAAGCTGCACATTCATGGGGCAGATGATTCCCAACTCGATCGTTTACCCGCCACGATCACCCGAGCTATCCAGAATCCGACCAATCATGATTTCTCAGCGCAGATTTGGTCACCTCCGCAGCCTTATGTTTGGAAGCACACGTTCGATCCCAAGCAAATCAACTCGCCGTTCATTTACGAAACCCACGTCGGCATGTCTGGAGAGGAGCCGCGGCTTCATACTTATCTTGAATTTGCAGAGGAGATTTTACCACGCGTCCAGAAAGCAGGCTACAACACGATCCAGCTGATGGCCGTTCAGGAGCATCCTTATTACGGCTCGTTTGGTTATCACGTCTCATCGTTTTTCGCACCTTGTTCGCGTTTTGGAACGCCTGAGGACCTAAAGTATCTCATTGATACCGCACACGGGATGGGCATCGCGGTGTTGCTCGATATTGTACACTCTCACGCAGTCAAAAACATTTCCGAGGGACTCAACAACCTCGATGGCTCAGGTCATCAATATTTCCACTCCGGTGGAAAAGGCGAGCATCCGCAATGGGACTCGAAATGCTTCGATTACGGGAAAACTGAAGTCCGCCAGTTTCTGCTCTCAAATGTTCGCTACTGGCTTGAAGAATTTCGCTTCGATGGCTTCCGCTTCGACGGCATCACCTCCATGCTTTACCATTCCCACGGCAACCGTGCCTTCGGATCCTACGATGACTATTTTGGCGATGACGCAGACGAAGAAGCCATCCTTTACCTCAAACTCGCCAACCAACTCATCTCGGAAATCAAACCTGGCGCGATTGTTGTCGCTGAGGACATGTCTGGAATGCCTGGCTTATGCCGTCCTAACTCTGAAGGCGGTATCGGCTTCACCCATCGCCTGGCTATGGGAATTCCCGATCATTGGATCAAGCTACTAAAAGACCAACGCGACGAAGATTGGGATATGAATGAACTTTGGGGAGTCCTCAACAATCGCCGCCACGGAGAAGCCACCATTGCCTACGCGGAATCGCACGACCAAGCGCTCGTCGGCGATAAAACCATCGCGTTTCGCCTGATGGATCAGGAAATGTATTGGCACATGGCTCAAGGGGATAGCAGTCCTATTGTCGATCGTGGCATCGCCCTCCATAAAATCATTCGTCTCATGACCCTCGCCTTCGGCGGTGAGGGCTGGCTGAATTTCATGGGGAATGAATTTGGACATCCCGAATGGCTCGATTTTCCACGCGAAGGCAATGCATGGTCTTACCATTACTGTCGCCGCCAATGGTCGCTACTGGATAATCCAACCCTCAAATACACTTGGCTCGCCGAATGGGATCGCGATCTCGTGGCATTGGCGAAAAAACACAACCTACTCCAAGCGCCTCCTGCTACCCTCCTCCACATGGATCATTCCAACAAAATCATCATCGCCGAGCGTGTCAATTTAATTTTCATCATCAACCTCTCTCCCGATAAATCTATTTTTGGTTACGGTGTGATCCCTCACAATAAGAATACTCACCACCTCCTTCTCGATTCCGATGCAAAAGCCTACGGTGGACATGCTCGAATCGATCCAAATGTCGATTACCCCATCCACCCAGACGGCCAACTCAAGTTCTATATCACCTCTCGCAGTGCGATGGTGTTGGGTCAAGCTTATATAAAATCAAACGACTTGCGCCCAGAATCTGATAGTGACGAACTTCGGACAGATCGTTTCTAAATCCCAACCCATGGATGTAAATCACCCTTGAAAATATATATTAATAAGTATCTATTATCTACATGCTAGCAAAGCTTTTTAAGAACGGCCAGAGCCAGGCAGTAAGACTGCCAAAACAGTTCCGGTTTGAGGGAACCGCCGTTTCCATTCAGAAAATTGGAGATTCGGTTGTGCTTAGCCCAATTCAAGATAATTGGTCCTCATTTTTCGATGCAGCGGCGGATTTCTCACCCGATTACATGACAGATCGGGAACAGGGCACACAACAGGAGCGTGATGGCCTCTAGAATCATCCGATGAAAATCCTCCTCGATACCAAGATGTGCATTTACATCATGAACCATCGTCCGGTTCATGTCAATCACCGTTGCAGAACTTTATTTCGGAGTCTTCAAAAGCAGTCAAATCGACCTCAACCGCGGCGCACTCATTCGATTTCTCTCACCGCTGGAGATATTACCTTTCACAAGCGAATCAGCAGAGCACTATGGACGAATCAAAGCCAAACTTCGCTCAGTAGGCACGATGATAGGAGAACTC
>JBILMI010000059.1:0-12253 GCA_044375585.1 Luteolibacter sp.
ACCTCCATTGAAGCGCCATTCACACTCCTTCAAAAACCAGTGAAAGTTCTCTTTTTTGATACCATTAAATCTTCGTAAATGACGCTTTGCTTGGTTCCAAAAATTCTCGATTCCATTGATGTGATTTTTCTGATCGGCAAACAGTTCTGAGTGGTTGATTCGAAGGTGATGAAATTCACTAACATCAAGTGCATTATAGGAACGAACGTTATCGGTGTAGACCAGGCTATCGGGCTCCACTTTTTCTCTGATAATAGGCAACAGCGTCTCTGTTTTGGCACCTGAAATAATGGCTGTGTAAACCTTTCCTTCCCTTTTAAGTAGGCCGAAAACAGCTACTTTCCCAGCTGCACCACGACCGCGCTTACCTTTACGCACGCCTCCAAAATAACTCTCATCAGCTTCAACTTCTTCTGAGAGTTCGTAGCTTGGGATTTTGGTTGTAATTAGCTGACGAAGTCTCATGAAAAATGTAGCTGCTGTATGTTTATTAACTTCGGTGATCTCGGCCGCTGCACGAGCTGTTGCTCCTGCGACAAAAAGTTTGATTAACTCGCTTTGCTTTCGGTCTGGAAGACGGCTTTTTCTTTGATACATTGACTTGTCTAGTTATGCGGTTTTTTGTCGCTTAGCTAGTACAGCCCCTTATTTTTTTTTGCTATTGAGCCCTTGTAGGATAAAGTTTGTTTGGGACTCTTGAGGTCTATTTGTGCTCTGGGAAGATCTTAAGCCGGCAATGCGGCGGATGACAAGCCTCTGGTAACCGCTGTTCCTGCACGACTCACCAAGCACCATATCCGCAACCGAAGAGCAACGCCGGAATCGGAATCCCCAGGCCGGTATTGTGAAATCCTTTCCGCAGAGCGGCACAAATCCAAAACCTGATCCAATCCCGTTTCGGTAAGGACTTTTGGTAAACGGTCTAAGGCATGGATGCAAAGAATCTTATCTAGGTGAAGAAATCAATAACCCGCTGGGGCACTGAAGCCGTCGGAACCGGCGGGCTCTGCCACTCCAACTCCCTCATCGCGTGCGATGTAACCTGCCGCGACTCCTGCTGCGCCAATGGCTAGCGGCACACAGGAGTTCATCGCTGTCACGACGGTGAAACCTACCAAAAAGAATTTAAGAGCTGATTTTCTCATGAAATAAATAAGGAGGCTGGTGGGTTTGAGGTTTTAATGCGTTTTGTGTATTGGATTACTAACACGATAGCCTTCATCGTGAGCAATGTAACCAGCTGTAGCGCCTGCGGCGAGCGGTATACAAGAAGATGCGCAAAGGGTCGTGATGGCACAGAAACCAAAAAGAAGAGCTCTATTAAAAATGAGGTAATTTTTCATAAGTAATATACGCTACCATTTGTCCTATTAGACTCAATGGGTAGTTATCCTCCCAGCGCTGCGGTGATGGCATCAGCCAACTCTTTGCTATCAGGTTTAGTGCCAGATTCAAAGCGAGCTAGGGGCTTACCATCTTTACCGATCAAGAT
Organism: Luteolibacter sp.; assembly: GCA_044375585.1. GTDB lineage: Bacteria > Verrucomicrobiota > Verrucomicrobiia > Verrucomicrobiales > Akkermansiaceae > Luteolibacter. The sequence goes on from JBILMI010000059.1 coordinate 1,493, forward strand.
TTTTCCAAAATTCCATTTCACATCTCCAGGAAACGCGCCGCCTTCACCCGTCAGGGCTGTGTAAAGCGGATGTTGATCTTTACCCTTCACATCGATTTTATCCATGATCGGGAATGTTACGTTAAACTTCGTGGAGCAAAACTCTTGAATCTCTTCGATCGTTCCGGGCTCTTGTCCGCCGAAATTGTTACAAGGAAACCCAATGATAACTAAACCTTTGCCTTTTTTATCTTCATAGAGTTTTTGAAGTCCGCTGTATTGATTGGTGTAGCCGCACTTTGAAGCGACATTTACCAGCAACACCACTTTCCCTGAATAGGCTGAAAGGCTGGTTTCCTTACCTTCTGCCGTCTTGAACGAAATTTTAGAAATATCCATCGCAAAAGCTGAGGCGGTTAAAACAATACTGGGGATCAAAATTCGCATGAGCATAGATTAGGTTAGTTCGATTTATTTGTTTCGCAAGCAATCACAATGGATCGCAATCAATCTTTGGCGATACCATTGAATTTCTCGTCGATGTAACTCAATACAAGCGCCTCGATGGATTTATCTTTCAAGCGCTCGACAACTTCTACAGAGAAGCCCCGTGCGATGAGCTGGCGAGCGCGCACTGGATCAATGCCACGTGCTTGCAGATAAAAAATTTCTTCATCAGAAATCTGAGAAGACGTGGAGCCGTGTGAGCACTTGACTTGGTCAGCATTGATTTCGAGTCCGGGCATGGAGTTTGCTTCACAGTCATCGGTCATCAAAAGATTGCGACAGGTTTGGTAGGCATCCGTGTGGTGTGCTTTTTCATCTACAGAAATCAACCCGGAGAAAACCGTTTTGGAATGACCGTAGAGAGTATTTTTATATAGCAAATCCGAGTAAGCGCCTTCTGAAATATGATGCTGGAACGTGCGCTGATCGTATTCTTGCTCACGGTCTGGGATCGAAACGCTGAGCATATCGGAATGAGCTCCAGGACCTTCAAGACGTGATAACGATTCGTTGCGTGCCCATGCCGCACCTGTATTGAGAACAAAACCTTTAGCCCGCGCGTCGCGAGCGGTTGAAGTTTCGTTGATTGAAATGATACGGCTAACCTCGTTGAGATTTTGGATCGCCACGTAATCAAGGCTGGAGTTTTGACCTGCAGAGAGATCATTGAAAGCAATCACCAGACCTGCGGTTTCACTATCCACGGAATGGAAAATATCCACGACGCGAACCTGTGATGAATTTTCGGTCACGACCAGCGTGTGAGGAAAAATGGTCACTCCTCCTGAAATCCAATGATGCACTTCGATCGTGCCTTCGACGATTTGATTTTCAGGCACAAGCACAAACAAACCGTTCTTAACAGATGCTTCGTGAAGAGCTGCGTATTTTGCGGAGCCGAGACGAGTCTCCTGCATCATGAAGTGCTTTTCAACGAGATCGGAATGTTTTTCTAACGCCTCCACTAACGGCAGGCAGATGATAGAATCTGTAAGAGAGCTTTCAGCAGAAATGAGATCATCATTTAGAAAAACATATTTCGCCGTAGGGCTCTCGAGTCCAATGGATCGCGAAATCAAATTCGCTGGATCGGCAGGCAAAGCTTTGCCGGAGAGGTTTTCGAAATTGAGCTGCTTGATGTTGGCGAAGCGCCATTGTTCATCACCACGTTTCGGCGTAGGGATGGATTCGTAGCGTTTTTGAGCAGCTTGCTGGCGGGCTTGAAGCCAAGCGGGTAGAACGGAAGTCATGGAGAATATTTTCAGCGTTTCAGATTTTCAGTATTTACCCAACACTGCCTTCCATCTCGAGATCGATGAGGCGTTTCAATTCAACCGAATATTCCATCGGGAACTCACGGACGAGGTCGTTGATGAACCCGTTAACGGCCAGCGACATCGCCTGGCCTTGGTCGAGTCCACGCTGTTGCATGTAGAACAACATTTCCTCGGACACTTGAGAGACCGAAGCTTCGTGCTGAGTTGCGTGGCGGTTACCTTTCACCGTGATCGCCGGGTAGGTGTCGGTGCGAGAATTACTATTGATCAACAACGCATCGCACTCCGTGTTATTTTTGCATCCTTTGAGATGTTTTGGGATGTGGACTTGGCCACGATACGTCGATCGACCTTGGCCAACTGAGATCGATTTCGATACGACGTTAGATGTGGTGTTGTTTGCCGCGTGAATCATTTTCGCACCTGTATCTTGGTGTTGGCCGGTGTTCGCAAGCGCGATGGAAATGACTTCACCCCTTGCGCGTTCGCCTTTCATGATCACTCCTGGATATTTCATCGTGAGGCGTGAACCGATGTTGCAATCGATCCAACGAACCTCTGCGTCTTCCATGGCGAGGCCACGCTTGGTCACGAGATTGAAAACATTGGATGACCAGTTCTGAACCGTGACGTATTGAATTTTCGCTCCTTTTAAAGCAACCAATTCGACAACAGCGGAGTGAAGTGTCGCGGTTTCAAATTTCGGTGCGGTGCAACCTTCCATGTACATCACTTCTGAGCCTTCATCGGCGATGATGAGCGTGCGCTCAAATTGACCGAAGGATTCCGAGTTGATGCGGAAGTAGGCTTGCAGTGGTTGTTTGAGCTTCACGCCCTTCGGGATATAAATGAACGAACCACCGGAGAACACCGCGCTGTTGAGAGCTGAGAATTTGTTATCACCGGTCGGGATGACTTTTCCAAACCATGGACGAAAAATCTCCTCGTGCTCTTTGAGGCCTTCCGCAGACGTAACGAAGATAACTCCTTGTTTGGTCAGCTCCTCTTTCATATTGGAGTAAGCAGCCTCGGAATCGTATTGGGCTTCCACGCCGGCTAAGAACGCGCGCTCTTGCTGGGGTATTCCCAAGCGCTCGAAGGTCTCCAAAATTTCCGCAGGAACTTCGTCCCATGTCCGTTTCGGTTTTTCACCATCCGAGAGGTAGTAACGGATTTTATCGAAGTGAATGTTGTTTAAATCCTCCGTCGCCCAGTTGGTCGGCATCGGTTTGCTTTCGAATACAGCGAGAGCTTTGTGACGGAATTCGCGAACCCAATCTGGATCTTGTTTTACATCGCAAATATAATCGACCGTCTTGGAGGAAAGCCCCCAACCCGCATCGAATTTGTTGCGCTCCGGGAAAGTGAAGTCGCCCTTGGTGCGGTCGACATTGATCGCATCATGCGTTTCCTCATCGAGGATTGCGGTGGCTGTTTCTTGGTATGACATGGGAAAATATAGAAAGATTTACTGAAGCTCAGGCATTCACGCGAGGGCGGGCTCTTTAAGGAAATCGTAGCCGTTTTCTTCGAGCTCCAATGCAAGTTCGGGGCCGCCGGATTTTACGATACGACCTTCTGACATGACGTGCACATGATCAGGCTTGATATAATCTAACAATCGCTGGTAGTGAGTGATAAGCAACATACCACGATCCGGTGAACGCATCGCATTGACCCCTTTTGCGACGATTTTCAACGCGTCGATATCTAGGCCGGAATCAGTTTCATCGAGGATGCAATATTTTGGTGAAAGCATCATCATTTGAAGGATCTCGTTACGCTTTTTCTCCCCACCCGAGAAACCCTCGTTCACTGCGCGTCCGGTGAATTTACGATCCATCTCTAGCAGATCCATTTTCTCGTAGAGGGATTTATAATACGCAACGGCATCGATTTCCTCGCCTTTAGGTAAACGTGCCTGAAGCGCCGCGCGGATGAAATTCGCATTTGAAACTCCGGGAACTTCGTTTGGATACTGAAAGGCTAAGAAAATGCCTGCACGTGAGCGCTTATCGATCGACATTTCTGAGATATCCACTCCGTCAAGAAGGATACTCCCAGCAGTTGGGATGTAGGATTCATGCCCGGAAATGACTTTCGAAAGCGTGGATTTACCGGATCCGTTCGGTCCCATGATGGCATGGATTTCACCGGCTGGTATTTCAAGAGTAACGCCTTTGAGAATCTCAGTGCCGTTTTCGAGAGTTGCGTGGAGGTTATTAATTTGGAGGCTCATGTGTTGGAAAAAATCTAAATTTTAAGTTCTAAACTCGAATTATGAGGCGGCGAGTTGTCCGCGCAGGGTGATTTCGATATCCTTGATCACTGTGTTAGGTGGAAGATCGAGAATGTCGGTGAGGTTGATGCCAGGCTTGAATTTCACGTCATGAATCGTTCCGGTGGTTTCATCGTGAAAATGGCCGTGCTCATCGAGATTCGGGCAGTAACGGGATGGTTCGCGGTCAAAGTTGACCTGGCGGATGATTTTGTGCTGCACCAGCGCCTCAAGGCAGTTGTAGACCGTCGCTAATGAGACATTCGGAAGGGCTTCCTTAATTCTCATGAAAACCTCATTTGCGGTCGGATGTGTCCGCTCTCCCATAAGAAAGCGATAGACTTCTTGGCGCTGCCGAGTCATGCGAAGGCCATTGATCTCCTCCGGGATCGCCGTTTGTCGATTTTGTAAGCCGTTCGTTATCATTGCGACAGAAAATTAGAATCATTCTTAATAGTATCAAGAACTATTCTTATTATATTTGGGAAACCAACCTCAAAAAACCATGAATGCCCATTCATTTGGTATTAAATCAGTCCTATTTAGAAAGTTTTTAAAAAAGACTCAAAAAATCCTTGCAAGGCGCGCCGATTCATGGTGGATTCCGCGCCCGCTCCAATAGCGGACAACAACTTTTCCCTAAACGGCCATGGCCTACGCAGTAATCAAAACAGGCGGTAAACAATACCGCGTCAAACAAGGTGACAAGCTCGACGTCGAGAAACTCGAAGCAGCTGTCGATTCAGAAATCACATTCAGCGAAGTTTTGCTTCGTGGCGAGGGTGATAGCGTGACCATCGGAACCCCATTCATCGCAGGTGGCACCGTCACAGCAAAGGTGATCGATCAGTTCCGTGGCCCTAAAGGTGTCGCCTTCAAGTTCAAACGCCGCAAGGGTTTCCATAAAACCATTGGTTTCCGCCGCCACATGACCAAATTGGAGATTACCTCCATTGGCTAATTCCTTCATTTCAACCAACCTACTCTCATGGCCCATAAAAAAGGACAAGGATCCGTCAAAAACGGACGCGACTCTCGCAGTAAGCGCCTCGGCGTGAAAAAATTCGGCGGACAAGCCGTTATTGCTGGCAACATCATCATTCGCCAACGTGGCACCAAGGTGCATCCAGGTGTGGGTGTTGGTTGCGGTAAAGATCACACCCTCTTTGCCTTGACCGATGGTCAAGTGAAGTTCGACCGCGAAGGCGGTCGTGTTAACGTGATCGCTGCAAACTAAGTTTCATACTCAGTTTTTTTCGAAAAACGCCTCGGGTTTTCCTGAGGCGTTTTTTTGTGGTTTCTACTCACCCTCCCATTATCAGATTTAAGCGGAGGCGCGGAGTAATCGGAGAAAACAGAGAAGATATATAAATTGGAAAATAATAAGAATCTGTGCCGGAAGTTCAATTATCCTCAAATTTGTTCCTCCGTTTTCTCTGCGTCTCCGTTTTGAAAAATGCCACGGACATAGGCAGACTTAGTTATCACTCTAAACCCCGAACAAGGATTGTTGATCCAGTTCTTCAGAAATCACCTCCAGCTTCCATTGTCTATCCACGTTGAGTCTTACGGTAGCCAGGTGTTTATGATGCCATTGATCTGGTGATATCATTGAGAGCAGCTTGCGACCACGTAGCTCGTATAAATGATAGATTTGACCAATGATGGGCTCAAAATTGATGTCCGCCTCATAGATGAGTTTGTTCCAGTTGAAATGATCAATCGCCGCTAAATAGGTCTCACGGATTTCCGTCAGTTTTTGCTGCAACTCTCTTTCTACCTCGGAAATACCACGAGATTTAAAGGAGCTAAGGTCAGTTGGAACAATCCTTGGGCTCAAGGTTGAAACCGGATACGGCATGAAAGCTTGGGAGATTTTTTCTGAAGACATAGATGAATTGTTTGTATTTCGTCGAGGAATGCTCATTTCACAAATAAAAAAACCGGACGCCCCGAAGGTCGCCCGGTTGGAATCAAACAAATAACAATTACTTAAGAGGTGGTTTGACCGTTGGGGTAACAGTGCCCCAGAACTTTGCTTGATCCAGCTCTTCTCCACCAACCTTGACAGGTCCGAAGCCAGTAGTTGGATCTGCAACGATCTTAATAGCGCTGGCACTTTGGTCGATTTTTAGTAGAACTGCGACGCCGTCAAAGGGACCGGAATCAAATTCGAAATCTCCGCCACCATCTGCAAGAGGAGTAACAACAATGACACGGGAAGGGTTACCTGATGTGCTCATGCCTTCATTGCCGTTCATGATGTATCCAAATCCGACTTCCTTAGCAGCAAGAGCCTCTACGCCTGTGATGTCACCATCGGGTTTTTTAGTGCCTGCAGCTTTTGCGTAGAACATTTCTTCAGATGGAGCAATTCCAGCGTGCATCAGTTGCTTAAAGTATCCATTGGAATCAGCGCCAGCTTCGCCTTTTACGTCTGCAGTTGCGAAGTCTTCATTAAGAGTTTCGAGGGTGGCAGAATCTGGGTAGGATCCATAGTCATTCTCGAACTCGAACATTGCGAGACCGATCTGTTTGGAGTTTGAAATTGCTTCGGCCTTGGCTGCTTTTCTCACCTGACCCATGATCATGGGAGCTGATAGAGCCGCCAAGGATGCGATGATAACAATAACGACGAGAAGTTCCACTAGGGTGAAGCCGCGTCTACGGATTGATTTAGTTTTCATATTATATACAGAGTTTGTCTTATTTTATGTTTAGCTATTGGCTGTTTATTTATTAGCAAAAATATTCCAACTGCTTTTGCTTTAAGTTACCTCCTAGGTAGGGCGTTGCAAGCTAATTGTAGCAACGCATGCAGGCCTCATTCTGGGTTGAAATCCTGCTCTAAATCGCGTTCGAGTTTATGAAGCGTAGCTAGTTCATTTTTCGTGATGGGATAAGGCCCAGAAAATTCAATTTCATGGGATGATTTCAAATCGCTGCGGCATGCAAAGGCTTCGCGTCTTTCGGAGTAATAGAGAATCAAGTAACGACTACCCCCATTTGTGGTTTCTGCGTAATACCTAGGTTTACCCTCTTTTTCGATAAATTTCGACAAATCGTGGTAGTGCTGGGAAAGCGCGTAAAGTCTCTCATAGCCGAACGTAGGTGGGTTTTCTTCTACAAGCATAATATGGTCATGCGCTGTAGCAGCTGTCTGATGAAGGTAGCCCGTATATTCTAGAGACTCGCATGAACTTATGCCTGCGATAATAATGCAGTTGAGAGCAGTGATCAAAAAATTGAGACGCAGCATGAAATTTGAAATCAGGGGCTTTTCTTAGAAAATCTGTCTTTTCGAATGAGTTCTTTGATTCGAAGGGTATTCGGTCGGACTCCCTCGGAATCGATAAATATTGCAGTATCCATAGGTATGAGAAATTCAACGGCAGAATTAATTCCGATCAAATTCCCATAGGCATCGATCACTGGCCCTCCACTATCTCCTGGCTCAAGTGGGATATTCATTTTAAAAGTGCGGCTTCCAGTCAAAAATCGCTCAGGCGCCAGCGTAGTGCGTAATGAGCCTTGAGATGATTTATCTCCCGTTGCCATTCCGCCGTGGATGACAGAATGCCCAGATAAGATTCTTTGCTTGGGTGAGGACCACTGATAATAATAAGGTGTTTTAATAGGGACGTGCAATATCGCGATATCATCCCCAGAAGAGCGCCAAACTACCCTTGCTCGGGACGAAGTGATTCTTCCTCCATTTGCGTATATGATGAAAACATTTTTCTCCGGAGACTCCGCGAGCACATGATCCGCTGTTAGAAAATATCCATCTTCACTAATTGGTGCCGCCGAGCCGCCATCCGCATCTTTCGGAGCATTGACGATTGCGAATTTATGATTCGCCCAGCTACCGAGATCTTTGTTTCCAGTTACCACTACCGCGGTCAGCCTTTCCTTAATAATTTGGCGAGCGATTTTATCAGGAATCTGAACACATGAATCGGTAGACTCTGAGAGTGAGCATGCCACGCTAGAGAATGCCAAAAATATAACCGCTAATTTTCGTACAGATTCATCCACTCGCCTCAATCAGAGCATAATCAAACAGTTAAGTCACATAAGTTTTTAGAAATCGCTAAGGATAACATCCAGTGCCTTGCGAAAGGGAGCCGCCAACGGCAACTCATTAAGCCTCTCTAAATCGACCCATTCATCACCAGAGATAAGGGAAAAATCAGATTCTGGTTCTTGTAAATACACTTTCAGCGAGACGCGGTAGCGCGTGATTGCATAGGTCGCTTCATAAATCTTCCCTAATTTCAGACATTCCACGCTGGATCTCAGTGGTAATTTCCACAGCCCGTTACGACGTTTCCCCGATTCATGGTGAAGCAGTATTCTCCCTAACTTATCGCTGCAGAAAATCGCGTATTCATTGATACCTGTGATCGTTACAGGGGGCTTTTTGATGGGCAGTTTCTCTGGCTCCAAACATTCGCAATAAGCGGAAATAGGGCACATTTCACAGGCGGGGCGTCCTGGGCGACATATCGTCTGACCCAACTCCATCATCGCGTGATGGTGAATGTTAGGGCTTGATGGATCACACAGCTCTAGCGCCCAGACACGATGCTTCCGTATCACTTTAGTCTCATCAATCGATGATGAATCGGCCATGATGCGTGAAAATACTCGGGAAACGTTTCCATCAACCAAGCCGGATGGTTTTCCAAAAGCAAATGCCATAAGTGCCGCGGCCGTGTAAGGACCGATGCCAGGCAGATCAAGTAAAGCCGCTTCTTCATCGGGAAAAATCCCGTTATGATTCGCGAGGATCGCTCTTGCCGTCTCCCTGAGCATACGCGCCCTGCGGTAGTAACCCAGACCTTCCCATGCTTTCAGTAAACTTTCATCATCCGCTCTCGCCAAGCTCTCCAAATCGGGAAACTTAGCAAGAAACCTAGTGTAATAACCTTTTCCCAGAACTGTAGCAATTTGGGTCTGCTGCAACATCATTTCCGAGACGAGGATCGGATAAGGCTCTCGAGTTCTTCGCCACGGATAATCCTTTCCGACCCGCGCAAACCAATCACTCAGCGCCTTGCGAAATTTCATCTTCGCCGCCAACGGAGATGCTTTAAAACGCGGCTTCGCCCTGTCCATTAGCGTCTTTTACGAAGGCGTTTACCTGTAAGTCGAGTAGCGATGAGATTTGGGCAACGGCCTTTTAATCTCAGTTGCTCACAGTTTGCTTCCATCTTGATCGATTGACGGACGGTTTTGAAACCCAACCGGCGGCTCACGCAGTCGGTCTGTATATCAACATTGTGATCCTCGAATTCGACCACTTTTCCACAATCAATACATACCAAATGGTTGTGAGATGGCTTGTTTAAGAAATTGGGATCGTAGGTCACCTGGTTTTCTCCGAGGTCGATTTGACGCAAAAGATCAGCCTCCACCAATAGTCCAAGGGTGCGATATACTGTAGCGCGGGAGGTTTCCGTATCCACTTTCCGCACTCGCTCGAACAGCTCCTCTGCTGTGAAATGCTCGTCTCGAGAAAACGCGACATCCACGATTTGCTCACGCTGCACGGTTCTTCTTAACCCTTTGCGGCGAATAAACTCATCAAGCCTTTGCTTAATTTTAACCTCCATACGGCTGATCTATAGCTTTCAGCTGTGAAATGTAAACCCTCGGGGCTAAAATTAGACTTGGATTCTTGGATTGCGCACCTAGCCAACTCGCACCAAGATTCCATAAGCATTTCTTTGATAAATTAGCATGAATAAGCCCAGCGCCACGTCGTCCAACCCTGAGCAAGATCCAGCCGGATCGCTGAGTGAGGACGCAAAAGATCCAAACGAAGATTTCCGATGGGTCACCCTTGCGCAACAAGGCGACATGGACGCCTACAACCAACTTGTCCTACGCCATCAAGGAAAAATTTACGCAATGATACGCAATATGATCAGAAACGAAGCCGATGCCTGGGATTTATCTCAGGACGTCTTCATCAAAGCGTGGAAAGCCCTTCCCAACTTCGAGAACCGTTCCCTTTTCTCGACTTGGCTGTTCCGAATCACTCACAACGTCGTCTACGATTGGGTTCGCAAACGTAAAATCGAGAGTAGTGGCGAATTGAATGATGAAATTTTCGACAGAGACCGGATCGATCTCTCCGCCAAAACCGCGCCGGCCCTCATCGAATCACCCGATGAGGCACTCTCCAATTCAGAGCTTCGAGTAAAGATCAGCGCGGCTTTGGAAAAAATCAGCCCAGAGCATCGCGAGGTCGTCATTCTGAAGGATGTTCAAGGCCTCTCCTACAAAGAAATTGCCGATGTCATGGAATGCACCCTCGGCACTGTGATGAGCCGCTTATTTTACGCCCGCCAGAAACTCCAGACCTTACTCAAAGATGAATACGAATCCCGATGAAACTACACTGGCTATGTGGCTAGATGACGAACTCAGCGGCGCCCAACTCGCTGAGATGGAAGCTTGGGCTGCGACTCAGCCCGACCAATTATCTGCTCGCACGGCACTGCGAAAATTCCGCGGAATCCTCGCTGAGGGTATATCCGCCAGCGAGGAGCCTCCTTATCCCGATTTCTTCCTCACACGCATCCATCAAGGTATCCGTGAACTTGAGGTAGCTCAAGTGCCCTCTGCCAAAACCAGCAACCGCGCTTTCTGGAAATCATGGTTCATGCCACTTGCCGCCTGTGCCGGTATGGTTCTCACCTTTACAATAGG
>JBILMI010000214.1:0-3212 GCA_044375585.1 Luteolibacter sp.
TATCCCGCCCTGCCGCACAAGTCCCCCGCACCGCCAGCGTCGAAACCATCTTCGGAACCACCGCTGCCGTCGCCGTTGAGGCGATTAAATATCATCAGCTTTATCCGGATAGCGATTTTTAGAGCTCCTGAAATCTGATCTTACTTACGCGATCGATCGTAATATCGTCATACGGCTACCATCTGTATTCATGATGTTTTCAAAGTCATTTTGCGTGAAAAAGGCGAGGATCATTTGGGGTTATTAAGGACGGTGAAAGTTTCCAAATAGACGTTTTCTGACCAGAAGATATCAATTGGAATGAGTAGGATTCCTCCAAAAACCTGCCCCAAATTCTGCCCCTCATTCATCGCTGCCAACCCCACTTCGGACTAGGCTTTTTGAACCAAAAATCCCTTATTTTATCTTATTTCCAGTCACACATTCCCAATTTCAAACATCCACCATTCCACCTCGAATCTGTTGTATGCCTGGCAGTTTATTGGCAGTTTATTGATGCGCAGCTGCGTGCAATCTGCAGGTACGGTACGCACAACGGGCGCGCCACTTCCGATATCTCCGAGATCGAACCACACACAGAACACAGCGACTGGTAACGATACTAACGAGAAGCCAAGGCTCATGGGTGAAATTTGCCCACCATCGGTCGTTGCGCCGGAAGAAATACCGCCGCGAGAGGTCGATCCGTTTCAGCCTGATATAAACGCTCCTCGTCTAATGGGTAAAATATGTCCTCAGCCGAATCAGAATCAGAATCAAGATGGCGAGCACTCATAGAAATTAGTGCAGAATAATTACAAAAAAGCCGGTGCCCTTTCGAACACCGGCTGATGATTTTGCAGCAAGGGCTTGCGCCGTTGCGATGGTTTAGACGAGAGGAGTGGTGACCTCTTCGACTGGAGTCCCGTTGGCTTCTGCCTCTTTGGCTTTCTCGTCGCGGAGCCAGGCGCGGCGTGACATTTTCACGCGGCCTTTTTCATCAACACCTAAGCATTTTGCAGTGAGTAAATCGCCTTTCTTGACGACATCTTCCACTTTCTCGACGCGGCCTTCAGCCAACTCCGAGACGTGAACAAGTCCGTCTTTTCCAGGAAGAACTTCCATGAATGCGCCGAAAGCGGTGATCGAAACGATACGACCTGTGTAGGTCTGCCCGACTTCGATTTCTTGGAACATGCGATCGATCATCTCTTTCGCACGCTCAAGTCCTGCTTGTTTGGAAGCATAGATATGAACGGTGCCGTCGTCTTCGATGTTAATCTCAGCGCCGGATTCAGCCTGGATGGCCTTGATATTTTTACCGCCAGGTCCAATGAGTTCACCAATGCGATCTGCAGGGATTTTCACGGAAACGATGCGTGGTGCGTGGGCGCTGAGTTCTTTCGGCTCAACGATCGACTCGGCCATTTTAGCGATGATCTTGGTGCGTCCTGCTTTAGCAATGTGGATCGCTTCTTCGAGCATGGAGAGCGGAAGGCCCGGGAGCTTGAGGTCAAGCTGGTAACCTGTGACGCCTTCATCTGTGCCGCAAAGTTTGAAGTCCATATCGCCGTAGAAGTCTTCGGAACCGATGATATCGAGGAGCATCTTGTGCTCTTTCATTGAACCATCCTCGTTGTTCTCAGTGACGAGACCCACGGAGATACCGCCGACTGGGCGGATCAAAGGAACGCCGGCATCGAGAAGAGCCATGGTGCCTGCGCAAACCGAAGCCATCGAGGTAGAACCGTTAGATTCCATCACCTCAGAGGAAACGCGGATCGCGTAAGGGAAGTCGGATTCAGCAGGAATCACTGGCTCGATCGAACGCTCGGCAAGTGAGCCATGGCCGATTTCGCGACGGTTGATACCACCCATACGACCACATTCACCAACGGAGAATGGAGGGAAGTTGTAGTGAAGGATGAAGCGTTTTTCATCTTCGCCACCTGCGTAGTTGTCGAAATGTTGTTTTTCGTCAGCTGGTGCAAGCGTGGTGATGGCGAGTGCTTGAGTTTCGCCACGAGCAAAAATCGCAGAACCGTGAACGCGTGGCAGAGTGCCAACTTCACCGTAGAGCTCACGGAGATCGCCGATTGCACGGCCATCAGCACGGATGCCTTTTTCCATAATGGAAATACGGAATGCCTTTTTCTGAAGGTATTCAAAGGCTTGCTCAACATCGAAGTCGGTTGCATCTGGAGCGCGTTGCTTGATCGCTGCTTCAACTTCGTCACGAAGTGCGCCAACTTTCTTAGAACGCTCTGTTTTGTTTGCTGCGTAGATTGCACCTTCGATGCGGTCACCTGCGATTTCGTAGGCGATTTCAAGGAGGTTTTCTTTAGCAAGAGTGAGTTCGTATTCACGCTTCACCTTACCGCATTTTGCGACGAGTTCTTCTTGGCCTTGAACGATTTTAGCAACCGCTGCTTGGGCGAAGTGAAGGGCTTTGATGAATTCTTCCTCTGGGAGCTCGTCAGCTTGACCTTCGATCATGATCACGTCGGTTTTGTTACCCACGTAGATGAGGTCGAGATCGCTATCTTCGCGCTGTTCATGAGTTGGGTTAATGACGAAATTGCCATCGATGCGACCGACGCGAACTGCACCGATTGGGCCAGCGAACGGGATGTCGGAAATCGCGAGAGCAGCGGAAGCGCCGTTCATTGAGAGGATGTCGGAATCGTTGATGCCATCTGCACTGAGCAAGATCGCAACGATTTGGGTTTCGTAGAGGTAACCTTTAGGAAACAACGGGCGCAGAGGACGGTCGGTCATACGGCAGGTGAGGATTTCCTTTTCGGTAGGGCGACCTTCGCGCTTGAAGTAGCCGCCTGGGAACACGCCTGCGGCGGTCGCTTTCTCCTTATACTCTACGGATAGCGGGAACCAGGTTTGGCCAGGTTTTACTTTGGTTTGTGAGACAGCAGTAACCAAGATGATGGTTTCACCGCAACGGACTGTGACTGCGCCATCGGCGAGTTTGGCAAGTTTGCCGGTTTCGATGGTCATCGGATTGGTTCCGACTTCGATCGTTGTGGAATGGATATTCATTTTTCTTATTTCTTCTTTTACTTACGTCAAAGCAGGGCAGCCCTGTGCCGCCCTAGCTATCAAGGTTTTCGGGATTATCCCGAGGATGCAGTGAAAACCACGCGCACCCTTTTTGCTAGGCAGCCACGAGAGAGACTCTCGTGGCTGCTTTTGCGAAATGGTTCAAATTAACGGCGGAG
>JBILMI010000060.1:0-12234 GCA_044375585.1 Luteolibacter sp.
TCCGTAGCACCAATGTAGTAGCGTCCCTTGCTGCCTCGTAACATGTAGACCCAAGCCATCATCATTTTTAATAAGTAGGGCCGGTGGGGATTGAACCCACGACCAACCCCGACTGTGTCGGGGCTGCTCTAGCTATTCAAAAAAGTAAGCGCTTTTGCTGAGTTCTTCCAATTTTTCAGTTTCCGTTCCATTAGCAAGGCCTCTTGCATTGTCTCGAATGGACGGCTGGCAACGAGTTCGAGCGGCAGTCCTAGACGCTTTGTCGAGTGGACAAAGCCAGTATTGTGACGCTCAACACGCGCAGTGAGATTTTCCGTAGCACCAATGTAGTAGCGTCCCTTGCTGCCTCGTAATATGTAGACCCAAGCCATGATCATTTTCAATAAGTAGGGCCGGTGGGGATTGAACCCACGACCAACCCCGACTGTGTCGGGGCTGCTCTAGCTATTCAAAAAAGTAAGCGCTTTTGCTGGGTTCTTCCAATTTTTCAGTTTCCGTTCCATTAGCAAGGCCTCTTGCATTGTCTCGAATGGACGGCTAGCAACAAGTTCGAGCGGCAGTCCTAGACGCTTTGTCGAGTGGACAAAGCCAGTATTGTGACGCTCAACACGCGCAGTGAGATTTTCCGTAGCACCAATGTAGTAGCGTCCCTTGCTGCCTCGTAATATGTAGACCCAAGCCATGATCATTTTCAATAAGTAGGGCCGGTGGGGATTGAACCCACGACCAAAGGATTATGAGTCCCCTGCTCTGACCGCTGAGCTACAGCCCCAATTGACGTGTTGCGACGTGCTGCAAGCTTTGCCCTGCGAGATGGCGTGGCGCAAGGCTAAGATTTTTGATGAGGGAAACTTTTTTCAGATAAAGCCGCTGCGAGCTGCTCCATCGTTTCGACGATGACGTCCGCTTCCTTCAACCGCTCGCGATCATGGTAACCCCAAGTAACAGCGATGGATTTCATCCTGGCGTTTATGGCGGTGTCCAAATCCATGGTCGAGTCACCGATAATTGTGCAATCCTCTGGGGCGATTCCCAGCGCTTTGGCGATTTCCAGCGCCCCGGCGGGATCGGGTTTGTGGGGGAGGTTTTCGTGGTTTCCTAAAACCTCGGCGAAATGGGTGTTGGGGAAAAGCGTTTCCACAATTTTCGTGGTGAAGGCATGGGGTTTGTTAGAAAGCACGGCGAGAGGAATTCCTCGTGATTCCAGCCCCGCGAGCAGTTCAAGCATTCCGGGGTAGACCGATGTTCCGTCGGGCCATGAAATCGCGTAATCTGCAGCAAAATTTTTCACTACGCTATCAGTGAGGTCGATGCGTGAAACGGTGGAAAGTGCGCGCTGCACGAGTTTCACGGCGCCATCTCCAATAAAACCACGGACGTTATCATGGCTCTGACCGGGAAGCCCGTGTTGATTCAGTGCACGGTTTAGTGAGGCAGCAATACCGGGCAGGGATTCAACTAGAGTCCCATCAAGATCAAAAATCAAAGCGCGCATGCAGGCGATAGAAGCAAAATTAGCGGGGATTGAACATGGTTTTCCCGCGCTCACAAAGCGGTGAAAAATATGCTCTTCATTTTGTCATCGCTATTCTAGTTTGCCTGCGTGTCAGATGAGACGATAAACAAATCGCAGGGCAGTTCGCTCTGGCAGGATGCGTGGCAACGGTTGTCGAGAAACAAACCGGCGCTGGTCAGCCTCGGAGTTTTGAGCGCAATTATCATCGCATGTTTCGTTGGGCCGTTTTTGCCATTTGTGGCATCGCCTTCGACCATTAATCTTCAGAATGTCGTCGCATCGCCATCAGCTGAGCATTGGTTTGGAACAGACCAGCTCGGGCGGGATGTTTTCTCGCGAGTGCTTTACGGTGGACAGGTTTCATTGTTGGTGGGCTTTGTGGCAACGGGCGTTGCGGTGTTGATTGGGGTCATTTACGGAGCTGTCTCTGGTTACGTCGGGGGTTTCACTGATTCCGTTATGATGCGTTTTGTCGATATCATGTTCGCTCTGCCGTTTTTAGTTTTAGTGATTTTGTTTGCTCTCGTGGTCGATGGACCTTCGTCGAATTTCACGACATGGGTCATTGATACAACCGGTTGGGAGCGGGATCGCGTCGCACCGATCACAACCCTGATTCCACTTTTCATTGCCATTGGCGCGATCGGGTGGCTGACGATTGCAAGGATCGTCCGGGCACAGGTCATGAACGTGAAAAATTTGGAGTTCGTCGAAGCTGCTATTTCCTTAGGCTTGGGCCGACCCCGTATTCTTTTTCGTCATATTTTACCAAACGTCATCGGCCCTATCATCATTTACACCACGCTTGCGGTTCCCGGGATCATGTTGTTAGAAAGTGTTCTGTCCTTCCTTGGCTTGGGAGTGAAACCACCAAACTCCTCTTGGGGGATTCTTATCAAAGAGGGCGCGGATCGCATGGAAGTCACGCCATATCTGTTGTTGTTTCCCTCCCTGTTTTTCGCCACGACCTTGTTCGCTTTGAATTTCCTAGGTGATGGCTTGCGCGATGCGTTGGATCCAAAATCCTCCAAAGATTGATTTCTATTTCCATAACGCATGATTCCCCCCTTCATGAAGCGAGTCCTCGACGGATTGTATCCACCTATCTGTGAGCTATGCGGTTGCGGCCTTTCGGATGGAAAGGCGCTCTGTGAGGAATGCTCAAGAAAGTTACCGCGCATCGTCAGTCCATTTTGTGGAACGTGCGGTGAAAGCTTCACGGGAATGATTGACGGGACGTTTGATTGCCCGAACTGCAAGGATATTTCGTTTCACTTTGAATTCGCATTAGCGGCGATGGATCGCTGCGATGAGACCCTAGAAATGGTGCATCGTTTGAAATACGGCAGGGAAATCCATCTCGCTGGTGCACTTGGAAAACTTGCTTCGGGCGCGCTTATCGATCGCCGGTTTCAGAGCGCGCTGGAGGAGAAATGGCCATTGATCCCCGTGCCCTTGCATCCAAGCAAACTCCGCACACGACAGTTTAATCAAGCAGAAGAAATCGCACGTGCCGTTGCAAAACTATCAGATCTACCGATGGGAAAATGGCTCAAGCGTGTGCGTAAAACCGAAACACAAACGCGGCTCACGCGTAAGCAGCGGATGGAAAACCTCAAAAAAGCCTTCGAGGTTCGAACGACATGGAATAAGAAAAAACCCGTCGCTCTAACAGGAGCTCCGGGTGTGATATTGGTGGATGATGTGTTTACTACGGGATCCACCGTAGATGCCTGCGCCAAAGTGTTACGCAAGGCGGGAGTGAAGCGGGTCGCGGTGCTTACAGTTCTTCGAGGGTGAGATCGCGCAACAAGATTTTCATTTCTTTTTCAGGGTGAACCAACAGTCCGTGCGCTCCTTTATCCTTCGAGGTTTCTGAAGTATATAGCGGTTGCCAAAAATCCGTGCGCAAAAGGTGGATTTTGGGGCTCGGATTGTGAAGTCCCATTCCTGGGTTGTTCTTCCGCCGTCGCTCAATGAGCTATGGCGGAAAAGTCTCTCGCGTATGTTTAGACGCTCATTCTAGATTCAAGAAAGAAATTTGAATCAGGAAATCAGTAAAGTTTCATTCTCCTCTTTTCCTGCCTACTGCTTTGACTCCATTTCATTACATCCAAACCAAGTCGGCTTCGCCATTACTGAAGCTCATCATAATTCGTTGGGCTTTCCTTATTCTAACAATTCATTGTGGTTGGTTGATTTTCATAGCCCCGACTTGATCGGGATGGAAAGGAAACGAAGAGAACGAAGGAGCTGGCGCGCATGGCCTTTCACTTTTGATGCATCACGCCTTGAACTAGGTCTTCACAATCTCGGCTTTTCACGCACAGACTTTTGGCAAACGCTCTAAGTCATCACTTCTTTGCCATTGAGCTCGACTGTATAAACCGCTCCCTTGGCGATAATTTTCATGGTGTTCCATTCGCTTTTGATCGCTCCGTCTTGCACGGTCCCAGCTTCAGCACCGCTAATCTTTCAGCGGGTTAGGGATATATCATTCCTCTTGATCAGAACAAGACGGACCAAAGCGATGCATAGCCCGAAACAAATCCCCAGCGCGATGAGTGGGAATATGCCGGATTTTAAATCTGAACCGATGAACCAAGGATGCAGCGGGGATTCTGGATTGAGCTTCTGGGTTAACGAGAAGGTTTTCAGTGCAAAAACCAGGCCGGTATGGATGCCGATGGGCAGCCAGAGTGAAGAGGTGCGTGTCCGGCACCAAGCCAGTAACAAGCCGAGTAGTGCGAGAGTGGCGAAGTCAGTGACGAAGAAAAGAGGATTGGTAAAATGACCCAGAGTGCTGCCCAGCATTTCGAATCCTGAATGCCAAGCGCTTGGTTCTGCGATGATCGTGTTGGCGGGTGGTTTGAGGAAATGAACGAACGAAAACATCAGTGAGCTTCCGATCCACGCGCTCCACATGGAGCATGCCCGTAGCCACAGCCCGAGCAGTAGCCCACGGAAAAGGAGTTCCTCGATGATGCCTGCGCCGAGAGCTGGAACGACGGCTTTAGGAATTAGCTTGGAGAGCGATAATGCTTTGTCACTTGCTTCACTAGCGCCGGTGAAATGCAGGACGAGCGCAAGTGCTCCGAGTGAAGTAGCTCCGATCACCAAACCACTAAAGAGATGAATGCATCGCTGACTCGTAGTGAGTTTGCGCAGCGGGTATGGTGTGAAATCCTCATTCTTCGGTATGCGGCGCACACGGAGAATTAGCAATGGAAGTAAAGCCAGCGCAGAGATCAGCAGACAACGGCTGAAATATCGATCCAGCTTGGCGCGGCTTGCAGAGTTAGCGATCGATTCGATCCAGCCGGGGTAATCAGAGGTCTGCGCTTTTTCTGCTAGATTTTTTCCTGCCTCATAAAGATGTGGCGTGAACAAAGCCGCGAGGAAAAGCGTAGCAGCCAGCCACAAAACCATCGCGCCTGCTTCTGACTTAAAAAAACGCATGATGAATTTAAGAAATCGAATCAGCGCCAAAATACGGCACTAGCGCGTCGGGAATTTTGATCGATCCGTCGGGTTGTTGGCATTGTTCTAACAGCGCAACGTAAAGTCGTGGCAATGCCGTGCCGGAGCCGTTGAGCGTGGCGGGGAAACGGTTTTTGCCTTCCTTGTCTTTAAAGCGAAGTTTCATCCGGCGTGCTTGGTAATCGCCGAAACATGAGCAGCTCGAAACTTCGAGATACTTGCCATGGCCTGGAGCCCAAACTTCGATGTCGTAGGTCTTTGCAGACGACTGCCCAATATCGCCAGTGCAGAGCTCGATGACGCGGTAATGTAGGCCGAGCTTTTGCAGAATGCTCTCAGCGTGCCCGGTGAGTTCTTCGAGGACTTGAAATCCTTTTTCCGGATCCACCACTTGCACGAGCTCGACTTTATCGAACTGATGCATGCGGATGATGCCTTTGTTGTCGCGTCCAGCGGAACCTGCCTCGCGGCGGAAACACGGGGTGTAAGCCACTAGTTTGAGCGGCAGATCGTTTTCCGCAACGATCGTGTCGCGATAAAGATTGGTGACCGGAACCTCAGCCGTTGGCGCGAGAAAGAGCGTGTTGCGTCCATCCGTTTCTGCTGGCTCAGTGCCATACATATCGTCCTCAAACTTCGGCAACTGGCCTGTGCCTTCCATGCACTCGCGCAGGACTAGATGCGGGACATTGACTTCCTCGTAGCCGTTAGCGGCTTGGGTATCTAACAGAAAATTGATCAACGCGCGCTCCAGTTTTGCGCCCTTTCCGCGATACACCGCAAAGCCGGATCCGGAAATACGGATCGCATCTTCCCATGAAATCAGGCCGTGAGCGGTGGCGAGCTCAACGTGATCTTTCGGAGCAACCAGTGTGGGCTTCTCGCCCCACTCGCGGACGACGGGATTCGCTTCTTCGCTGTTGCCCACCGGACAATCGGCATGCGGGAGGTTGGGAATGTTCAGCAACAAATCGGTTTGTTTGACGGTCGCCTCTTCAGCGAGCAGATCGAACTTGGAAATCTCATCATTGATCCCGCGAACCTCTGCTTCGATCGCGGAGCTATCTTCGCCTTTGGCTTTCATCATGCCGATCTGCTTGGAGATCGTCTTGCGCTGGTTTTGAAGTTCTTGCTTGGAGGTTTCCGCCGCGCGGCGTGATTCATCGCAGGCCAAAACTTCGTCGATGAGCTTCCAATGGTCTCCGCCGCGTTTTTTCAAACGCTCGCGCACTTCTTCTGCGGTTTCCCGAATGATCCTGATATCCAGCATGGCGGCGCAAACTTTCGTGGATTGCGGGGCATGAAAGCAAGGCAAACGTGACATTCCCCTATTCTCCACCAAACTTTCCCCATCCATCCTCTTACAATCTTTGTCCTGCCCATGACAAAGATTGTAAGAGGAAAGGTGTCATCGCTTGTCAGCGGCGGGGTGGGTTGATATTTATTTTCCCGACGTGCTGCTCATTTTCCACAAACCCTATGGCGTGCTATGCCAGTTTACGCCGGATCAACCCGGTCAGAAGACTTTAGCGGACTTTGGTTTTCCCAAAGAGGTTTATCCCGTGGGGCGACTCGATATGGATTCGGAGGGCTTGCTGTTGCTCTGCGATGAACCGGGATTCAATCACCGCTTCCTAGATCCCGAGCTCGGGCATCCACGAACCTATCTGGTTCAGGTGGAGGGCCTGCCAGATGCGGCCGCGGTGAATCGCTTAAAAGGCGGATGTTTGGTGATTCAAGGTCATCGGACTAGGCCGTGTCGGGTCGATTTACTTGAAAATGAGCCGAATATCCCACCTCGTGACCCGCCGGTGCGTTTCCGCAAATCCATCCCGACCGCGTGGCTGCGTATGGAGTTGGTTGAAGGCAAAAACCGCCAAGTTAGGCGGATGACAGCAGCGGTTGGGTTTCCGACCCTGCGCTTGATCCGAACCGCAGTTGGGGGATTGAATGAACTTACCCTAGCGCCCGGAGAATGGCGCGAGTTGAGTGGTGATGAGCGGAAGTCTTTAATCGGCAGGGGTGGTTGTCCCTAACCGTCCGATCCCATGTGGAAGCGGATGAAACCGTCGCTATCTATTTGCGTCCTCATTTCATGGTGGACGCGTAGGGACACGCGTCCCTGCCATCATCTCGGTTCACCTAGGTAAGGCGACCCTTGGCATTTTCACGAAGAAGCTACCGAGCAAAATTCCGCCGATGAAGCCACCGAGGTGAGCGCCGTGGGCGACGTTCGAGTCTCCGCCGGTTAAGCCCATGAAATCGAAAAACAATCCGATGATTGCGACCATGGCTAATTGGCTTGGTGCAATGGGTCTCGCCATTGGCCAGACATGGGGATTTGGCAAGTGCCAGCGGACAGCCATGGCAAGGTAAAGGCCTTCAAATCCCATCACAGTTCCTGAAGCACCGAGACAAGGGATGACATCATCTGGATTCAGTGCAATGTGGCAGAGGCTGCCTGTGATGGCAGTGAAAACGAAAACGAAGAGCATGCAGCGGTATCCCAGCAGCTCCGAAGCGAGAGCGCCGAAAATCCACAAGAAGGTCATATTTCCGATGATGTGTCCCGCGTCCGCGTGGAGCATCGCTGGGGTAAACAGCGTTAAAAACTGTGACCATTCGACATAGTGATAATTGCCTGCGAACAAGGTGTTCCACGCGTTGACCACATCGGCGGGGAAGAGCATGTATGTTTCGTAAATACTCTCACCAAGAACATTCTGAAGTAGAAATGTTAGAAACATCGCAGCAATCACCAGAAGCAGGGCTCCCTGAGCTTTCAGGAGAGATCCGAATCGCATCCGCATCCAGCGACGAGCCATGGTTTTAGGCGTAGCTGCGGACGGAGAGTTTTACGGTTTCGTATTTCAGCTCTTCTTTGTGAAGCGTAGGAGCTTGGCCGGGGCCGTGATATTCCCATGCGGAAACGTAAGCGAATTCGTTGTCGTGACGTTTGGCTTCGCCCGGTTGGGTTTTGCCTTCTAACACTTCGGAATCTTTCTCGGTAAACTGGTGTTCTGCACGGAAATGACCGCCACAGGACTCTTCGCGTTGGAGAGCGTCGTGGCACATCAGCTCGCCAAACTCCAGGAAGTCAGCGACGCGGCCGGCTTTTTCAAGCTCCATGTTTGCGCTTTCTCCGGTGCCGGGAATGAGAACGTTGTTCCAAAACTCCTCGCGAATTTTCGCGATTTCCTGAAGCGCCCATTTGAGGCCTTCCTCGGTGCGCTCCATGCCGCATTTGTCCCACATGATTTTTCCGAGATCGCGGTGGAAGGAATCGACCGTGCGTTTTCCTTTGATGGAAAGTAATTTTGCAATGCGCTCGCGGACTTCACCCTCAACCTGCGCGAAAGCAGGATGTTCGGTGGTGACCGAGCCAGCCGTTTGGGTTGCGAGGTAGTTAGCGATCGTGGTTGGGATGACGAAATAACCATCGGCAAGACCTTGCATGAGTGCGGAAGCGCCGAGGCGGTTCGCGCCGTGGTCGGAGAAGTTCGCTTCGCCCAAGACGTGGAGGCCAGGAATGTTAGACATCAAGTTGTAGTCCACCCAGAGTCCGCCCATGGTGTAATGGACGGCGGGATAAATCATCATCGGGCGCTCGTAAGGATTCTCGCCGGCGATTTTTTCATACATCTGGAAGAGGTTGCCGTAGCTGGCGCGGATTTTGTCCTCGCCGAGGCGCTTGATTGCATCACGGAAATCGAGATAAACGCCGAGTCCGGTGGGAGCGACGCCGCGCCCGTCGTCACAGGCTTCTTTGGCGGCGCGGGATGAAATGTCACGCGGTGCGAGGTTTCCGAAGGATGGATACTTCCTCTCCAAGAAATAATCGCGATCATCCTCGGCGACGTCGTTGGGATGCATTTCCTTGGCGCGGAGTTTGGTGGCGATTTCTCGGGATTTGGGTGCCCAGATACGGCCGTCGTTGCGGAGGGATTCCGACATCAACGTGAGCTTGGATTGGTAATCACCGGAGACGGGAATACAGGTTGGGTGGATTTGCGTGTAGCAGGGATTGGCGAACAATGCTCCGCGGCGTGCGGCGCGCCATGCGGCCATGACGTTGCAACCCATCGCATTAGTCGAAAGGAAAAACACATTGCCGTAGCCACCGGTCGCGAGGATCACTGCATCTGCCGCGTGGGTGGAGATTTCTCCGGTGTTCAGGTCGCGAACGACGATGCCCTTCGCGTGGCCATCGACTTGCACGAGATCCATCATCTCGGTGCGTGGATACATCTTCACACCACCTTTGCTGATTTCTTTTTCGAGGGCTTGGTAGCAACCGATCAGGAGTTGTTGTCCGGTTTGACCACGTGCGTAAAACGTGCGGGAAACCTGTGCGCCGCCGAAGGAGCGGTTGTCGAGCAGGCCGCCGTATTCGCGAGCGAATGGCACACCTTGCGCAACGCATTGGTCGATGATGCTGCTAGAAACTTCAGCGAGGCGATAGACGTTTGCCTCACGCGAACGGAAGTCGCCACCTTTGATCGTGTCGTAAAACAAGCGGTAAACCGAGTCGCCATCGTTGCGGTAATTTTTGCTTGCGTTGATTCCACCTTGAGCAGCGATTGAGTGAGCGCGGCGCGGGGAGTCTTGGTAGCAGAAGCATTTCACTTGGTAACCGAGCTCAGAAAGCGTTGCGGCTGCAGCTCCTCCAGCGAGGCCGGAGCCCACGACGATGATGTTGAATTTCCGTTTGTTCGCTGGGTTGATCAGCTTGGAGTCCATTTTGTGTTTGGACCATTTCTGCTCAAGTGGGCCAGCCGGGATTTTGCTATCGAGTGACATGATGATTTGAAGAAGGAGTTATTTGACGAACCCGAAGAAGATGGTGAGAGGCACGGAGATAAAGCCGGCCCAGATGACGAAGGAGTAACCGAGCGAAATGTTGCGGATCAGGTCTTGGGATTTCTGCGACCGCCAACCGAGAGTTTGGAAAACTGAACCGACCCCGTGACTGAGGTGCGAGCAGAGTAGGGACATGGAGATGATGTAAAATACGACGACCAGCGCATTGAGGCTGCAAGCTTGGAAGCCGGCGATGACCATGCCGTAGGCGTCGTGGCGGGTTTCCCCGGTGGTAGCGAGGTATGCCTGATCGATCATTTCCGAGAAGCCTCCTGCGATTTTCACGGTGAAGTGGAGGATGTGGAAAATGATGAAGGAAAGAATCGTCAAGCCACTCCAGATCATCAGCAACGAAGATTTCTTCGCCTGGATGGTGGTTTTGTATTGGTATGCTTCTTTGCGAGCTGCGCGATTTTGGCGGGTGAGCTGAATGGTTGCGATCACGTGCAGCACAACCGTTACGAGCAATCCAACCCGAGCAACCCAGATCAACATACCGTGACCCGCTTCGTGGAGAAATTGTGCGTAATCATTAAAAGCCTCCCGACCCGCGAAAATCAGAAGGTTGCCAGTCAGGTGACCGGCGAGAAAGAGAATCATTACGATTCCTGTGACGGCTACGATCAGTTTTTTGCCGATGGAAGACTGCCAATAAGCGGTGGCACTACGGGTTAAAGCATTCATTGTTTAGAGAGAAGGGACATGCCCACGCGCAATCTGGTATTGAGTCGCGAAAAACTCAAACCCTAATACCCAAAGTTTTTTCTAAATCATAGTCAGACGGACTAGAATTTAGACCTTATCGCTCAGTCCTCGCTCGTTACTTCGCGGTAGCTGCTGCCTTTGTGGCGGAGGTCTTTGGCGTGTTCGAGGAAAACGGCGTCTTCGCCGATGTTGCAGGAGAGGTCGCCGACGCGTTCGAGGGAGCGGATGATGAGGATGAGATGGAGGTAGTCCCCGCTGCGGCCGGCGGTGTCTTCGATGCGAGCGCTGAATTGAGCGGTCACTTCTTTGTGCATTTTATCGAGTTCTTTGTCGCGCAGGTGGAGAGAGGCGCCGAGATGGCCGTTGCCATCGCTGTATGAGGAAATCGCATCGCGTAATAAGTGATCGGCCAATGAGTAGATGGGCTCAACCAAGGTCACATCGCCAAGCTCAGCTGCTGCGATGATTTTTTTTACGCGTTTTGCGATGCTGACCGCGTGATCCGAGATGCGCTCGAGGTTCATGGAGATTTTCATCGATGCCACGACGAGGCGGAGATCGGATGCTAGCGGATGATATTTGACTAAAATATCCATCCCGAGCTTGTCGATGATGCGCTCAAGTTCGTTGATCTCATCGTCATCTGCGATGACAGCATTTGCGATTTCAGGGTTGCGTTCGAGCAGGGCTTGAATGGCGCGCTCCAAGTTGTGTCGCGCTTTCGCCGCCATTCTTAAAACTTCGCCTTTGAGAGTGGTGATTGCGTGATCGAAATCTCGGAGGATGTGTGGGGAGTTGTTCATTATGGCGCTCGATAATGAACTCAAGGCTAGAGGAACAGTCGAGGTTAAATATACCGACACGCATGCCTATCAGCTGGGAGTGGCAAGATGGGACCCCTGTTTCTGAATTTTATGGACCATGAGAAATGAGAACGCGCGACAAAACTTCCATTCTTGGAATTTCACCTCATTCGACGACGTCTTCCCACCACGGAGCGCAATCTGGGTCGGTGGCGAAATCGGAAATGGCCTCGAGTTCTTCTAAATGTTCGGGCGTTGGATCGGCGCCATTTTCGTTGGCGTGGAGCGAGTAGGTGGAAACCATGACGAAAGGTAAAAAGGCGGCCAACCATGTCGGAGCATGTTTGTGAGCATAGAGCAGTGCTTCGTCGGGGCCGCCCATCGAATACATCGCAGGTTGTTCCATTTCCATGATACCCGGCATGGTCATGATCAAACCGACGTAGGGGTTTGCTTTCATGGCGCTCTTCATGGCCTTATCCACGACAGGGAAATTTTTTCCAAAAAACTTTTTGAATCCCGCGGTATCCGATGGCTGTTGGCGTTCGATTTCATCCATCCAAGTATCTTCGAAATCCTCCATTGCGACCATGATTTCTAAGAGGGCGGCGCCGTGAGCGAGACTCGTATCGCAATGAACGATTTTCTCGAAACGTTTGAGCAAAGCTCTGGCTTCGGCCGTTTGGTTCAGCACGATGTAATCGTGAAGCAGATCGCCGCGAACGCCTTGGTTATCTCCGGGGTTGAGGCGGAGCATTTCCTCATAGATTTCGACGGCTTGTTCGATCTCATCGGTTGCATCGTAAAAGATAGCCAGATCGTGCAAAAGCCGCATGAAGTCACGGGCTTCCGTGTGTCCCCAAATTCCAT
>JBILMI010000215.1:0-3185 GCA_044375585.1 Luteolibacter sp.
GATGTGAAGCAGGCGATTGAGCTACTGAGGATGGCTCCAGTTAAACACACCGAGCTCATGGCATTGGCTTGTTTGTATCGGGGCATGGGTCAATTGGATCAAGAGTTCGCAAATTTGAACCCTCCTCAAAATGTCAGTCCTGAAATTTGGAAAGGATATTTGCTTCGAGCAAAAGGGGACCTAGATGGTGCGATTGAAAATGCGAAGCAAACAAAGCAGCTTCAGTTATTGGCTGGGTTAAAAGTGCTGAAAGGAGATCCAATTCCATGGCTTGAGCTGAATAATGCACCGGGTTATCGACCTCAGAGTCCACAGCGCGCCGCGCAGGCATATATTGATATCGCTTTGAAGCGCTGGCGCGGTGAGGAAGTTAATAAAAAAGATTATGATTCATTCATCAAATCTCTGACTGCAAAAAACCGATTAGAGAGAAATCTTGCGATGAGTTCACTGGCATCGCTTGGTAAGTTTGGTATCGTGGAAAAAGCTCAGAATATAGATAACCCAACCTTAGCTTACCTTTATTACCTATCTAGAGAAGAGATTGATAAAGCATTGGAAGTTTTTGGTTTAAATCCGACTAAGCCTGATTATAAAAAATGGGTTAAGGCTCAATTTGACGATATTAAAAGCGGAGAATCCTCGGAAACGGTAGTCCTTAATATGGCGCTTGTGGCAGCTTTTATGGAAAAGAGAGGTTTAGTAAAAGAGCTTAATGAAGCCTTCAATGATCCGCTTACAGAACTTCAAAAAGACAATCAGGAAGTTTATTGGGAGGTGATATCAAAGCTTTTTATGGGTGAAATCGGAGCACCACATTTCGCAATGGAACATGCAGCGAAATGGGCTGGTGAAGATGTGGATCGTTGGGGTGAAGTTTTCTCCTCTGCTCTTGGTGAGGAGGATATTGTGATGGAATGGTTGGTTTGGATCCGTGAAATCGATCCAAAGATGAAAGAGAGAGAGGTGTTAGAGGTTATGTTGGCGATTTTTAAAATGAGCAGCAATCCCGGAGAACTACGTGAAACATGGATGAATCGGGCATGGAAGATTGTGCAGAACGAGAAGAACAAAGATTTGAAAGCGCAGTATGTGTTACGCATCATGACGCTTTGCATTCAGCAACAAGATGTTTTGAATACACTTAAAGCTTGGGATATGCTGGATGAAGACCAAAAAGAATCAGCTAAATGGGGTTCGATTGATATGTATCTGACCGCAGCAGGGCGCTGGAAAGACGCGGCAAATATTTTGCTTAAGTTTACCGAAGGGAAAAAACATGGTCTTCCAGATATCCACGCACATTTAGCTGCGACACTGCGCCGCGCAGGCATGGAAGAGAAAGCAAAAGAACATGAAGAGATGGTTGATAAGTTGTGTCTCGGGTCTTCTGCTACTTCTTTGCGTATTGGTGCATATTATGTTAACGGAGGTGATCTGGAACGTGCTGATATGTGGTATCAGCGTGCTGCGATTGAGGCAGATCCTTCGGATCGTGAGTTTCTAACAGCTTTAGAAAAATGCTCAGAAAAATTTGTTCGTAATAGAAATTGGAAGTTAGCGGCTGCTTCTCAAGAGGTGATTGTTCACATTCAGGCTTGTGAGCAATATCGGGATAATTCGTTAGCGGAATTTGCGAAGTCTAGGATGAAAGCTGACCTTGCTAGAGCGATGTCAATTTTACCTAAAAACAAAGATAGAGCGTTGCAAACTTTGAAAGCGATTCATGAAGATTTTATGCCTGATGGGATTCTCGCAGATGACTTTTTCCCAGCATTGAGAGAGGCTGGACTGAATAAAGAATTGGAAGCTTGGTTCGCTGAGTCTTGGAAGCTTATGGCAGGAGTCATCGAGAAATATCCCAAATCACATAATTCTCGCAACACGGCAGCATGGTTTGCATCACGTGCTGGAATTAAACTTGAGGAAGCAGAAAAATATCTCACAGAAGCGCTCAATATGGCGCCGGAACAAGCGGCATATCTAGATACGATGGCTGAGTTGAAATTTGCCCAAGGCGACCGCAAGGCTGCATTGGAATGGTCTCAACGCTCGGTTTGCTTCGCTCCATTTGAGGATGCGATTCGCTCCCAGCATGAGCGATTCTTGAGCGCTCCTTTGCCAAAGAATTAACTTTAGGCGCAATCCAAGTGAGTTTTGAGTTGTCTGTGAGCTTGATTCACCGACAACTAGTTTCCGATGAGCGACACATTAACCGCAGAGCCGATTCGTATATTATTTTTAGGCGATATCGTGGGCGAGCCGGGTCGTCAGGCCGTGATCAAAAACTTAGCTGAGATTCGTGAGCAGCATAACATTGATTTTGTGATCGTGAATGGTGAGAACTCTGCGGGAGGCAAGGGTATTACATCGAAAATTTGTATCGATCTGCTGCGAGCTGGCGCTGCAGTGATTACCACCGGGGATCATGTTTGGGATCAGCAAGAGATTGTGGATTATTTTCCAACTGAACCGCGATTATTGAGACCGATCAACTATCCTGAGAATACTCCCGGAAATGGTAGTGTGGTTTTAGCGACTGAGAAATGCAAAGTAGGCGTGATTCAAGCTCAAGGCAGAAGTTTTATTCAACCGCCTTTAGATAATCCGTTCATCTTAGTAGAGAAGGAAATCGATCGATTAAAAGAACAGGGGGTGAATGTGATCGTTTTGGATTTCCATGCTGAGACGACTTCCGAAAAAATTGCGATGGGGCGAATGCTAGATGGCAAAGCGACCTTGGTGGTGGGCACCCACACTCATGTCCAAACGGCGGATGAAACAATTTTTCCAGGCGGCACTGGGTATCTAACCGACGCAGGAATGTGTGGACCCGAGGAATCGGTGTTAGGGCGATGCGTGGAATCGGTGGTCTGGAGATTTAAGACAGGCATGCCCACGCGGTTTCCTATTGCAAAAGGTGCGGTGAAGCTCTGCGGAGTGATCATTGCAGCAGATACGACCACTGGCAAATGTCTCGAGATCGAGCGGTTTGCGTTAACAGTAGATTAAAAAAAGAAGCGGATTAAGCCCGCGATTCGCGGATTAGCGTCCAATCCGCGGATTAGCCTCCAATTTCGGTGCGACCCGTGAGTTGAGCTCCTTCTTCCATCGAGAAAACCTTGGATTTGATATCACCAGTGATTTTCGACTTATCTTTAAGTTCGCAGCGATGTGAAGTGATT
>JBILMI010000061.1:0-12116 GCA_044375585.1 Luteolibacter sp.
GCGGAGCGCGAAACGGACGGGTTGTTAGAAATCCTTTTTTGGTATCGAGTGTGCCGGCGATGGAATGGATCTTGGTGGTTTCGATCGCATCGTCCTCGGTCATTTCGGGCATGATGGTGGGAATGCGCTTGGCGAGCATGGATTTTCCGGTTCCCGGAGGGCCGACCATCAGAAGATTGTGTCCGCCGGCCGCAGCGACTTCTAGGGCGCGTTTGACGTGGTGCTGGCCTTTGACCTCGTTGAAATCGACATGGTAGGTGCGGTGGCTTTCGAAAAACGCGCGGCGGTCTAACACAAATGGTGCGATGCGTTTTTCTCCGCTGATGAATTCCCAAGCTTGGCGGAGGTTCCGAACTGGGATGATCTCGATGCCTTGAATGACTGCGGCTTCGGCGGCGTTGGCTTCTGGGACGATGAGAAATTTTCTGCCGCAGGCGCGGGCTTTGAGAGCGATGGATAACACGCCTTTCACTGGACGCACGGCGCCATCGAGCCCGAGCTCGCCGACCACGCAGTATTGATCCGTCTCCAGGGCGTCGTTGCCGCTCGCGCCGATCATGGCGAGAGCGATGGGTAGATCGAAGGACGGGCCTTCTTTTTTCAGATCGGCTGGAGCTAGGTTCACGGTCTTGATGCCGACATCGAGTTTCAGTGCGGAGGCCATGATCGCGGAGGTGACGCGTTGCGAGCTTTCGCGCACGGCGGCGTCCGGCAAGCCGACGATAATCACCCCCGGGCTTTCTGAGCCACGAGCGCATACTTCCACCTCTACCTCGAACGCATCGACGCCTCGCAATGCTGCTGAATAAAATTTAGTAATCATTTGAACACCTTTTATTCAAACTGGATCAAATGACAAGACAAGCAAGAAAGCTACTTTTCATCCCGTATTTGTGCCTTTAATTCAAACCTATGAAGAAACTCCTTCTCGCCCTATTCGCCTTAGTCCCTTGTCTGTTAGCCGCAGAAATCGAAGACGGGTTCGTTCCACTTACCAATGGAAAAGATCTAACTGGCTGGAAAGTGGTTGGCGGAAATGGTCAATACAAGATGGAGAACGGCGAAATCATCGGCACCGGCGAACAGGTCAAAGCGAACACCTTTTTGATTTCTGAGAAGATCTACAAAGACTTCGATTTCCGTTTCGAGATGAAGTTTGATACGCTCAATGGTAACTCTGGAATGATGTTCCGTGGGCTTCAGAAAGAATCCACGGACGGCAACGGACGTGTGCACAGTTATCAGTGCGAGCACGATAACGGCAAAGATCGTTCATGGACCGCCGGGCTATTTGACGAGGCTCGCCGCGGTTGGCTGTTTCCTAACAAGGCTAATAAAGAACAGTGCGCCGCCTTCACCGCGCAAGGTAACAAAATTTTCAAATGGGAAGATTGGAACGAAATTCGCATCGTCTGCGAAGGCAATCATATCCAAATTTTCCTTAACGGAGAAAAGCGTGTTGATTTCATCGATGAGGATAAAGCCAACTTCACTCCTGAAGGATTTTTCGGAATGCAAGTTCACGCAGGTCAATCCACCAGCGTGCGCTGGCGCAATCTGCGGATCAAGGAGTTGACTGCGAAGTAAACACTTCGATCAGTTTTACCGAAATGACATGGATGGCTTGCTCCATCGTGATCTCCTGCTCGGTCTCAGCAGCAAGGCAAGTCATCGATACGCCGTCTAATCCGCAAGGCGTGATGGCGAGAAAAGGCGGCAATGAATCGCGAGTGATATTGATCGCGAAGCCGTGCATGGAAATCCATTTTCGCACTCCGACTCCTATCGAGGCGAGTTTGCGGTTTCCCACCCAAACACCCGTAAGCCCATCACGGCGGCCTGCGGCAACTCCGAGATCCGCGCAAGCGGCGATCAGCGCATCTTCGATCAAACGCAGGTGAAGATGAAGATCACGACCGCGTAAATTAAGATCGAGCAAAGGATAACCGACGAGCTGACCAGGACCGTGGTAAGTTGCTTGACCTCCACGGTTGGTTTCAAAAATCGGATAAGGAAGTGATTCGGGAGCGCGCAGAGAAGATTGATCACGGAGCCGACCTATGGTGTAAACTGGTTCGTGTTCTAACAGCAGAATTTGATCGGAGGCCTCGCCCGCTAGAATTTTAGCCACGGTATCATCCTGCATTTCCAAGCCGTCCTTGTAGGGAACCGGTTTTGGGGAAATGATGATTTCAGGAGGAGAGTTCATGGTCTAAATTTACAGGCGGCGTATGACTGAATGAAAATAAGGAACCACGGATGAACACAAATAAACACGGATAAATTATTAATAAAATACTGATGAAAAAATTTATTTGTCGGAGCAACTCTCTCTAAATCTGTGTCAATCCGCGTTCATCCGTGGTTCTCTTTTATTATCTAACTCTGTGAATTCCGCCGATAGATCGCAATCCATTCCCGGCCTTCGCGGCCGGGATAACAATTTTCAGGCACCCATGATTCGATGCGTTCGAATTCTGGATTGAACCATAAATCAATTTCTGAGATCGAAGTTTTAAATGGAGGCCCAATTTCTTCTTCGCCGGGATCGTGTGGAGTGAGGAAAAACACGCCAATCAGATGACCGCCGGGCTCGATGAGCTTGGCACAGGCAGCTGCGTATTCGGCACGAAGCGAGGGGTCGATCGCGCAAAAACACGTATGCTCCCAGATGGCGGAAAAGCTTTTCCCTTTTTGCCAAACAGGATCAAGGAAATCACCAAGTTCGAAAGTTTCATTTCCCGCGAGCGGGTGCTTTTTGGCCAGCGCAACGGCGATAGGCGCAAGATCCACGCCTAATGCATTGATCCCACGTTCACTGATCGCGCGAGCGTCGTGTCCCGTGCCGCAGCCGGGAACTAGGACGCGGCCTTTTCCCCAGATAGAAACTTCAAGCTTACCAAGCACTTCTAACAAAGGAGGGGCTGCGCGGCCTTTTTCCCATGGAGTATCTCCGAGTTCGTAGCGTTGATTCCAATTGGTCACGATATGTATGAGGTTAAATTAAACGGCGATCCAGTAGCTTCGCGCGGAGCGGATCGGACGCTTGTAAGTGAGCGAGTGCGATCGCTAGGGCATCGGCGGCATCAGATGAGGGAGTCTCCGCTAAGCCGAGTAAAGCGCGCACCATGAATGCGACCTGCGCTTTATCTGCCGTCCCCTTTCCGACCACTGCCATTTTGATTTTTTTAGGAGAATACTCGTAAATCGGAATTCCGTGATCTGCCGCAGCGATCATAGCCGCCGCACGCGCGGCACCCATAGAAATTGCGGTGCGGTGAGATTGAACGTAGATGATACCCTCGACCGCAATTTCATCTGGTTGATGTTTTTGAATCAGATGGACGAGATGCGTCCGGATCGCGGAGAGCGCACCGGATTGAGGGATGTTTTTTGGGATAGAAATCACATCGTAGCCCAAGACCGAAGGTTTGCGCGGGTCACCTTCGAGAATGGCATAGCCGGTATTGCGGACGGCTGGATCAATGGCGAGTACGCGCATGCACTGAGTTAACTGCACTTTTAACTTCAGTTCGGCGAGCATGAAAGCGGGAAATGCGGCGGGGAGTGTTGAAACACGTTGACCCGAATTCTTCTGCGTGTCATTTTTACCAAGTTATGAAAGCGAAACTC
Source organism: Luteolibacter sp. (assembly GCA_044375585.1). Classification (GTDB taxonomy): domain Bacteria; phylum Verrucomicrobiota; class Verrucomicrobiia; order Verrucomicrobiales; family Akkermansiaceae; genus Luteolibacter. The sequence continues at coordinate 3,634 of JBILMI010000061.1, forward strand.
TTACTTGTAGCTCCTTTTGCACTCGCCATCACCGCTTGTAATCCCGACGGTTCCACTTTGAGTTCATCTGGCATTGATCCTCTGCGACCACCATCAACTGGTGTAGATAAGACCAGCTACGGAACTGGACTCAGGCCCGGTCAATTTGTCACCGCTATTATTAACAACACTGCTTTCTACAAAAATAAACCGAAAGAAGATCAATCCGCAGACAGCCTTCTCGCGCAGGGCACCCCGATGAAAATCGTCGATTTATCGGGAAACTTCACGAAGGTTGAGCTCGACAGCGGTGAAGTTGGATTTGTTCCAACCGCGATGATCTCAGCAGGCCAGAGCGATTTGATTCCGTTAGATGGAGCAGTCGATGCGCAACCTACCATCATCCCAGTTGATGGTGATGTGCCGCTGCCCGTTCTCGATCCAACTACAGCAGTTCCCATAGAACCTAGCGGATTACCCCCAAAGCCGGCTCCTGGAGATTCGATCGCTGAATAAATCATTCATCAAAACACCAATGAGCAGCTCTGAATTGATCTCGATGGCGGAACAAGAAATCGCCTCGATCGTCAAAGTTTTACCGGATGAGATCAAAGCTCATGCGCTGAACTGCCCGATTCATTTTGAGTCCAAACCGAATTCAGGTAGTGAAGACGAGGAAATGCTCGGGGTTTTTGAAGGAGCGTCTCTAAAGGATGAGGCGGGCCCTGAAAACTTGCCACTCATCCGTCTGTTCGTAGAAAATATCTGGGAATACGTGGAGAGGGATGAGCAGGATTTTCTGGATGAAGTCGGGACAACCTTTCTCCACGAACTCGGTCATTATCTCGGTTGGGATGAGGATGAGCTCGCCGAGCGCGGACTGGAATAGACCTTTTGCCAAAAGTAATTACCGAAAAGGCCGAGCCTGTGGATGCCGAGTCCAAGGCGCGATGAGGGCGCGGATAAGCATCCGCAACCGAAGAGCAACGCCGGAATCGGCGTCCTCAGGCCGGTACTGTGAAATCCTTTCCGCAGAGCGGCACAAATCCAAAACATGATCCGTTCCCGTTTCGGTAAGGACTTTTGGCAAACGGTCTAAGCGATAAACTGTTAGTTATTTTGGGATTAGCGCACTTGCGTTTTGCTAAGCGCCATTTCGATGAGCTCAATCGGATCGAGATCTTGGTCGCAAAGAATGCGATGGCGCATGACCGCAGAGAAAACCGCTTGGACATGGTCAGGATAAACTGCGGCAGCTGATTCTAGGAACGCGTTCGCTCTGGCCGCACGAAGCAAAGCAAGTGCTGCGCGAACAGAAACACTTTGTTCGGAGCCAGCCATTTTACGTAGGTTTTCACAAAGATCCGTGATGTATTGCGCGATCGGGCGAGACACTGGAATGCTGCCGACGAATGACTGAAGTTTCTGAATTATTTCGCCATCCACTCCGAAGTCCGGCAGCTCTTGATGCTCTGTGTTTTTCGTGGCGTGAGAGAGAAGGATATCCGTTTGCGTCGCTGCGTCGGGAAGAGTCATGCGCAAAGAAAGTAAAAACCGATCCAGCTGCGGTTCAGGCAGAGGAAACGTTCCAGCGCTGTGCGTGTCGTTCTGAGTGGCGATAACCATGAATGGCTTTTGTAGGCGATGGCTGACTCCATCAATGGTCACTCGACCTTCGTTCATACTTTCTAACAACGCCGACTGCACACGAGGCGAGGTGCGGTTAATTTCATCAGCGAGCAAGCAGTTCGAAAAAACCGGGCCGCGGATGAATTCAAAACTTCCTTGATCGGCACGATAGAGATTGTAGCCGATGAGATCCGCGGGCAGCAGATCCGGAGTGAATTGAACGCGTTTAAAAACGCCGCCAATTGAGCTAGCGAGAGTATGGGCGAGGGTGGTTTTTCCTATCCCTGGGGCGCCTTCGATCAATACGTGGCCGTCCGCGAGCAATGCGGTAAGAAGCAGCTCTGCAGGCTTTTCCGCTCCAATAACAATGGAAGAGAGATGCTTGAGAAGAGGTTGGATCATGGAGGCATTCATAGGCTGAGCGAGTTGCTATGTTGAGTGATCGCCATAGGATAAATCCGATGTTCGATCACCTGCAGGCGCTGGTGTAGAGCATCCGCCGTTTCATCGGGCAAAATATCCAGCTTTTCTTGAAGAATGACTGGGCCGGTATCCATACCCGAATCCACCACGTGCACGGTGACACCCGTTTCGCTTGCCTTGGCTGCAACCGCCTGTGCCCAAGCAGCAACTCCCGGAAACGCCGGCAAGAGCGAGGGATGGATATTGAGAATTTTCGAAGGAAAGGCATCGAGCAACGGAGCTTTCACCAAGCGCATGAAACCCGCCAAACAGACGAGATCAACTCCTGCCTGCTTCAACGTCTCTGCGGTCTGTGCCTGGACGAAATCCGGAAACTTGCTCTTGTGACCCGCACAATCGATCACCCCATGCGGGATCCCGTGGTTCGCAGCACGTTTCAAAATAAACGCATCCGGATTATCGGAAAGCACGATGCCGATTTTTGCATGCAGCGATCCAGCAGTGATCGCATCCAGGATCGCCTGCATGTTAGAACCGGAGCCGGAGCCGAGAATTCCTAAAGTGAGCATAGCTATGGTTTAGACTGATTTCCGAGGTAGTAACCACGAAAAACACAAATCTCACGAAAAATCAGGAAGATACGGCGCTTTTGATAAAAGCGCCGTATGAAATGAGGATGTCCATTTCCGCCAATAAAAACCTTATTTACACCCCGTCCCACACGTCGGTTTTATCAAAACCGCCCTACCATTTATTCGCTTTCGTAAACTCCTACTCTCACGTCCAATAACATCCCACCCGGTTCAGTACCGACTCTTCGATGGGCCTTGGGTTGCAGAGCAGTTGGATGAGCTTATCCCAATGCTCTTGGCCAGTTAGGATTTCGACTTCGATCCGCAGAAAATAAACTGGGACATCGATTTCCGTTGGTTTCGGGAAACGCACCGCGTCTTTTTCCGTGGTCAAAATGAGCTCCATGTCACGTTCAACGCAACGTTGCATGAATTGATTGACGTCACGGCGATTGAAACGATGGTGATCTGAAAAGTGACGTTTGATTTCCACTCGAGCTCCGAGCTTCGTGAGCAAGCGCTCAAAATTATCTGGCGCTGCGATCGCGCTGATCGCTCCCACCCATTTATCTTGTAGAAAATCCAGCGGCATCTGTTCGCGAGTGAAGAGATTTTCCAGATATTTCGGGCCATGCGCGCACTCGATGATATCCGCCGTTTTGTTGTATTTGCGAATTCGCTCGATGAGCTCGGCGTTGGATGCGCCATCGCATTTTGTGATCAGAATGAAACTGGCGCGACGCAGATTTTTCGGCGGCTCGCGCAAAGTGCCGCGTGGCAAAAGTGCACCCGTTCCAAACGGTGAATGTGAATCCACCAGCACCACATCGATGGAATGTGCTAAATTAAAATTTTGCATCCCGTCATCAAGAATCAACGTTTCCGCTTGAAGCTGGCTGACTGCAAAACGAGCTCCTTTGACGCGATCTTTATCAACGATAACCGAAACCCCCTCCAAATTTTTCGCCAGCATGAACGGCTCATCGCCGGCAAATTTCGAATCGAGCAGCAAGGCACTGCCAGTTGAAACGACCTTCGGCATTTCGCTGGCAGGAATCAGGCGATCATTCGCATCTTTCCATTTTTGTTTTACATCCAGCTTCTTGCTTTTGTAACCGCGGGATAGAATCGCCACCTTGCGTCCTTCATCGCGCAGCGACTTCGCGAGAAGCTCGACCACGGGAGTTTTTCCAGTGCCACCAACGGTGATGTTTCCAACCGATACTACCTGCACTCCAAAATATTCCTGTTTCTTCCAGCCCATGCGGAACAACGCGATGCGAAGTTGCACCAGCAATCTAAAAAGGCCAGATAGACCAAGCATCAAAGCGCGAGCAAGGCTTGCGCGGAAACCACGGGCGCGGCCGAAAATCACATCCGCCCCCCATTGTTCCAGCTCGTCGATCTGTTCCTTCATGTATCTTTCTGAGCGCAGGTTGACGTCCAAGTTCCAATCAAACAAGTCTCGCGTGGAGTTAGTTCAGAAAAATAAAAAGTGCGGCTTGGGCTTGCTGCTGTATTTTCCGTCTCCGATCGATAAAACTTCAAGTTGAGTTCGCGTCACTCCACTTTCTTTAAAACCGAGCTTATTGGCTGCTCGGGAACTCACATCAAGATGGCGACCCGGAATAAAAGGGCCGCGATCGTTGATCCGGACTTTCACTGATTTCCCATTCTCTAAATTTGTCACTTTCACCCATGCCGGAAGCGGAAGAGTTTTGTGTGCTCCGGTCAAATGCCAAGGTTGAACTTTTTCCCCCAGAGATGTGGTGCCGCGCTTGATTCCAAAAAAACTGGATTCATCATACCACGAACATTCTCCTGTTTCTTTATAACCCAGCGCCTGCTCAACCGACATTGGATGGTAGGTCTGGCCACGCACTGTATAGGATCGCGTCATGTATCCATTATATCCACTGGGGTGCGCGCATGAGTTCAGAAAAAGCGCGCATAAAACCATGCGCGAAATAAGAAAAAATCTGGAGCGCATGGTTTTCATCTAGCCCTGATGGTGTTCAGGCTTCGGGCGATTGTTGTTCGCGGATCAACTGCAGGATCGTAGCGACTTTTTCCTTCATCTCCTTGCCCGGCTTAAATTTGACCGATGCTCTCGCAGGAATGAGAACCTTGCTGCCTGGCTTCTTGGGATTGCGCCCAACTTTCGCCGCAACTTCTTTCACCTGAAACGCCCCGAAATTTCTCAACACCACCGAGTCCCCTTGAGTCAAACTCTCCGTAATCCCGTCGATCAAACTCTGCACAATTTCATGCACATCTTTCTGCGTGAAAATCATGCCTTTCGTCCCCAACTGATCCGTGATTCTGAGAACAAGTTCGCGCTTGGTGATAGTTGCCATAGTGAAATTTCTGATAAATGACTGAGTTCGACCCTGCTTTAAAGCACGCATCTCAGAAATGTCCCGTCAAAAACATGCATAAGCGGCATTCTGCCTCTTCGAATCTCAAAGACTTTGGATCATGCGTTTCGCAAATCACATAAAAGATCTGGCCTTTAACCTAGGTTCATAGTCGCCATCGGCGATGTAGGTTCCTATAGCATGATCGAGTAGGTTCAGCCCCATCCCCCGCCAAGGGCTTTGGCGAGGGCGGCGAGAGTGATGCGTTGTTGGGCTTCGATTTGGCGCAGGGCGAGCTGGATTTGGAGGGTGCCGCGCTCAGCATCGACGACTTCAAAATAGTTGGTAAGACCTTTTTCGAAACGATCTTTGGAAAGTGTTAGAGTTTCCTGCGAGCTTTTGTGAGCGAGTTCAAGAGAAGACCTCGATTTTGCCAAGCCTTTGAGATCGACCATCGCATCTTCCACTTCACGGAGTGCGATGAGTAGGGATTGCCGGTAGCTTGCAAGTGCTTCTTCATAGCGACTCTGTGCAGCGCGATAGTTCGCTTTGTTAGCGCCTGCATTGAAGAGTGGTAGGGCGCCGCCGGCACCGATCGATAGGACTCGGTTTTGCCAGTTTAGGAACTGAGAGACATCGGTGGATTCAAATCCGCCACCCGCAGAGAGCGAGAAATTCGGATAGAACGCAGATTCTGCAACGCCGATTTTCGCGTTTGCGGCGCGGAGTTCTTGCTCGGCTGCGCGCACATCTGGGCGGCGTAACAAGACCGCTGCAGGTAGTCCGGGGCGGATGCTAGGTAGCGCACGGTTTGCATCTTTATTGGAAATGGTAAAATCCGCTGGACGTTTCCCACACAACACGGCTAGCGCATTTTCTGCCGCTCCCCGCTGGCGCTCGACGCTGCTGATATCGCTATTCACCAGCTCCAGTTCCGTCTTGGCTCGGCTGGTAGTAATGCCGTCGGCGAGGCCTGCATCAGCTCTGGATTTTTGAATGTCGAGATCGTCTTGGCGGGTTTTGAGCGTGCTTTTTAAAACGCTGTATTGAGCATCCAATCCTCGAATTAGAAAGTATTGCCGCGCGACTTCGGAGGCGAGGCCAAGGCGCTGCGAATCAAACAAGGCTTGCGCTGCAGCCGCCTCGGCGGATGAGGCTTCGATGGCGCGTTTGTTGCGACCCCACAGATCAGGATCATAGGCGAGATCAAAGCTGCTGCGGTAATTTTGATTTTCCAGATTCATGACTGGTCCCAGAGGCATCGCCCCAGCCGAGCTGCGCGTGGTATTTGCAGAGCCTGTTAGATCCAGTGAGGGGAAAAGCCTCGCCCTATCCATACCGACAAGAGCGCGAGCGGTATCGACTCGGGCTTTGCCTGCAGCGAGGTCGTTGTTTGCGGCAAGCGCGCGATCGACTAATCGATTCAGTTCAGGATCATTGAAAAGTTTCCACCAGTTATCAGGAAGATGGGTTTCCGCAGTGGATTTGGATGCTTTCCATTTCAAGCCGCCAGAGTCATCCGGGAGCTTGAAGTCTGGCCCGAGCATGCAGGAGCCGAGCAAGAGAAAAACGGGTAAAACGAAGATGCGGGCATTCATGGTTTTTTATGATGATCTGGAGCTTCGATAAATACATCCACTTGCTGGCCGACATAAAGCGGAGGTTCGCTCGGACGAGTGAGGGAGTAAATGACTTGCAGAACCCGGGTATCAACTCTCTCAGTGCTGGATCCTGTTAAAGAAACTTTAGGGATAACGTAGGGTTCAACGCGAATGAACTCCAGCGGGAAAGTGACACTGGGATCTCCCTTCAAATAGCCATAGGCTTTCTGGCCCGCGCGTATACGAATGGCGTTCTGTTCGTCGATGTCAGCCCGAACTTGGAGGCGGTCGATGTCACCGAGGATCATCGCCGGAGTCTTGGGTGATGTCGCTGCGTATTCCCCAGCATGAGCGGTGACTTGAATGATCGTGCCTTCTCGCGGAGCGCAAACAGTTAGACGATCAATCAATAACGAAATGCGTTCGAGCGATGTTTCCGCAGCCGCGAGTTGTGCCTTGGCGGCCGCGAGTTGTGCCTCAGCAACCGCAACATCCTGCTTACGATTTTCAAGATCATCCCGGCTAACCGCACGGCTGTCGGTTACGGAAGTGAGGCGCGCAAGTTGAGATTCGAGTTTGGCGAGCTGCGCTTCACTAACGCTGATTTGCGCTTGGGAAATTTTCTGCTGGGCTTTGATGGATAGCTCCTCGGCACGCAGATCGCGATCGTCTAACTTGAGCAGCACTTGGCCTTTTTGAACCTTGTCGTTTACCTTAACCAAAACCTCGGTAATCAAGCCCGGAAGCGGCACGCCGATGGCGACATTTTCGCTCAAAGATTCGAGGATGCCAGTGGCAGCGACGGACTCAACGAATGGCTTTTGCGGGGGCATAATGGGAGGATTGCCCGCTACGGGCATCTGCTTCTCAGCTTGGGTTTGGGAAACAAAAATGATGGCCACCACGCCGAATATGGCGGCGGCGATGGTGCCGTAACGAAGGATGAGGGATAGGAGAGACATAGGAATGCTGTAGTTTCTTGGTCAGTGCGCGTGTTCGTGAATGAAGTGTTGAGGTCGCTGATGATTTTGCTCGGTGACTTCGACGATCTCGCCATCGTCCATGCGGGCAATGCGATCGGCATACGAAAAAATACGATTATCGTGAGTGACAATGATCACGGCTCGTTTCGCCGAGCGGGCGACTTCGCGGAAAAGCTCGAGCACGATCTCGCCATTGTGCGCATCTAGCGCAGCGGTGGGTTCGTCACAGATGACCAGCGCAGGCTCGTGGATGAGTGCGCGAGCGATGGCGACGCGTTGTTGTTGGCCGCCAGAAAGTTTGTTAGGGCGTTCTTTCCAGCGCTCCCCGAGACCGACTTTTTCGAGAATTTCACGCGAGCGCTTGATGGCAACGCGGCTGGAAAATCCTTGGATCAACAGAGGGACACTGACGTTTTCCGCAACGGAAAGCGTGGGGATGAGATTGAACTGTTGGAAGATGAAGCCGATATTCTTCGCACGGAAACGCGTAAGGGCTCCGCTGGACATTTTTTCGAGCGGGCTGCCGAAGACATTGATCGTGCCGCTCTCCACTTTCAATGTGCCGGCGATGGCGCTGAGCAAGGTGGTTTTTCCGCAACCCGATGGGCCGACAAGCATCATAATTTCTCCAGTGCGTGCTTGGAGACTTACTTGCTTGAGCACGTGAATGCGGTTCGGTCCGTCGCCGAAACTTTTTTCGAGCGCACGGACATCGACAACGATGCTGGATGATGTAGTGGGATCAGGCACGGAAGACCATGGCGGGTTCGTAAAGACTCAGACGGATGATGCCCATGAGGGCGGCGAGCATACAGATGACTTGAATGGCGATGAAAGTTCCGACAGGAATCTGCCACGGCATATAGAACGGCGGTTGGCCGTTTTCGATGGCTCCCATGGCGAAAGCGGAGGTGGCAAGCAGACCTAACCCAAAGCCGA
>JBILMI010000216.1:0-3153 GCA_044375585.1 Luteolibacter sp.
CTCGAACAACTTCGTGCAGATATTTTCAATATTAGAGACGGAATTCTCGAAATTCGACGCTCACTAAAGCAACGTTGACATTCGTCCCATATTATTAACATCTTTATTCAACAATTTGATTGCCATCATGAAACTTATCTTCTCAAGCCTTATCGCCATTTTCGTATTGTCCTCCTGCAACACCATGGTCGGACTTGGCCGTGATACTCGTTTATTGGGTGAAGGCATGGAAAAAACCGCAGAGAAATCCGCTCCAGGTGGCGGCACTGATTTAGGCACATCCGGCGCGCCAGTTTACTAAACGGACTACCAATAGCCCATTTAATAACCGCGCCAGAACAGGAACGCGCAGACCAAAGTCGCAATTCCGTAAGCCAAGCCAATTAGCGCACAAGCATTCCATCTTGTGCGGGTTGCGCTAACCCATGTCACCGCATCGCGAAACAGGTAAGGCGTGCCCACCATAAACAGAGATGCGGTTAACATCGCGTAAGTAAAAATAGGGATCAACAAGCGGGTTATCGGATCTTTGAGGAAAGCCGCTTCTAAGAGCGGAGCCGCTAGCATCAGGCTAAAAAGCCCGAGGGCGCGAACTGCAAGAAAATCCCGCACACTCATCGCCACCGCAACCACAGCCGCCGGCACCAACAAGCGCAGCAGAGGCTTAGCTTTGTTAAATTCCCCCATATCCATCTGCAACGCACTGAGTTTTCCCAAGCCATCAGGAGCCACCAACAACCAAAACCAGGCCATTCCCAGTGCTAGAATGATTTGCCCTGCAATCGGGTCACGTGGGAATCTCTTCAAATATCCCTGCACTTGAGACGGCTTGGCCAACATCAACGCGTGTATACCGATCAACCAAATGGCGAGCAGAATGCCGGCAGTGAAGAGTGGGATCTGCTCATAGGGGTGGCGTGGGTCCATACGGCTTTGGATTTAGAGCCCCAACCCATGACTTACAAGTGGTAACTCACCCTATAAGCCTATTTCTTGACTCCTTGAAATCAGGGTTGTCGCCTCGAATTCATGTGGCTAGGATTCTTAGCGTTCGCTTTCACCAAACACCAATCCAATCTTCTCATGGGCATCTTCAGCAAACCTCTCCTACGCAATCAACAAAAGCGCGACGATATGCCAGAAGGCTTATGGTCAAAGTGCCCAGAATGCGGAGCCATGGTCCACGCCATCGAGCTGAAACAAAACCTCCAAGTCTGCCCGCCTTGCGGATTCCATTTCCTGTTCGATTCAATGGATCGCATTTTCCTGCTCGCCGATCCCAGCAGCTTCGAGGAAACCGATGCCAGTCTGTATTCTGCCAATCCGCTGAATTTCAAAGGTTACGAAGATAAAATCGACGGCCTGCGCCAGCGCACGGAAATGAACGACGCCGTCGTTACCGGCCGCCTCACGATCCACGGTAAGCCCGCCATGATTGCTGTTATGGATTTCAAATTCTTTGCCGGTTCCATGGGTTCGGTCGTTGGTGAAAAAATCACTCGTGCGATTGAAACCGCTATCGCTGAAAAACGCGGCGTCATCATTGTTTCCGCCTCTTCTGGCGCACGCATGCAAGAAGGCATGCTTTCACTCATGCAGATGGCGAAAACCTGTGGTGCACTCGCTAAGCTCGGCGAAGCCGGCTTGCCTTACATCTCCGTTCTCACCCATCCAACCACTGGCGGTGTGACCGCTTCTTTCGCAACCATTGGTGATATCAACATCGCCGAACCGAAATGCATGATTGGCTTCGCCGGCCCTCGTGTGGTGAAAGAAACCACCCACCAAAACCTTCCTCCTGGATTCCAAACCGCCGAGTTCATGCTCGAACACGGCCTCATCGATGCCATCGTCACGCGCCATGACATGCGCGACCGCATCGGCAGTCTTCTCAACTTCATGATGAAGTGAGGTTCATTTCTCTACGCTTCGCTCCGACCAAACGGAATGTGTTCTTTGAGAGGACGAGGAAGAGCTAGCTTTGCGCCTTCGCCGCGCCGCTCTTTAGCGATTTCCAGCCTAGCGTCATTTTTACCACTCGATTCCAACGCCTTCTTCAGGGATCAAAATTTTATCACTGATCCCGAGGCGATCTGCTTCTGTTAGAAGTCGTTCGACGGGTTCGTGCAGTGCTTCGTTGCCGAGGGGGAAGGTGCCGTAATGCATTGGGATGAGGACTTTTGCACCTAGGTCGGCGAAGGCGCGGACGGCTTGTTCTGGGTTCATGTGTACGTCGCGTCCGCTTGGAGATTCGTAGGCGCCGATGGGCAACAGGGCGACATCGATATCATGTCGTTTGCCGATTTCGGTGAAGCCATCAAAGTAGGTGCTATCGCCGCAGTGGAACACGCTTTTGCCGGAGGATTTGACGATGTAGCCTCCGTAATCGCGATGGGTGTCGTGGACGTATCGGGCACCCCAGTGATGGCAAGGTGTGTGGATGATTTCCATACCTGTCACATCTAACTGATCCCAAATGTTAACTTCGTGAATGGCGGGAAAGCCAAGTTTTTTCACCAACGAAGCACTGCCTTTTGGAACCACGATCCCGTTGCTAGCTTGGAGGATTTTCAGACTCGGTTTGTGTAGGTGATCGAAATGTGCGTGAGTGATAAGTACGAGATCAACTTCGGGAATATCTTTTAAATAAAAACCGGGATGCCGTTGGCGTTTTGCAGGGCCGTGCCACTTCGCCCAGTTGGGATCGACCAATACCGAGTGCCCAGCGAACTGGAGAAAAAAAGATGCGTGGCCGATCCATGTGATGCGAACGCGATCATCCACCGGTGGAGTGAGGACGGGTTCGAGAATCGTTCCGCCCATTTTTTTAAACATCCCCGGAACAATGCGATGCCTGAGAAATTTCACATTTCGGCTCGGCCAACCTTTCTGAGGCGCGAGGCCGGAATATGTGTTGCCGTTGGGTTTTTTCATGACGAGGTGAGGAGTAGTCTACGCGCTTTGGTAGCCGAGCGCAATTTTCTCCATCCAGAATTTTGCGCGGTCGCGGAAACTCATATCGTCTTGGGCGTAGAGGATGCCGCGTGAAACGTTGATCACATCCGGAGCGCTGCGGCCCGCTGCAGCGAGAGCGCCGAGATCGCCGCCCTGTGCGCCAAGGCCGGGAACCAACAAGGGCGCATCTGGCATTTT
>JBILMI010000062.1:0-12005 GCA_044375585.1 Luteolibacter sp.
GTTCGGCATAGCCGGGAAGGAACGAGCCCTCTTTGACTGGGAGCCAATGATTTTCGCGTTTTGCGAGGTATTGGCCTTTTTCGCCGATCGCATCGGTGAGGGATTTACCATCGAGGGTGGTGGTGAAATCGACCACAGCGATGTCGTCGCTTTGAATTGCGCGGTCGGTGACGTCTTCGAAGTCAGCAAGGCGCTCACGGATGTTTTCTAGCTGGGAGTTGATTTCCTCATCGGTGACTTCGGTGGTAGGCGCTTTGATCTCGATGCCTTTGTAAACGGGAAGAGTGAATTCCGGAGCGAGGATGAGACGGGTTTCGAAAGCGATTGAGCCGTCGGGGCGTTCGTTGATGTTGTCGGGAAAGCCGAAGTCGAGGACTTTGAGGTTCTCAGTTTCAAGGGCTTTGTCGCAGGCTTCACCAAAAAGAGCTTCGGTGAGTTCTTCGGAAATTTGTTTTCCAAAACGTTTCTCGATCACGGCTTTAGGAGCCTTGCCGGGACGGAAGCCAGGAAGTTTTGCCTGGGAGGCGTAGGAAGAGGTGATGGATTGGCGCTTAGCGGCGACATCGGCGGATGGGACCTCAACGTTGAGGATGGCGATGCATTTTGGCTGTTTTTCGACGGCGATGTTCATGAATGTTCTGCTTTGGGGGAGGGAAACTAGGCGTGGTTGGGTGGAATTGGCAACGAAATATCTGATTTGACTGAAGGAAGAGATCAGGTGGCTCTGATGGCTAGCTCTGGTCTATTTGCGACAAGGACTTTCTCTCTGGACATCTGATACCATCTGGGTAACAGGTTTTCTATTGATGAAAACATTCCGAGCACTTACTTCAGTTGAACAACTCGCTGCGCATTTGCGCGCAGAGATTTTGGCAGGTTCGTTCGAGGATACTCTGCCAGGGGTGAATCGACTGGCAAAGGAATTAGCCGTAAGCCCTAAGACGATCATCGCGGCGGTGGCGCAATTGGAGCATGAAGGATTGTTGCAAAGTCAGGGCGAGCGGCGTCGATGTCGGGTGATTGCTCAAATAGAGAAGGAAAAGACGAAGCTTAGAGTGGGTTTACTGCTTTACGAACCAGCAGACCGATTTCGGCCCTACGAGACGGAATTATTATATCGGCTGCAGGAGTCGGGACAATTTGCATTTTTTGCGGATAAAACTCTTGTAGATCTTGCTTTGGATGTGGAGCGGGTTGCAGCCTATGTCCAAAAAATCAATGCTGATGCATGGATTGTTTCGGCTGGCTCGCGGGAAATATTGGAATGGTTTGCAACTCAAAGCGTAGCGGTTTTTGCACTATTTGGTCGGCCTAACGGACTTCCGATTGCTGGAATGGGAGTTAGCAAAAATCCAGCCCTAAAAGAGGCCATTAGAAAAATGGTAAAGTTAGGGCACAAGAGAATCGTGATGATTGCTCGAAGTGAGAGAATAAAACCCAAGCCAGCGCTTTATGAACAAAAATTTTTGGATGAATTAGAACGTCACGGAATTGAGACTGGGTCTTATCATTTACCAGATTGGGAGCAGACGATTGAGGGCTTGCATCAGTGTATAGATCAGCTTTTTAGGCATACTCCGCCGACAATGATTATTATTTCAGAGCCTAAGTTGTTTATTTCCGTGAGGGATTATCTCTCGCAGCGAGGGGTCATTGCGCCAAGAGATGTGTCACTGATTTGTAATGATCCAGATCATGCATTCGCATGGTGTAATCCTTCAATTTCTCATCTACGTTGGGATATTGATCCGATTCTTAGACGGGTTGTGCGCTGGACTAATAAAGTGGCACGTGGATTGGTGGATAAACGCCAGGGCTCTACGCTGGCTGAATTTGTTGATGGCGGAACCATGGGTCCACCACCTGATGGTAAGGTAAGTTTCAATCTTTAGTTTTCGAATCTCTAATCAGGAAAAACGATAGCTCGGTTCCCGTCGATGAGCGTCCTGTCGTGAACGTGGTAACGAATGCCTTTGGCGAGTGCGATGCGTTCGCATTGGCGACCGAGGCGAGAGAGATCGTTGGGCGAGTGGAAATGATGTACGCGTTCGACTTCTTGCTCAATGATAGGTCCCGCGTCGAGGTCGTTGGTGACATAGTGACAAGTGGCGCCGATCAGTTTTACGCCACGTTCATAGGCTTGGCGGTAAGGGTTAGCACCAATGAAGGCGGGCAGGAATGAATGATGGATGTTGATGATTTTTCCGGAAAATTCGTCACAGAAACTCGTGGGAAGAATCTGCATGAAGCGGGCGAGCACGATGAGTTCGACATCCTGAGCGATGAGTAATTCGCGGATGTTCGCGAATCCTTGTTCACGATTTGCGCCACTCATTTCGACGTAGTGAAACGGAAGGTTTGATCGCTCAGCGATAGCGCGGCAATTTTCGCGGTTACCGATGACAGAAGTGATTTCGATGGGGAGTTCGTTTAGTTCGGAGCGCCAGATGATTTCGTTGAGACAGTGATCGGTTTTGGTGACTAGCACTGCGGTGCGCATTTTGTAGGGTAGATTGCGAAAATGCCATTTTGCATGCAGCGCACGTGCCAGCGGAGTGAAGTTGATTTTGAATTGTTCGACATCGATATTCAGTTCCGTGGTATCGATCTCCAGGCGCGCGAAAAACTTTTTCCCAATCTGGTCAGAAAACTGGCTGAACTCAATCAAGTTGCCGTGATGCGTCGCGACGTAAGAAGCGATTTTCGCAACGATACCAGGTTGGTCAGGGGAAGAAAGTTTGAGGATGAGACCAGAACGCATAGATGAGTTTAAGTTTTGAATTCTAAATGTTAAACTCTAAAATCATAAGGGTAGGGTCGCTGCATACACCCCGATATGTCTGGGTTGAGCCTACCTTTGAGTGAACTCATTTGTTGAAATTTTCTGGTGCAGCGTTCAGCTTGGAGCTGTGAAAGTCATTGCGATTGCGATTGTTGTTGGATTGGCAGCGGGTTTGTTAGGTGCACTGTGTGGTGTGGGTGGTGGAATTGTGATGGTTCCTGCATTCGTGCTAGCTATGGGTTTAGGACAGAAACAAGCGATCGCTACTTCACTAGCCATTATTGTGATCACCGCCAGCGTCTCCACCTTGAACAACGCGAAAGCCGGAAATCTCATTGATTGGAAAATTGTGGCGATGGTCGGCGTTGCGTCAGCGGCGGCGGCTTGGTTTGGAACGGATCTCATGCGTTCACTTTCTAACCCAATCTTGAACCGCATCTTCGGAATCGTCTTAGTCGTCTTTGGCGTGCGGATGTTGATGAAGGGGTGAAGAGTTCTTGGTTCTTGGTTTCTCGCCCCGATGTGTCGGGGTTGGTTCTTGGTTTCTCGCCCCGATGTGTCGGGGTTGGTTCGCAAATGCGGAGGTACGAAGTCTAACAAAGAACTAAGAACCAGGAACTAAGAACAAAAATACAACAGCATCGCAGGTGCTAAAACCTCTCCGGTATCGCAGCAAGGATTTGAGAAACCTGCAGTTCGTTTTGGCAGCGGTTATCTAGTTGGCATTTCGCAGAGAGGCATGGGGAACATTCGACGTGGTGTTTAATGACGACGTGTTGTTTTCCAAGCGGGCGCTTCCAGTTTGGATCGTTGGGGCCGAAAAGGGTGACGCAAATGCCTCCGGTGTAGGCTGCGAGGTGTGGGAGTGAGCCATCGGCTGCTATGATTAATTGAAACGTGGCGAGTGTGGGCAGAGCGCTACCTAGGGGGTATGCGTGAAAAGAATTCACCGCGTCACCTAAGCGGTTCGCGAGGATTATTCCTAAATCTCGATTTCCCACCGAGCTGGCGATGGTCAGGTGCTTGCCTTTTTCTAACAAATCTTCAGCCACCATTTGCCAGTGATCTAATGACCACTCGTAGCTAGCTCCAAAATCCGATCCGGGGCATAGTAAGACAGATTTCGGTTTAGCGGAAATCCCCAGTGAAGCAGGAACAAAGAACTCGGGTTGATTTACGGAAACGCCCATTTCCTCTAAGGAGTTTAAGTAAAGCCGCACGCGGTGCTCGGTCGGAGCTTCTTTGGCATTCAGCGGATGCGTGAGATGTTTTCTATGCCTGTTATCGGACGGTCCGAGACGGCGCGGAATCTTTGCTTTGGCAAACGCCTTAGCGGTGATGCCTTCCTCCCAAACTAGCGATGCCTCCCAATCGTTTCCTATCGTTTTCGCGAGTTGCCCAGCACTGGTTTTGTGGGAAAATGTGAAGCGCGGTAGCGCGCAAACCGTTTCCCAAAAACGATCCTGCCTTTCATGACAAACCAGTGCACTAACGAGTCCACTGCGCACGAGAGCCCGCACTGCAGGAACTGCAAAACATGCCTCGTCCCACCGCTCAGGCGCGGCCACAAGTATTCCTTTGCCGGCGCTCATCAGGTTGGATTACTTATTTGATTTAGTTTCATCAATGTTCGCCGCCATTTCTTCCTCTGTTACCGTGGAGACAACACCGTTTTCAGGGACATCGATTTTGCAAATCCAGAGCATCGCATTGAGTACAATCTTACGCATGTTGTCGTCTGCCCAGTTTTTATGGAAATGTCCGCCGGTGAAGCCGACCCCACGTCCGCCGTCAGCGCGCTCGATGCACCACATCATCGTTTCGTCCTCGCCTTTTCTAGCTTGGATGTGTGAATAAGGGCCTTTTGGATGGACGTAAGGACCGTCACGAGTTTCATCGCTTGGCGCAGCGACAAGGATGGATTGCACGCCTTTCATTCCCTCGTTGAAACGCATAGAGAAATACCATTCGTCTGTGATTTTGAAAGGGCTAACACCGCGTGAAATCGGGTGCATAGGGAATTTCTTGTAATCAGCATCCCAGATGGGGTTGCAGGAGAAATTTGTTTCATAAGTGCCGCCGATCCAACTACGGAACAAATCACCCGTGGCTTTTTCTGCGGCTGAGCACTCGACTGCGTAATGCATCATCATCATTCCACCACCGCGGTTCACGACTTTTTGAAGTAACTCACGATGATTGCCTTGCAGCGCAGGATGGCCTGCCCCTCCGTCGGAATAGATGACGACAGCGTCAGCTGTTTCGAGCACAGCATCGTCTTTTACCCAGTGATTGTCGTGAACCTCGACCGTCAGTCCGGGGATATCTTTGAGGCATTTCTGAAATAACAAAGAACCCGCATTGAATTCATGCAGGCCCGGCCCATGACTGGGCTTGCCAGCGATGAGGATGAGTTTCTTTGGAGCGGGATTTTCAGCAAAAGCAACTGCAGGCAAAACCACCATCCCAGCCAACGCACCTAGAAAAAGATTCCTGAGATTTAACGAAGTCATAAGTGAGCAATTCATCATCTCTCTATGTTTCCAGCAACTTCCAAATTACAGGAAGATTTAAACGGAGGATCGGAGATATCGGAAGAAACGGAGAAGAGGGGACTTGGGTTGAGTTAAGATCTCTGACAGAAAAATTTTGGGTAGAAAAATAAGAGGGAAAGCTGGAATTGATATGATTTTAACCACGAATTACTCGAATAACACAAATTTGAAGATAATTTGCTGATGAATATTCGGGATGGCGATTAATCAGCAATCATTCGTCTAATTCGTCTAATTCGAGTAATTCGAGGTTAAATCTCTTCATTTTTCTGCCCCCCATTTTTCTGTCTGAGGTCTTCTTTTTCTAAGTGTGACATCCTTTCGTTTTGGTAGTTCTCTCCGTATTCTCCGATCCTCCGTTTAAATCATCCTTGGAATTTGCATGTTGAATTTTGAAAATTGAAGTTTAAAAACCCTACATGTCAGCAGCATCTTCAGTCCTGATCGGCGGTTCTATCGCCATCGACCACATCAAAACTCCTGTCGCCGAGGGGAAAAACCTACTCGGCGGTTCCGCTTCTTTTACGGGCATCGCGGCTTCTTACTTTACTTCCCCAGTCCATCTCATCGGGATCATAGGGAAAGATTTCCCGCAGGAACATTTAGATCTTTTCGCTTCTAAAAACATCTCTACCACCGGCCTCGAACGCTCTGATGGCGATACCTTTTCATGGTCTGGATCCTACCATGAAAACATGAATGACCGCGATACGCTCTCCGTCGCAATCAATGTTCTAGAAAACTGGACCCCGAGAATTCCAGTTGAAATGACCTGCGCCCCCGTGGTGGTGCTCGCCAACATGCACCCGATCAACCAGCTCCAAATGATCGAGCAACTCACGGCTCCTAGTCCGTTCATTGCTGCCGATACTATGGATCTCTGGATCACCATCGCGAACGATGAGCTCCACAAAGTCCTTAAAAAAATCAATCTCCTCGTCATCAATGAGTCCGAAGCCCGAGATTTTTGTAAAACTTCCAACCTCATCATTGCCGGAAAAACCCTTCTAGATAAAGGCCCGCAACATGTGATCATTAAGCTCGGTGAATTCGGCGCCATCCTGTTTTCCAAGCATCCTGACGGCTCCCCAGCCACCGAATTCACCCTCCCGGGGGAGAAATTCGATCTCTTTCGCTGTGCCGCCTTTCCTCTCAAAGAAGTCGCCGATCCCACCGGCGCGGGCGATTCCTTCCTCGGCGCCCTTGCTGGTTACTTGGCTTCCACCGAGAAAAGCGACTTTTCCTTCGATGATATCCGCCAAGCTGTGGTTTACGGCTCGGTCGTCGCCTCCTTCACCTGCGAGGCCTTTTCCGCAAACCGCCTCGCCCATATCAACCTGGAAGACATCGAAAATCGCCTAAAACTTCTCAAAAACCTCACCCATTGGCCGGAGGCTTAAGAAGATTGGAGAAAAGTGCGAAGCGCGCCCAATATCCAATAATTCATAACGAATTTCCCATCCGATTTATCAAAACTCCCAGGATCATTGCCAGCGATAACTCGTGATTCATCAGGCAAAAGACTCCTAGTATTCCTGGCATCCTTTTTTAAGGAATGGCGCCAGAAAGGAACCCTAGGCCCGGATAGATCGGGGTGTATGATGGGGCCCTCCCATTTGGCCCTACCGTTATTATTTTCCTTCTGGGATTGAATAATAAATCTCTTCCAGCGCCATCACTGTATAAGCGGTAACAAGCACAGGATTAGATTCCATCCAGCGGCCGTTATCGTTGAGCCATGAACCATTTTCGCGTTGTGAGGAGAGAAGTTTACCCGCGAGATCCTTACGCCAGTCAGCTTCTTTACCATCGGCGAGTTTAATCTTGTCGATGCCAGCAGCGTTAAGGGCTTTGGCCATGGCTTGGTAATAGTAGAAGAGTCCTTCAGCGCCCATGTTAGGATTTTCGGAGACGCTATAATTTTTAGCTAGCCATTTTTTAACAGCGACGACGCGTGGGTCGCCGGGTTCAAGCTTTGCGTAGATCAGCGAGAGCAGGCCGGCGTAAGAGATTGAACCGTAGGAACGGAGGGCAACTTTGCCATCAGCGCCAACATCTTGGCCGGCTTTTGATTCTCCTGGAGTGTAAATGAAACCACCTTTGTTTTTCTCATCATCGGAAGCCCATGGTTGATCGTTGGTGGCTTTGAGGTTTTGGCTGCGGGAAAGAAAGGTCAGAGCCGCGTCCCAGTTGAGCTTGGGCTCATCGGCGTAGTTGCCGTCTTGGATGATTTTATCGGAAAGAGCGATCGCTTCGATCGCGAGGTAGGTGTTGGACATATCGGTGTGGTCGTCCTTGGAGCCGTAACCGATACCACCGTCGTTGTGATTATCAGTTTTACCTTTATCGCCGATGTCCCATTGTTGACCGATGAGGTGACGACGGGCTTTGACGATGGCAGCTTCGAACTCTTTACGGTTCGCAGAGGAAAGTGCGGTGACGGAAGTGGCAGTGTTATAGACGGTTAGGCCACGGTTGTAGATCCCGCCATCTTCTTTCTGTTGTTCAAGCAGCCAGTCGAAACCTTTTTTGAGGTGATCGGGAAGTTTGCCATCGGCTGGAAGTTCAAGGCTGGGATCGCGGACACCTGCAGTCAGAGCAAGAGCTGTGAATGCTGGAATTCCACCATCGTCCCATAAACCTTTTTCTTTTTGCTGACTAGCAAGCCAAGTGTTTCCGCGTGCAATCGATTGGCGGACTTCGTTTTTGATCGAAAGATATTCGTTCTGGGCTTGCGATGCGCCAATGGTCAAGGCGAGGCAAAGGAGGATAGTTTTCATGGAGGTAAACGGGTTGGTTTTAGAATGAGACTAATCTAACGTAGCTATAATGAGAAATCTTGTATTTCTTCGATCGAAGCGAGAATAAGCGGGGGATTTTTTTCTGAAACTCTAAATTCGATGCATGAAGGGGAAATTTGGGTGGTTTTTGATCATGGAAAGAAAAGCGCTGGGCAATTTTTGACCATGGGTGTGTAGGGTTGTGGAAGGGCGCTCTCGCCACAGAGCACCGCGCGTAGCGTTGAGCCAATCAATCATCAAATACGAATTCTTTGTCACTTCGCTCCGCGCGGCACCCTCGGCGATGGTGCCCTACCTTTCTTAAAGAATCCCGCGAGCTTTCAAATTATTCAAGCGGTGAGCAACATCCACCAATCCATCGATAACCACTTGGGTGTAAGTGCGTCCATCGGTGGTATCGACTCCGCTGCCGGAATCCAGATCGCGGAGGGCTTGGAGAGCCGGATCATCATGGCGGAATACCTCGACGAATACAGTTTCGAGTTTTCCGGTTTTAGCGGCAGCTAGCAAGGTTGCACCGACCCATCCATCATCCGTGCTCAAGCAACCCCGCGTGGTTTTTGCGGAAGCATGAAAAATGCCCATGTGATTGGCAGCGGCGAGCTCACCGATGAGGCGTTGGTTTTCCTCGATGGAGAGTCCGGAGTCACCCATGTGCGCGGAGTCAATGAGGAGTTTAAAATAATCACGGCCGAGTTCTTTGTTGATGGCTTTGATGAAAGCCCAGCCGCGCGAGATGTTAGTAAACGTTTTGAACTCACCAGGGCGGAGGAATTCGATATGCCATGAAGTGATGGCGGAATCTAACAAGCCGGATTCTCTTGCGGCACGGATGTGAAGTTTGACGTTTTGAGCGATCGCTGTATCCAGATCCATGTTGACTGGACCGTTTATCCATTCCTCGATGGAAGTGGAAGCGACCGAGGTAGCTCCGTAAGTTTGGGCGGCGCGCAGCGAACCGATGAGTTGAGAGATGACTGCGTCTTCATCGGCAGGATTCATTGGGTTTGCACCACCTACCATCATGATCAAGTGGACATCGAGCTTGAGGGCTTCGAGACCGGCCATCATCTCCGCGATTTCGGAATCATTGGTGCCGGGAAAAAGTGAGATCTGCACACAGTTTGGGCGCACCGGTGAAGCTGCACAAATGCGATCCATCTCCGCAACGATGGCAATACGCCCGTCTTTTTCACGAGTGAAATTTCCGTCCGCATCCGGCACGAGGGCATCGACAAAACCAAGGTGGGTGGGAACAACACCGAGCGCGATGATAGGCTTGAGCGTGAAAGGTTGAGACATGCTAGGTTTCTAAGCTTCAAGTTTCAAAATTCAACTTTTAAACCTCGCGGAAAGAATGATTTAAACGGAGGAGCGGAGAAGCGGAGGATTAATAAATGTTGAAAGTTTGGATTGGTTGATGGCATTAGACTGATTGCGAAAAGTAATTACCGAAAAGGTCGAGTCCAAGGCGTGAGAAGGGAGTGGATAAGCATCCAAGACCGACGAACAACGCTGGCATCGGCCTTTTCCAACCGGAACTCAATAACCATCCGCGCAGCGCTGACTTCATCAATCAAACCAATTACTCCCCGTTTCGGTAAGGACTTTTGGAAAACGGTCTAAACGCAAAACCAGAATCCTCAGATTCCTCCTCCGTTGCCTCCGCTTTCTCGGTTCCTCCGTTTAAGTTTTATGTTCTTACAAAAAAACCCGCACCGGATGGACCGATGCGGGTTTGAAGGTTAGCTTTGGGCTTATTTGCCAGCGCGGAGTGCTTCTTCTTTGGCCTTGGCTTTTGCGATAACGTCGTCAGAGACGTTTTTCGGGCAAGGGGCGTAGTGAGAGAACTCCATGGAGAACTGACCGCGACCGGAAGTCATGGTGCGAAGGTCGCCGATGTAACCGAACATCGCGGAGAGCGGAGCTTCGGCTTTGACGCGAACGCCACCCGGAGTTGGCTCTTGACCTTGGATCATACCGCGGCGGCGGTTGAGGTCGCCGATGACGTCACCGACTTTTTCTTCTGGAGCGAAGACGTCGAGTTTCATCATTGGCTCAAGGATTTGAGGACCGCACTTGACCATCGTCTGGCGATACGCGGCTTTCGCAGCGATTTCGAAGGCGATGTTACTGGAGTCCACGGCGTGGAAACCACCTTCGTTAAGCGTGACTTTGAAGTCCAAGCAAGGGTAGCCAGCAAGTGGTCCTTTATCAACGGAGGTTTTGAAGCCTTTTTCGACGGCGGGAATGAACTCTTTCGGGATGCTGCCGCCGACAACCTTCGATTCGAAGATGAAACCTGTGCCCGGCTCGCCTGGCTCGATGGTGTAGTCGATTTTCGCGAACTGCCCGGAACCACCGGATTGCTTCTTGTGGGTGTAGCTGTCGTTGAGGGATTTGGTGATGGTTTCACGGTAAGCAACCTGTGGAGCACCGACGGTGACTTCCACTTTGTGCGTGCGCTTAAGGATGTCGATTTTGATGTCGAGGTGAAGCTCGCCCATGCCCTTGAGGATCATCTCGTTGGTTTCCTCGTCGGTTTCAACGCGGAAGGATGGATCTTCTTGGATCATTTTGCCGATCGCGTTAGCGAGTTTCTCGGCGTTGGCTTTGTCCTTAGCTGCAACAGCGATGGAGATAACCGGATCTGGGAACACCATTGGCTCCAAGGTCGCTGGGAATTTCTCGTCGCAAAGGGTGTGACCTGTTTGAACGTTTTTGAGACCCACGATGGCGATGATGTCACCGGCTTGTGCGGCATCGACTTCGTTGCGGTCATCGGCGTGCATTTCCACCATGCGGGAAACTCGCTCGGTTTTACCGGTGAAGGAGTTGAGGATGGTGTCGCCTTTTTTGATCGTTCCAGAATAGATACGAGTGAAGGTGAGAGCTCCGAACTTGTCGTCCATGATTTTGAAGGCAAGTGCACGAAGTGGCTTGCTTGAATCTGCAGTGGCGAACAGGCCAGTTTCATTGCCTTCAGCATCAACTTCAGGAAGGGGTTTCACTTCGAGAGGGGAAGGGAGGTAGTCAACCACAGCATCGAGCACGAGCTGGAGACCTTTGTTTTTAAAGGAAGATCCACAGTAAGTTGGGAAGAACGCGAGATCGATCGTGCCCTTGCGGATGCACTTCTTAACTTGATCAATGGTCGGCTCAGTGCCTTCGAGGTAAGCTTCCATGATTTCGTCGTCTTGTTCGACGGCGGTTTCGATGAGTTGAGCGCGAAATTCTTTAGCCTTGTCGAGCATGTCGGCAGGGATTTCTCCGATCGTGAAATTTTCCGGTTGGCCAGATTCGTCCCAGATGTGGGCCTTCATGGTGAGGAGATCGACGACACCAACGAAGTCAGATTCCGTGCCGATAGGCAGAACCATGACAAGTGGATGAGCGCCGAGGATTTTTTTGACCTGAGCGATAACACGGTAGAAATCAGCACCGATACGGTCGAGTTTGTTCACGTAGATAACGCGGGAAACGCCCGAATCGTTCGCGTAGCGCCAGTTGGTTTCGGATTGTGGCTCAACACCGCCGGATCCGCAGAAAACGCCGACACCGCCGTCGAGAACTTTGAGGGAACGGTAAACTTCGATGGTGAAGTCAACGTGTCCGGGTGTGTCAATCACGTTGAACTGGTGACCTTTCCAAAAGCATGTGGTGGCAGCAGATTGAATGGTGATACCGCGCTCAGCTTCTTGATCCATGAAGTCCATCGTGGATGCGCCGTCGTGGACCTCGCCGATTTTGTGAATCTTACCGGTGAGTTTGAGAATGCGTTCGGTGGTGGTCGTTTTGCCCGCGTCAACGTGGGCGAAAATTCCGATATTACGGTATTTGCTGAGGTCCTTCATGCCTGATGTGTGT
>JBILMI010000217.1:0-3141 GCA_044375585.1 Luteolibacter sp.
GAAGATGAATTTTTGATTCGTAGCCTTGCAGGACATATTGTGGCAGGAGTCGCTGGCGAAGATGAACTCAAAGCATTTGAGGAGTTTTGTAAGAGCCTTGGATGATTTGGATTTTGGATTGTGAGAGTATGATTTTGGGTTGAAGGTTTGGGCATGGATGCGAACAAAAAAATGGGAGAGCTGATGGCGGAGATGCCGGGCGCGAGGCGGGCGTTGTTTGCGAAATATCATCTCGGGGGGTGTCAGAGTTGCGCGTTTGATGAGGGGGAGACTCTGGCAGATCTATCCAAGCGTGCGGAACTTGATGCGGATGAGGTGCTGGCGCATTTGCTCAGTAGCCATGAGCATGATTTAGAAATGCTGATTTCACCGAGCGATGTCGCTCAGAGAAAAGCTGAAGTCACTTTTGTGGATGTGCGGACTCGCGAGGAGTTCGAGGCGGTAAAGATCGATGGAGCGCAGTTTTTCACGCAGGAGCTTCAGGAGAAAATTTTCAAAGAAAAACCTTCGGGCTTGGTGGTGCTTTATGATCACACGGGAAAATATGTGTTAGATCAGGTTGCGTGGTTCAGGGGGCACGGGATGCCTAATACGTTTGGGATGAAAGGTGGGATCGATGCGTGGAGCCAAGAAGTCGATGCGAAGGTGATGAGGTATCGGGTGGAGATTTAAACTCCAAACTTCAAATCTCAAGGAAGAGGAAGATAGCCAGAGGCGGGACGCCTCTGGTACGGCCTGCGCCGGGACGGCGCAGCTACATGGGAGGAAACGGCTGCTCGGATATTACCCAGTCTTCGTTTTTCTCGATGAAGGTTTTCATGGCCCAATCGTGAGGGAAGAGCGCGACGAGCCAGCCGTTAGAATCGCGAGATAGGGCGGTGCCAAGAGAAAGTGCAGGCCTGGCTTCGGGAGCGAGGGGATTGCCTTCTTTTGGTTTGAGCCAACGAGCGATTGACCAATCAGCGGATTCGATTCGAGTTTCTGCGGCGTATTCGCCTTCGAGCCGATGTTGGAGGACTTCGAACTGCAGCGGGCCGACCGCGCCAAGCAGGACGCTCGAGGAGTTTGCGGATCCACTGAGTAGTGTGAACTCGGAGGCGACGCCTTCTTTGAGGAGTTGCTCGAGACCACTTTGGAAACGTTTGTATTTCGCAGTGGATTTATTGGTGAGGTAGGAAAAGCACTCCGGCGGGAAGCGTGGGATTTCATCGAATTTAATATCGGGAGATGAGGCTAAGGTATCGCCGATGAGGAGATCGTAGTTTCCGACAAGGCCGACGACATCGCCGGCGTAGGCATCATCGACCGTTTCGCGATCCCGAGCGAAGAGGCGCTGGGAATTGGCTAGGCGAACATTTTCACCAGTGCGGGTATTGTAGACGTTCATATCTCGCTCGAACTGGCCGGAGACGATGCGGATGAATGCGATCCGATCGCGGTGCTTCGGATTCATGTTCGCTTGGATTTTGAAAACGAAGGCGGAAAAGCCTTTGGCGGCAGGATGGACCGTTTGGCCATCGCTGATGCGTGGAAGTGGAGGAGGGGAGAGCTCAAGGAAACGATCGAGTAGGAGTTGCACCCCGAAATTGTTCGCAGCGGATCCGAAGAATACAGGTGTGAGGTTTCCAGCGAGCACTTCGTTTACATCGAAATCAGCGCCGGCTCCTTCAAGGAGTTCGAGCTCGTCGCAGACTTGATTGTAGGTGATTTCATCAACCGTGTTTTTCACCGATTCATCTTCGATCCCTGAAACGCTAACGGGAGCTCGGAAAGATCCGTGAACGGTGCGTTCGAAAAGATGAACTTTTTTATGTTCCCTATCGTAAACGCCTTTGAAACGCGGGCCATCACCGAGCGGCCAGTTGACAGGAAACGCGTGGATGCCGAGGACAGATTCGAGTTCGTCGAGTAGGTCAAGGGTCGGCCGCGCGGGTCGGTCCAACTTGTTCATGAACGTAAAAATTGGAACCCCACGGCGGCGGCAAACCTCGAAAAGTTTCCGTGTCTGGGCTTCGATACCTTTACCGGCATCGACCACCATGACCGCGGCATCGACGGCGGTGAGGACGCGGTAGGTGTCTTCGGAGAAGTCTTTATGGCCGGGTGTATCGAGGATATTGACGACGCAGTCTTTGTATTCGAACTGGAGAACGGTGGAGGAAACTGAGATCCCGCGTTGTTTTTCGAGCTCCATCCAGTCGGAGGTGGTAGCGCGTTGGTTTTTCCGGGCTGTGACCGATCCGGCAAGGTTTAGCGCGCCGCCGTAGAGGAGAAATTTCTCGGTCAGGGTAGTTTTTCCTGCATCCGGATGGGAAATGATCGCGAAAGAGCGGCGTCGTGAGACCTCTTTCTGGAGAGCTGGGGTCGGGGATGCGTAGGAAGAAAGCGACATGCGAGCGGGAACTTCAAATGATCGGGCTCAAACATCAATCATAATGAGGGCTGAGAAATTCCTAAAATAAGGATATTTCGTAAAAATGGCCGAAAATCGCCATCGGAAATCTAGATTGCCAACCCCGTTGGTTCTCGCTAGTTTCCGCGCCCGCCCAAGTTTCCTGAGTGAAATTGGGGCCAGAATAACAAAAAACAACATTTTGGGATTTCTTGATAGCATCAAGCGCTGGCAGCTAGCCAAAAAAGGCTTTTCCCTAGGGAAAAAGCGTAGAGTGCATACTGAGAACGCGACACTCCAAGCGTTGGAGATGAGCCGTTTGATTAAAATTGCTTTGTATTCGTTATTTGCGATGGGCATGGCGATGATGGTCTTGAAGGCATCGGCGGATGCGACGTTTTCTGTCGATCCATTCAAAGGGGTGATTTACGGCTTTGTATTGGCTCTGACCGCGCTCGCGATGTTCCACGTAGGTGCACCGAGTAGTTGCCGAAATAATAGCCGAGTGCTTTTGGTTTTCGGCGGAATCTTTTGTCATCTGTTATTGGTACGTCTGGTGATGAGCTTGGCGGATGGTGGCACCATTCCTGAAGATTTTCGATATTTATTTGTGCCCTGTGCACTTGCTCCAATGCTGCATGGAATTCTTCTCGGACGGACGGCGGGTAGTTTCAGTGCGATATATGTAAGCTTGATCGGTTGTATGCTGGTTCCGGCTACGGATGTGATTAATTATTTGATTGTTAGTT
>JBILMI010000063.1:0-11580 GCA_044375585.1 Luteolibacter sp.
ACTTGCCGATGATGTGCTTGCAAATTCTGGAGCCTGATTGGTGATCGTGAAGGTCACCGGCAGGGTGCGGCTTCCAAAACCATTGGACACGGTAATGTTCACCTGATGCACGCCGGCAGTGCCGCTACGCGGGTAACCGGAGATGCCGCCGATTGAATTGATCGTCAACCCCGCCGGCAATCCGGTGGCGGTATATGTCTGCGGATTCGTGCCGGCGGCATAGTAGTAGTATCCGAAAAAGTTGCCCGCAGCCACCGTGTGTGCCGTCGCTGCCGCCGGAGCGCCATAGAAATCCGGGGCCTCGATCTCCAAGCTTACAGGGTAATCTCCCCATGATATCGTGGAGCCATCTAGCGGGCTCACCGAAATCTTGTTGTTGCCCACCGGCACGGCAAAGGTAGCTGTGAAAGTCACGCGATAATTTTTCGCGGGATCGCGAGTGGCGTTAATGTATTTCGTCGCAACTTTAACATTGTTGAGATACATATAAACATTTCCGTCGGTTAAATAAACACCACCAGCGTAGTAGTAGCGTCCGCGAAGGTTGAACTCCATCGTAGCCGTGACCGTTCCATTTTGGTTGCTCGTCCAGCTCGTGAGTGTGGAGTCCGAGGTTTCAAGTTGGAGCGAGACACCTGCCCGTTCGTAATCCGCGAGATCGGCCAATAGTCCCGATCGGATTTCTCCCACCCCGTATTCAAGAATCGTGTCACCGCCGGTCCCAGTCGTGTTGGTGCTTGCGGCGACATTGGCATGGGTCAATGACGCCAGCCGATCGACAAGCAACTTTCCTTGATTCGTACCAGCCACGCTGCATCCGTAGATGAGAATCTCAGCATTGGCGGTCAGGGAGTTTTTCCAGTCGGAAATCTCTCTGGACCGCGCATCAAGCATAGCTGCGTCGATCTTTTGGGCACCAAAGCACAACGCACCAAGCTCGCCGTGTGAGAGAACCCGGACGACATCGATATCGGTCTGCCCATCGAGTGCCGCCGTGATCTGCTCGATCACATCACGAGTGCCGTCGATAGGGATGACTCGCGAGCCGACGAACTCCTCCCGGGGAATGCTAGCCAGCAAAGCCGAATCAACGAGCGCCACGCTGCGAACGGTGGCCGCATCGTGGTTCAAATCTGCCGCAATCAGTGGCTGAACCTCGGACATTAGCAGACCGATCGCCAAAATCAGGAACCGAAATGCGATCGTCTCGATTGACCGCAGTAAATGAGCGATATTCATGTTTTTAATCAGTAATGTTGAGCGAACCCGAAAATTCAGCAACCGAAGAGCTAGCATGCTATCGCGGCAGGTTACGGGAATCAACTAGGAGATCATGGGTTAAAGATCAAGAATCAAGTGGCGAGGGATTCGAATTTGGGCGCCTATAGCGGAGTCCGCCCAAATTCGTCGCGCTGGGGGGCGTCATGCGGTCCAAGGGCCATTCTGTGGGCTTTGCGACACAGGCCGGAAGACTGAATGCTGATGCGTTTGCCGTGCGGGTGGTAGTTGAAGTTATCCAGCGCCGCCTCGATCATCGGATCGCTGATCTCCAGGCCGATGTAATCGTTGGCCGTGCCAAAGCTGGAAACGAAAGGAAGTAGCGCCTGGCCATTTACAAGTCCAATTGACATTGGAAGCCTAGCTAGGATTTCAAAAACGCCTTTGATCGGCGGCGCCGATATGGCAAATGTATGACGGAAGGACGAAAACCTGACCAAACATGTCGACTCCCTAATTCCGGGCAATGGTGTGATTCTATCGCGATTCAAATTCATCCCCATGGACCGGGACAGAATTCCCCGATTCCATGAGAATTTCATGAAAACCGCCGTGTCGCTGGGTCTCGCCCTTCGCCACCGGCAATTGACAAACACGCACCAAATGCCCATGAATACAAGAAATATAGCAC
Organism: Luteolibacter sp.; assembly: GCA_044375585.1. Classification (GTDB taxonomy): domain Bacteria; phylum Verrucomicrobiota; class Verrucomicrobiia; order Verrucomicrobiales; family Akkermansiaceae; genus Luteolibacter. The sequence goes on from JBILMI010000063.1 coordinate 1,910, forward strand.
CAGCCAACGGGGTATGGCTGCAGATTTCGCGATTTGCGAAGTTATCCATCAGGCGCTACCGCATTCTCCTTGGTGGTGCATTGCACCACAATCCCACCCCATTTGATAGAGAGAGATAAACGAAGCCCACAGAATCGGAGAATGAATCCTACATTCCAAGTTCAGTGTGGCACGTGTGTTACCTCCGAGATAACCAAGTAACATTAAGATTACTCAAAGACGATATAAGCGACCTGCTCGGTGGTGTGCTTACTGAGACTATTATTAAAAGCATCCTCCGCGACGTATAGCTTAAGAGCCTTTGTTGACAGGGCTGGATTGCCGAATAATACCGCCCATGATCCTTCTTTGCCATCCATTCCGCTCTGCGATATCGCGGCAGTGCTAACGCTGGAGAGTCCCGTTAGTGGGTAAGCGTAAGGGGTTGCAGAGTCACCAAATCCTCTAACAGCATCTTTGCCGAGTGCTGCTTGGTAACGAACTCCATCAACCATGCCTGTGCCAGTTTCGATGACGATATAGCCAATGGTTTCGTTGCCACGGATTTTGTTAGGATCCAAGCCCACATGTTTTCCGACATTAAAATGAGTGGCGCTGATCGGATCGGTAGATTTCGCTCCCCTAGTCCAAAACGCCGACCAGCTTGAGTCATTATAACTCATCACTTGGCCAACAACGACGGGTTTTGTGTAAGAATTTTTATAGGATTGAGCTTCCGCGTTCCATGATCCGATTCCAGATGCTGTGAGAGTGGAGTTAAATTTCACCGCCTCCATTTTCACGCCTTGCTCAGCCATGGTATATACTCCCTCATTTACAGCGACCACGGCCACATCCATCGTGATGGCGGCTAACGATCCATCCGCACGATCGAGTTTGAGCTCAAAGTTCGATGCAGTCACATTCCGAATGCGAGTGACTGCGGGCGGTTGAGTCGAGCTAGTATAAATCGGAGTGGCGATAATCACTGGAGAAGTATAGGTTTTACCAAGATTAACCACGGTCCAGCCGGAGTTCGTTACGTTATTGATGGTTGTGCGCACTAGATCTGTGGATGCTGGATAAACCTTGATATTCACCGTTCCGGAAATGGAATCATAGTTTGTGGTATCATTCGGAATAAAGGTGACTGGCACTGCGGTGGTTCCAACTGCCAGAACCGTGCTCGGTGAGTCGTAACTGAAAGCTCCGGCAACTGATGCCTTACCACCGCTGAGAGTTGCGGATGAAACCGGCTGACCAAGTGGGACCGAAGCCGCAGTTGGCCATGAAGTGACGGTTGGGGTCACTTTGGCTACTACCAAAGTGCCGCTGGCTGTGCCTGCAAATTGGGGGTGATTCACGCTTGCTATAACTGCGTATGATCCCGCATTCGTGGGCGCAGTTGGGTTTGCATCATAAGTGATAACTACCGGCAATCCTGAAGGATTAGTGACCGTTGTGACGGCTTTAGGCGACCCATCGTAGGTCCGTGAAAGATTGCTAAGCGTCACTGTGGCTGGGATCGCAGCCAGATCCAGCAATACATTTCGCGTGATTAAATCATCTGGTAATAACTGATTTTTAAACGTCAATATATCCGCTCTCTGCCCTGGGGTTAAAGAGAGAGAGTTATTGTTGATTGATACATAGACTGTGGCAGAGCCCCCAGCGCCTAAAGTTCCACTGGTCGCAGAGAGGCTCACCCAAGTAGATGCTTTTGATGCTGTCCATTTCAGAGTTTCGCTGCCTGTGTTTGTGAGCGTGTAGCTTTGGGAGGTTGGAGTAAAGGGACCGCCATAGTTACCAGAGAATAATAAGTCGCTAGCTTCCGCTACAACTAGGTCATTCACCGGAGTAACAGCATAGTCAGGATCGTAGGAGCCGTAAAACTTCACCGTGTCAATATTCCATCCCGGTGAAACAGCTGCATTATCGGTGGCAAGTAGCCACCTAACCCTAAGTGTCTTACCTGCGTAACGCGACGCGTTAGAAAGGCTAACAATGGTTTGCACGAATCCATGGCTGTTACCGGTCCAAGCATAGCGGCCAGCAATAGGGCTACGATATGACGAAGAAATCGTATCCGTATAAGCATTGCTTACGAACTCTGCACCAGAATCTTCTTTTAAAATATCAAACCAATCTCCTCCGTCTATAGAGTACTCTAGCACACCGCCATCATATCCGCTTTCAAGCTCACAATTTTGCCAAAAACTTAGTTTTAGGTCAATTACGTCTGCCCCAATCACGATTGGTGGGCTTTCCAAATACTTTGTCGATGAATAATATGGAGCAGTAGCGCCAATGGAGTTCGATGGAGTGTTACTACTCGTTGAGACCACATCCCAGAGAGGTGAAGCTCCTGTGGTGGAATAGGTCGTCCAACCCTCAGGGGGTGAATCGCTAACATCAAAGTTTTCAACAAAAAAGTCGATGATAGGTAGGCTTACCCTGAAGGCTGACGCTAATGTGTCTTCTTCAAACAATGAAGAGCCGTTATTAACATGACTAGCGTAGAGATTATAAACACCAATCGCTGCACCTGTTAGATTAAATGTAACATCGACTTCTTCATCGCTAACATAATTCACAATGGTGCCTACAATATCAGGGCTTCCCGTTTTTTTGAGGCTGATTGCAGTGTCCGCTTGCAAAAGTCTGCCAGTGATAGTGACTTGAATCGAAGCGTTATTTTCTCCCTCATTAGGGGTAATAGCTATAACTCTTAGTTTAGGAGTAGGCTCTTGAATTGTTCCACTAATGAAATACTGCCCCAAACTACCATAACTAGAATAGCCACTAGGATTTAAATTAAATGGATCACCTACTCCGATATTTTTGACATGTAAGTAGTAAGTGCCCATTGTAAGATTTGTAGTTATAGAGGCACTCGTAGAATTAAACGGATTAGCACTAGCTACCAATGTACCGGCACTGTCGTATAGCTCGATATAAACATCTAAGTTGCCTCCATTTGTATCATTAGCATTTTTCCATGAATTCACATCGAGGGTCACGCTGCCATCGCCCGTATCAAATGTGAAGACATCCACGTCGTCACTTTTCTCAATAATGCCCTTGTTGACAGGACTGGAATTGGCGGGATCGGTTTGAGGCGTTGTCGATGTAATTACCGTGGTTCCGGTAATGGTTAATGGCGTTGCTGTAGCTGTCGTTTCACCGTGATCATCGGCCCGGTAGGTTAGTTTGCCGGCCATAATTGCTAGGTCATCTTCACGCTCTGATTGTAGGCTGTAATCGCCCTTGCTCCACTGAGTCACATTCTTGCCATAGCTTGCGCCCATGATTGGCGCCCATGATGTATCACCATTTCCGTGACCGAAATAATAGGTGTTGCTGCCCCTACCGTCATGACTAAGACCTAGGTTGTGACCCATTTCGTGCGATGAAACTTCGGCAAAAGTATCTGCAGCACCGTCTTGAATGGCTGTCCAAGCGGGCTGATAGTTTGAAAAGTAATTTGCGTTTCCGAAAACATTAAGATACGCGACCCCGCCAGCTCCGTCGTGTGGGCAACTTTGACCGTTTTTGTCTGTTACGGGAGTAATCAATAACCAACCAACTTTATTTTTATCCCCGCGATAGTTGATAGGGTCATAAGTAACATCTGTGGTGATATTTACGTTGTAAGACGAAAAATCCTCAGCCATCCGTTGCCATGTTTGAAACATGACCGTCTGCTCAGCATCGCTGAACGTGTTTAAGTCATTATCGCTTGACCATGGGGCACAGTCCCAACTAGCAATGCCGGCACTCGCATTCCAAGCTTTACCGGCAACAACTGCGCCGTTGAAGTCGAGGTAAATATGGTATGGAGCATCTGGTTTTGAGTTATATGCTGGAGGGCTATCAATCGCTACTGCCGCTCTCCCAACTTGAGGCTCTGATGTTACGGATCCGCCAGTATCCTGTGATGGATCGCCATCTTTGAGAGGGATTTGTTCAGCCTTTGTCGTTGAGGTCTTTGAATGTCCGTGCGAAGTATCCGCGCAAGCACTTTGCGAACATTTTACCCCTGAGCATACTGAGTAAATACCACCCTGATTATCAACTCGAAGATACTCTGCTGCGTCAAATTCTTGGAATGTTAGCTGATGCAGCCACTTCATGGCTTTATCTTTGGTCGGGGCATCTAACTTTTGGAGTTTAGATTTTAATTCTCCCGCGGGTAGCTCACTGATAGTAAATGGATTACCTTTGCCATACACCTTTTGTGAAGACTCTCCAGCAAACGCAACTGAAGCTGTTAGACCGAGATAAAGTGAGATTACTGATATAATCGAAAACAACGGGCTTTTCATAGGGCGGTTTATTTGTGTTGATCGTATTAGCATGAGCTTATCTAGAATGTCTGAGCTTAGAATACATGGCATATTCATGTTGATTCATGGAGGTGGCGGTGCCAAATATGGCTTATACTCAGCCACGATTCGCCAAAATTGAAAGTTTAAAAAACTCTTGGTGAAAAAGCATCTGCAAGGATCCAGTTTTGATCCATAATCCCGACCAACGGAGCGACAAATGATATGTGGTCGTGAAAAAGCCCTGAACATGGTCGTGGCTCCGCTGCTGCTTCCGCCTCCGTGAGATACAGTGTCGGCTTCTATCTAACTAGGTTCATCAAACTCTTGGGAACCGCAGCGGATCGGCACAAATTTCTTGATGCGGTTGCTGGCACGTTCGGCTTTGCGACCTTTCCATCTTGCCTTGCTCGTAGCTCTCTAGCCACAATGGCAGCGTTTCTTTGAGACGAACTCCACATGGCTGCTCGCTGTGCTTCCATAGATATACGATAACCGCTTTTTCCTCCTCCCCATGTGTGGACTTAGAGCCTCGCTTTTTTGCGTTGTTTCCGCGCGTGACTTTGCCTTTTAGCGCTTTGATCGCATGCTTACGTTTCCAGCCAAACGTGTCGATAACCTCGTCGATCATCGCGCTGCGTCCCATGCGATTACGGCTGAGATAGCGCTGCCGACAGCTTTCTAAATATTCTTTCTTACTAACGTGACTCATGATTCCAGATAGACCGTTTGCCAAAAGTCCTTACCGAAACGGGAACGGATCAGGTTTTGGATTTGCGCCGCTCTGCGGAAAGGATTTCACATTACCGGCCTGAGGACGCCGATTCCGGCGTTGCTCTTCGGTTGCGGATGCTTATCCGCGCCCTCTTAAAGCCTCATTTTAGGGCGTCCCCCGGTGTCATTCTATTTGGCGCAATGCGCGCGCTTTCTGGGCTGTATTTGCCACTGGTCAGACTGCCGACGGATTGCTAGGAAAGCGCTGCGGCGGCTCACTCTCAGTCTCATGAATTCTTACATCTCAGACTCCAATCACCAGAAGCCAAAGCTAGCGGCGACTACCATTGCTGCACTTGGAATCGTTTTTGGGGATATTGGCACGAGCCCGATCTACGCGTTTCGCGAATGTTTTTCAGGCTCAGATGGGGCCCACATCGATGCGCACAATTTGATTGGCGCGGCCTCTTTGATCGTTTGGTCATTGCTGCTCGTGGTAACGGTCAAATATCTCTTCATCATCCTCAGGCTCGATAACAAGGGCGAAGGCGGCATCCTCGCGCTGTCAGCCTTAATTCGGGGAGCGTCGAAACAAGAGAATGGCAAACGAGCGGGGAAAGTCCTGCTGTTCGGCCTCGCGGGAGCTGCGCTGATGTATGCGGATGGCATGCTCACTCCGGCCATCTCGGTATTGAGTGCCGTGGAGGGCCTTTCTGTTAGTGCGCCCATGCTTGCGCACTGGACCGTTCCGGTTGCTGTCGCCATTCTTGCAACGCTGTTTGCCATTCAACGCTTCGGCACCAGAAAAGTTGGCGTTCTCTTTGGTCCCATCGTTCTGCTCTGGTTTTCCACCATCGGGCTTCTCGGCCTTAAGGAAATCTTTTCCCAACCGCAAATCCTGCTTTCTCTGAGTCCTGTGGAAGGATTGACCTTCCTCATCCGCGAGTGGAAACATGCCTTGCCCTTGCTCGCAGCCGTGTTCCTCGCTGTCACAGGTGGAGAAGCCCTTTATGCCGACCTCGGGCACTTTGGCAGACGACCCATCCGCATCGGCTGGTTCTCGGTCGTGCTGCCATGTTTGGTGCTAAACTACCTTGGCCAAGCCGCGCTATTGACCACGGATGCCGCAGCCATTCGCAGTCCTTTCTTCCTGCTCGCCCCTGAGTTCCTGCGCTTTCCTCTCACGCTCTTGGCAACAGCCGCCGCGGTGGTTGCCAGCCAAGCCCTTATCACAGGCGCGTTTTCTCTCACCACTCAGGCGATCCAACTTGGCTGCCTACCTCGTTTCCTCGTCCGCTACACATCCGAGCACTCAGCCGGACAAGTTTATGTGCCCATGGTGAACTGGATGCTCGCCTTCGCTTGTATTTGCCTAGTCATCGGCTTTGAAACATCCGCTGCGCTCGCGGGGGCCTATGGTATCGCCATTGCGCTGACCATGACCATCACTTCGGTTCTGTTCTACTCGGCCGCTCGAGCCTGCTGGAACTGGTCCTTTGCAAAAGCATTCTCACTCACCGCCCTGTTTCTCCTGTTAGACGCCGCTTTCCTAGCTGCGAACGCTTTGAAAATTTTGCATGGCGGATGGCTTGCGCTGGTGACAGGCGGAGCGATCATGTCGCTGATGCTGATCTGGATTTGGGGACGCAAACTGCTTTATAAACGCATTCTTGCCGGCGCTCTTCCAGTGAGCAACCTGCTGGATGAGCTCTCAAAAGGCAAGATCTACCGAGTATCTGGCACTGCGGTTTACATGAGTGGCAAGGACACAAAAGTCCCCAACGCCCTGCTTCATAACCTCAAGCACAACCAAGTGCTCCATCAGCAGGTCATACTACTCCATGTTTCCACATCGGATGAGCCACACGCCACTGGACCAGAGAGAATGACCCACCAAGACCTTGGAGAAGGACTCCACCGCGTCACTCTCCAATTCGGATTTGCCGATAGCCCAACTGTGCCGCATGCGCTCAAAGAACTGTTGCCAGAATCCCTGCACTTCAATCCTAACAAGGCCACTTATTTCCTCGGTCGGGAAACCTACGGCGTCGGGAAAAATGCAGGGCTGTTCGATCGGGCGCGGCTGTTTCTTTTCGCCGTCATGGCGCGCAACGCATCGCCAGCCACCGCATACTTTCAATTACCACCCGGACGCGTGGTCGAATTGGGAGCGCATATGACTTTGTAAGCCGCATGATTCATTACTGCGGCTTGTAAAATCGGGCGGCGGCTTTTCTCAGAAGAGGATGGCTTAGACTCGCATTATCGATGAAGTTTTCTTTGGTGCTACGTTTTTTCCAGCCGTGGTAAGCAGCAAGAGTTTCGAACGCGGCGTTTAGAGAGCCCTGCATGGGATTGTGAAGTTGGAGGTCGGCCTCAATATTTTCAGGTAAGCCCATCGGATAGAGAAACCGTTCAGCATCAAGATCACTCAAGCCTTTGTGATAGAGTTGTGGACGACTGAGTGCCAAGCCCATCATCATGTAGTGAGGATGCAGCCAGCGAACGCCCATCACTTCTGTGCCATTGGCCGTATATCCGGCACCCGGCATACCTGCTTCACCGCCAGAAAGTCCGAAAATTCCTGATTTAGCTGCAGCAGATTGAGTCCAATTTGTTTTTGGGTATGCCATTTGGGCCTCCAAAAGCTTTTTGCGGGTTTCGGGCCACGAGATCGATGACACCAGATCGGGTTCCGTTCTGTCGAAATCTGGGTAGAACAAACTTTGGATTTCAGCGATAAACCCAACCCCGCGATAAGGTGCTCCGCTGGGAATCATTTTGCCTCGGGGCGCGCGATCTAGAATCATCGCTTCGAGCGCGAGAACCAAAGCCGTTTCTCCACCCCAATCCCTCCAAGTAGAAGTGAGTAAGGTTTTACCGTCATCCAGAAAACCATGACTGATCCAACCATTTGCATCGGTTACAGCATCAAAATTGATGCGAGTAATCATGCCCACGACTTGTTGATTTAACTCTGGCAGTTCAAGGATCTGAGTCGCTAATAATAGCGAATGCAAAGCGATCGCCGTATCAATCGTGCTGAATTCTGTTCCAGGCACGATGGTAAACCGGCCATCATTTCCGCGTTGCACAAAGTGCGGCAAAAATCCAGCCGCGGTAGGTAAAGATTGAAGCGCTGTTAGAGTGTTCGTAATTTCGGCAGTCGCTCTTTCTTTGTCGATAATGCCTTCTGTAAAGGCTAAAGCGCTGCCAAGCGCGTGCATACCCGTTGATGAGATCGAGTCAAATTTTCCAGTAGGAATATGACCGCGATCTCGAGTCATGCCATTCTTGAAATTATGGCAACGACGAAGCTTGCCTAGAGAAATTCTAAATGCCCATTCCTCTAAAGACATCTCGGGGCGCTCAGCAAGGAAACCGATGGAAGAAAGCCGGAGTTCACAACCTGGCTCGGCGATCCAGTTCATGATTTTGATTTCACCCAATGCCTCTGCATCCAGCGGAAATTTAAACGTGGTCGTCTTTTCACTATTGAGAGTCACAGAGGCGCTCCAAACAACCTTGCGGGTCACATCGGCAAGCTCTAAGCGCAAAATGCCTTTCCCGCTGGCGTTCACGACGAGCTCTCGAATGCCGCACCTTTTTTCTGGAGCACTGCCAAGTCCTACCAGATCCGTGGGATCTAATAGGTGACTTTTCTGAATGCCTAGCCCAGCGAGTGAGTGCCACGCGCCAGCCCACTCGCCGTTAGGCTTCACGTTGATGATTCCGCCTTTCGAATCGATGCGTTCACCGCCTGGACCCATCCAACCGAAGTCGGAAGCCATGTGAGTGAAGTTTTCGAACGGGTTAATCATCGGTGCCGCATCCGTCCGATCACCAGGAAACGAAATTGTGTAATCGATGATCGGCTGCCAAAGACGCGTGCTTTCAGCGGCGCACTGTGAAACCAGAATCAGGAAAGTGATGAGGATGCGTAACATTGCGATGAGCTTCTATCGGTTTCAGAACCTTGGCAAGAAATGCAACTAGGGGGAAAAGGACGCGCGCGTGCTCGCAAAGAAAATGACTAAACGAAACTTTAAATAGAAAATCTATTTAGACGTTACGATTTTTAGTTTTTTAATGGTGTCGATTTCTTGCATGAGCTCGTTTGCCAGCAGTTTAATTGATATGACTATTTCAGAAAATTCTTGGCTGAGATTTTTGAGTTCTGCGGCGTCTTCCCGAATATGATAGAGGACAGGGAAGGGGGGCTTATCCCATCTTTGGATCCCATCAGGTAACCCGCAACTTCTTGAGTCCACCAGAGTCTAACAGGCCACGCCCCTGTAAGCAGAGCCGGACGTGTAGGCATGCAGTCCGATGCTCCAGAATGAAAAATTGGTTAGGCGGATTCCATCTTTAGCAAGCGCAGTCTACACGTCGGCAAGCAGGAGTGATATGGACACAAAAAAATCATTCTGATGCAGGCTTTGGTTGCCAGATTTGTTCCATCAAATCGTACATATTTGGATCATGGATTTTAAGCTCGGCAGCGACGAAGGGGTGGAAGTCATTACGGTAGAAATAGGCTTCCGTTGCCTCTGCGAAGTATTCTTTGTGATCGGTTAAAGCGTAGTGTTTTACCTCACGTCCGTCGTAGAGCAGGACGTTTTCATAATTACCGCGTTTTACCGCCGCGTCGAA
>JBILMI010000218.1:0-3000 GCA_044375585.1 Luteolibacter sp.
CTCCCCTTTTTTGCACATTTCCTCTGAAGATCTGGCTGACACATTGAGCGATGGCTCATTGGAGGTCACATCAGATCCTAAAGACCTATCTGAGAGCGAAGCCATCATCGTTTGCGTCCCCACCCCATTACTCCAACATCAAGACCCAGATCTTTCCTACGTTCTCGGGGTTGCAAAAGATATCGCCCCCCACCTCCGGCGTGGCATGCTCGTCTCTCTCGAATCAAGCACCTACCCCGGAACCACCCGTGAAGAATTCCGAATCATCCTTGAAAAAGGCTCCGGATTGAAAGCTGGTACCGATTTTCACTTAGTATTCTCTCCTGAGCGAGAAGACCCTGGAAACTCAGAAAGCAAACTACACAAAATCCCCAAGGTAATTGGTGGTCTAACAAAAGAATGCCTAAAAAGAGCAATGGAACTCTATGGGAAAGCGATCGATAAAATTGTCCCTGTGAGCAATTGCGACACCGCCGAGGCAGTGAAATTAACCGAAAATATCTTTCGCTTCATCAACATCGCTTTAGTCAATGAACTCAAAACTATCTACTCGGCACTGGGTATCAATATATGGGAAGTCCTAAATGCCGCAAAAACGAAACCCTTCGGCTTCATGCCCTTCTATCCAGGAGTCGGGGTCGGTGGCCACTGTATCCCCATTGATCCTTATTATCTGATCTGGAAGGCTCGAGAGTTGGATATCGATTGCCGCTTCATCGAATTGGCCGGGCAGATCAATCGCTCAATGCCAAGCTATGTGGTCAATCATCTGTTAGAAGCTATCAATCATACTGGGCAATCTCTACATGGAAAGACGATACTGATCATTGGTTTAGCCTATAAACCAGGTATCTCTGATGATCGTGAGTCACAGTCCTACACGATTATGAATCTCCTCAAGTCTAAAGGTGCAAATGTGAAATATTATGATCCGCATATCCCTTTAATTCCGCCGCACCGCGGCCATTGGTCTGGACAATCCTCCATCGATTGGAATCGTGAAAATTTGGGACACTGTGCCGCCGCCGTGGTTTGCACGGCTAATCATGATGTGGACTATAAACAATTAGCTGATGAGATCCCGTTGGTTGTCGATGCGTGCAATATCGTCCCCAAAGACCGTAAAGCACGAGTGATCCTCGCGTGATGTTTGAGACTGACTTTAGATTAGAGATGGACACTCCATTCATTATTACTATTTGACCCCTTTTCATCACCTATGAAAAATAGGAAAAAAATCTGGCTTGCCCTCATTGTGATTGTGGTGATTCAAGTGGGAGGATGTTTCCAACTCTCTAGCTATATTCAAACGATTCAGCAGAGTTCAGAGAAGAATTCCAGTATTTCACTGGACGCCTTGCCCGTTCATCACGAGGACTTCGATCATAGGTATTGGTTGCTAAGTCTAGGTCTCATTCAGGCCACACTTCTGCTCGGAGCTGTTTGGCTAGGAAGGACCCAATTTTCTCAGTTTGAATACCCTGCGTTTCACGATTTCCTAACAGGTTTACCCAATCGGCGGTATGTGGAAATGTATCTGAAATGGGCATGCTCTAGAGCCGAGGCTCATGGGAACTTGGTAATCCTAGCCTTCATTGATCTCAATGGGTTTAAGCCCATCAATGACACCCTTGGTCACGACAAAGGGGATTATGTTCTAAAATATATTGCCGATAAACTCAGAGCCAACTGTCGCTCCGGTGACATGGCATTCCGCTATGGAGGTGATGAGTTCATGGTGGTGTTTATCACGCCAGCTAATCAGAGCCATCAGAGTCTGGAGCGCCTCAAGGATCTAATCACCACTACCTTCCAGAAACCCAGCCAGTTTAGCAAGCAAGGAGACTTTGGAGCCGCTGCAGGCATCAGTGTTTTCCCGTCGTTTGCGAAGACCTCTAGAATGTTAGTTCAAATGGCTGATCAAGCGATGTATCAGGCAAAAAGACGGGCGAAAGCTGAGGATAAATCGTTAGTGATTGTGGAATACCACAGGAATTTCTTCAAAGGCGATGACTTTACAAAGAGCTAAAAATATTGACCCCATCGCAATTGTTCAGGTGCTGAATTTAAATCCGCGCTCCTTGAACAAAGCGATACAGGCATCCACTGACCGCGGGCAATACCTCACTCCTCGACCACTTGTGATTTCTGCGAACGCAGCTTCGATACCCAGTGAGGGGCGATAAGGGCGATGTGATGAGATTGCCTCCACCACGTCAGCCACCGATAATATACGAGCCTCAAGGATGATCTCCTCGCCTTTTAGTCCGTGTGGATATCCGGACCCGTCCAACCGTTCATGGTGCTGTAGGATCATCTGAGCGATAGGCCAGGGAAACTCACCGTTCTTCATAATTTCATAACCGGCTATCACATGCTGCTTGACGATTTGGTATTCAAGATCGCTAAGCCGTCCTGGTTTGCTCAGTATTTCGGCGGGGATCTGAATCTTACCGATATCATGAATCATGCTGCCCAAATGGATTCCTTCAATTTGAAATTCGCTCAGCCCTATTTCTTTAGCCATCGCCACTGCAAGCTCTGAGACTCGGAGTTGGTGTCCTGCTGTGTATGGATCCCGCAAGCCAACGATAGAGGCGACTGATCCCACGAAATTGAATAGGCTTTTTTTTAGTTTTCGTTCGCTTTCTGCGAGCTTGATTTCTGCCTCCTTACGCTCGGCAGCAATGCGTGCGTTCTCGACGGCATGTTTTATTGCAGCGGGCAGACGTGCTAAGCGATCTTTGAGGATGAAATCGACGGCTCCTGCCTTGATCAATTGGACCGCCTTGATCTCACCCAGCGTGCCGGTGACGATGATGACAGGAATCTGTGGATAGTGAGATTGCACAAAGCTTAGCGCCTCTTCGCCAGAGTATGCGGGCAACTTAAAATCGACAAGGATCACATGCGGCTGAAAATTAGCTACGCTTTCCGTAAAATCACGTTCATTTTCGACAGTCTTCCAGTCAAACACGATACCAGAATCCTGCAACGCAT
>JBILMI010000219.1:0-2990 GCA_044375585.1 Luteolibacter sp.
GTTGCGCCTACGACAAAAAGTTTGATTAACTCGCTTTGCTTTCGGGCTGGAAGACGGCTTTTTCTTTGATACATTGACTTTTCTAGTTATGCGATTTTTTGTCGCTTAGCTAGTACAGCCCCAAAATAAAAAATGGATTAGTTCTAAGATCTAAATTCGCTCCTCTTCTCCATCTTCTCCTCCCTCTCTGTAGAAAGAATGCCCGAGACCATCTAAAGCACCTCCGCCACAAAACGCTCTTTCTCGAAAATAGAGAAAGCCTCCGGTTCTTCACCTGTTCCGATGAAACGCGGCGCGACGCCGATTTGATCGAAGATCGTGAAAGCGATGCCGCCTTTTCCTGAGCCATCGAGTTTGGTGATAATCAAACCATCAAGCGGGCTGGCTTTGTGAAATTCTTTGGCTTGGTTGAGAGCATTCGAGCCGGTTGAAGCATCAACGACGAGTAAGGTGAGATGCGGCGCGCCTTCGTCTTGCTTGGCGATCGTGCGGCGGATTTTTCCAAGTTCCTCCATTAAGTTATGGCGGGTGTGAATCCGACCCGCGGTATCGCAGATAAGGAATTGGGTTTTCTCGGCGATGGCTTGTTGGTGCGCTTTGAAGCAGACCGATGATGGATCAGAGTTCGCCGCTCCAGTGACGACCGGGATTTCGAGTCGATCGCCCCAACGCTGGAGCTGTTCGACTGCTGCGGCCCGAAATGTATCGGCTGCTGCAAATATTACGCTGTGGCCGCGTTGTTTCAGCCACATGCCGAGCTTGGCGGAGGATGTGGTTTTTCCTGTGCCGTTCACGCCGACGACGAGGATGACGCAGGGTTTACCATCTTCGCGAGGAGCCGGTGGCGGGCAGTCTTCCGGTAGGATTTTTGAAAGACGCTTGCGGGTGATGTCCACGACATCTTTAGCCGTCACGGTCCGCCCGAGATCGTAGAGCTCGTTGACGATGCCGGTGCTGAGTTTTCCCCCGAGATCAGCAGCGATGAGATTTGCCTCAAGATCGTCCCAATCGACCTCAGCTTGGTCGATGATTGCGTTGAAAAGTTTTTTGAAAAAGCCAGCCATGAATGTGAGCAGGCTAGTCGGGGGTGAGAATGGGTCAATTGAAGATTGCTGAATGCGAATCGTGAGGACTAAATCGTGGCGTGCCAGTCGTCCGCGTTTTACCAGATATCTTAGCCAGCCAAGTCGCGGCAGGTGAGGTCGTGGAGCGCCCAGCGAGTGTGGTGAAAGAGTTGGTGGAAAACAGCCTAGATGCCGGAGCGCGGGAAGTGATGGTGGATATTGAGAAAGGCGGGGTAAACCTGATTCGCGTGACGGACGACGGCTGTGGCATGGCGCGTGAGGATGCGTTGCTGTCATTGGAGCGACACGCCACAAGCAAGCTCCGCACAGCGGCAGATTTAGGCACAATCCTGACTTTGGGTTTTCGTGGCGAGGCGGTTCCAAGCATCGCGAGCGTGGCCAAATTCCGCATGGTCACGCGTCAGGCGGATTCGCTGACTGGGACAGAAATCATCGTGGATGGCGGAAAACTCCGCGATGTCCGCGATGCCGGCGGCGCACCCGGCACGGTGATCGAGGCACGGAATCTATTTTTCAACATGCCCGCTCGGCGTAAGTTCATGCGAGCTGAGAGCACGGAGTCGGCCTATGTTGAACAGCAGCTTCGCTTGCATGCGCTGGCCGCGCCGGGTGTGCGATTCCGTTTCAGGAAAGATGACCGGACTATCTTTGATCTACCAGGAGTCGTACGCACCGCGGATCGGGTGAGGCAGTTGTTAGGAAATGAACTAGGTGGAGAATTGGTGGAAATATCTGAAACCATGGGCAATGGCATGCAGGTCAGCGGATTCATTCTCCCAGCCCAGCACGCTCGCAAAGGCAGGCGGCATCAATTTGTTTTTCTCAACGGCAGGCCGATCGAGGACACGGCGATCTCGAAAGGTTTGGTAGAGGGTTTTCGCGGAAATCTTCAAGATGGATTGTATCCAGCGGCATGGTTGTGGTTGGAAATGGAACCGCAGTTGGTCGATGTGAACGTCCATCCAGCGAAGAAAGAAGTGAGGTTCCATCGTCCGCATGAAATTCGGGATCTCATTTCTCAAGCAGTCGCCGATTGTCTGAAGCCACGCCCGCGCAGCCCGCTGCCACAAGTCTCTACGCAGCCTGCTAGCACTTCCGAGTTCATCATCGAGCCAGAGGAAAAAGTCGTGTCGCGTGCGGCCATGTTTCATCCGTCGCAGCAAGAAATGACCATGGTCGCTGGAAGCGATGCGGAGATCGCAGAACGACTCTCCAAAGCCCCGCAGTTCCGCTTGGTCGGGATGTTGCAGGAGCGATATGTAATTTTTGAAAGCGATAGCGGCTTGGTGTTGTTCGATCCCAAAGCCGCGCGCGAACGGATCATTTTCGAGCAACTCACCAAAGGCCACAAAGAGGGATTGGAAACGCAAAATCTGTTAGTTCCGGTATTGATCGAGCTAGATCCTCGCGATCTGGATCATTTGTTACGGGAGAAAAACGCGTTGTTAGAAGCAGGCTTGGAAGTCGAGGCGTTTGGGGGAAATACCTTGCAACTCAGGAGCCTCCCAGCGTTTTTACAAATGGAAGATCCGAACATTTTCCTCAGCGAAATCCTGGAAGAAACGCTCCACGGCCCCGCATCCGCTGGGAAATTCACTTTCGAAAGACTAGCAAGAATCATCGCCAACAAGGCCGCCAAGCGAGTCGTCCCACGCATCGTGGAAGCGCAGAGCCTTTTAGGAGAGCTGTTTGAATGCGATCTGCCCTACTGCGCCGCCGATGGCCGACCGACTCTAACAGAATTTAATCGGAAAGACATCGACAGGCGCTTTGGAGTCGGGAGGGGATAGGGTAGCGCAGGTATGCTGATTTCAGGTGGTAACGAAGCGCACTTCAATTTTTCTGCCCAGAGCCGCAGCGGCTTTGCCGACGCTAGCAAAGGTCAGAGAAGAGTTGGATGGATCG
>JBILMI010000220.1:0-2984 GCA_044375585.1 Luteolibacter sp.
CCTAACGGCCTTGCCTATTTCATGGGCGTGACCGGTCAAGCCACCAATCCAGGCCTGAATGCCAACAATGAGGTGACTTGGCCCGTGAACCCAGACTACCAAGGCACTTTTGAGGTCCAAACCTCGTCCGACCTCAGTACTTGGGCGCCAGCTGATCCGCAGCCAACCCCCGCGGACGGTAACCTGACATACACCCTGACCTCCGGGCAGGGCAAGCAGTTCGTCCGTCTGTTGGTAACGCCTACGCAGCCTAACTGATAAAGAAAGATCAAGGATCGGGGATCGAGCGGACACGCAGATCCACGGTCCAGAATCCATTTCAGAACCATCCATTTCCGGAGTGAGTGAATTTTCTCCGGAAACCCATCGGGGCCGTCGGTGCAAACCGGCGGCCCCGCATTTTTTTTGGCTTCGTTTATAACCCGTTTGTAGTCCAATTCAACTTCCCGGACAAACTGAAGGTCGTCATTGGAGTAAGGTATCTCATTTTAACATTTATCTTATCAAGTAGGATTCTGTCAAAGGGGTCGGGTGTCTTATGTTCACATCTTAAACTGTTAGATGAGATCTACCCGCAGCACTTGTTGAACTTGCACCCTCTTCCACAAGGGCAATAGTTCAAATAAAAAAATTATTGTGCCGCAAGGGCTCACGCCTCGATCATCGCGTAGGCATTGTGATGGTGGATGGACTCGAAGTTTTCCGCCTCTACCCGATACCAATTCACAAGCGGATGTTGTTTAAGACCAGCGGCGACATTCCGCGCAAGATCTTCAACAAACACAGGTTGATCATAAGCTCTCTCCGTCACGGCTTTTTCATCTGTGCGCTTCAAACCTGCATATAGCTCACAACTTGCAGAACGTTCTGCGAGCTCGATCAATTCCTCGAAAGTCAGTTGATCTGAACCCTCAACCGAAATCGTCACCACACCACGCTGATTGTGAGCGCCGCGTTCGCTGATCGCTTTCGAGCATGGGCAAAGTGTGGCGACTGGAATCTCTAGGCTGAAATACAGCTCGTGATCTCCGTCAGCAGAGAATCGACTTTCGATACCCAGCTCGTAATCCATCAGGCTTTTCATGCCTGAAACCGGCGCCTGTTTTTCGCGGAAAATGGTGAATTCGCAACTCACCTGTGCCCGCGTAGCGTCTAGGCGCGATGCTAACTCTGCAGTCAAGCGACTTAACGATGAGCCGGAAAGTGGTTCTTTGTATTGATGCAAGACATCCACGAAGCGGCTCATGTGCGTGCCTTTGAGATGAGCGGGTAATTCAACCGTCATTTCAAACTTTGCAACGGTCGATTGCATGATGGCATCACGGCCAAGATAAGTTGCGGGGTAGCGCAATTCTCTTACGCCCACGCGATCGATGACAATCTCGCGATGATCTTGTTCGTTCTGCGTATCTGGCAAAACCTGCATTTATAATTCTTTCTGAAAGGGAAATAAAAAACCCGCCCGGTAATTCGGGCGGGCTTTAAAAATTAGTTATCCATGCTTGGTAAAAACAACGTATGCCAAATTATGGCATCAAGTTGATCGCGCGGGATTGCTTGATCGCATTGTTGATTTTGCGATGCAATTTAGCGGTTACACCTGTCACGCGACGTGGAAGAATTTTTCCAGTTTCGGAAGTGAATTTGCTAAGGACTTCAGGATTCGTAGGAACCAACTGCTCGACAGGAATATCCTGTCTACGGCGGGTCATCTGGCGGTTAGCCTTACGAAAATTGATGCGGCGTTGTATGGTCTTTGGCTCGGACATGATAATTAGCGAAGTTCGCGGTGAAGGGTTCTGCGTTTAAGGAAATGATTAAATTTCACTTTCTCCAAGCGACCCGGAGTACGAAGGCTTTTCTTGTTACGTGTAGTGACGTAACGGGAAGTCGGCTTGCCCTCGGCTTTCGCTTCGGTGCATTCAAGGATGATGATCTCGCGTGGCATGATGTGTTTGTTGGAAGGGCGATATGGATTTATTCGTCGTCGTCGTCAAGAGAAACCGTCACAGAATCTTCATCTTCTTGAGGGATTCCTCCGCTAAAGCCTACTTCATCGGAAGGACGGAACCTACGATTCCCATATTCTCTCTCCCATTGTGCCTGACATTCAACGGTTAAACGAGCAAATGGAATCGCCTCAAGACGGGCGATAGGAATCTTCAATTCGGAGATTTCACATAGGCCGTAAGTGCCTGATTTGATACGACGGAGGGCTTGTTCGATCTCATAAAGGGCGTCTTGCTCTTTAGCTAATACGGAAAGCGCGAAATCGCGGTCGTAAGCATCGCTACCTGCGTCACCTTGGTGTTGGCCGCTGCCAGATGCTTCGCTGCCTTCTGGGGCATTACGAATGGTGTCGCGAGTCATTCCGGACATCGAATCGACCAACATATCTCTAAGATCCAGTAAACGCTGGTGCTGTTTATCCACGAAAGCCGGGCTATGATTACCTTTAACGGTAGTCGACGGTTTAGGTACACTCTCAGCTTTTGGTGGAACAAAACGCGGTTTGTTCGGGGCTGGAGGTGGGGTATCGACCAGAGATGGCTTCTTCACTACCGCTTTTTTTGGCTCAGCCACCTTTTTCACTTCTAAAACTTTTGCAGCCGGCTTGGTGACTTCAGGCTTCTTTGTTTCGACTTTTTTCGGCTCAGGCTTTTTAAGCTCTACCTTCTTGGTCAAGGGTTTGACTGCTTTTGGGGCTGTCTTTGGGGCTGCTTTTTTGACAACTACTTTCTTCACCACAGGTGCCGCCTTCTTAACAACTGCTTTAACGACCTTCTTTGCTGAAGCTGCTGGTTTCTTGGTCGGTGCCACTTTCTTAACCGGCGCTGCTTTCTTAGCTGGTGCTGCTTTCTTAGCTGGTGCTGCTTTCTTAGCCGGTGCTGCTTTCTTAGCCGGTGCTGCTTTCTTAGCCGGTGCTGCTTTCTTAGCCGGTGCTGCTTTCTTAGCCGGTGCTGCTTTCTTAGCCGGTGCTGCTT
>JBILMI010000003.1:0-37588 GCA_044375585.1 Luteolibacter sp.
GATTGGGCTTCACTCATGTCTATGCGTTCTGAATCCAAGGAAGCGGATAAATTAGTGACTTGGTTGAAGCGCTGTATCGATGAAAGACGCGCTGAGGCTTTTAAGGACGAATGATTCTTTTTAACTTTGCACAATAATTGAGAAATCTGCTGGATTTGTGACACATATCTGACACTTTGCGTATGCCAGATTTTACTTCCATACCCCTTCGGAGATGTCAGCCAACTTACTCGATGATAACCATTCGATTCCTGAGAGTCTAAAAAGACAGCTGGAATCTTTTCGCAAACACCTATGGCGGCGAAAGGTCATTGAAATTATCGCTCTTGGATTGATTGGTTTATTATTATCTTTCCTACTTTTATTTGGTTTAGACCGCATCTGGCAGACTCCTATTTGGGCTCGGCTCTTGATTCTTGTCAGCGGGGTATCGTTATTTGTCGGATTTGCTCCATATTGGTTACACCGCTGGGTCTGGGGACATCGTCATGAAGGGCAATTAGCACGCTTGATTGCAAAAAAATACCCTGGCCTCGGTGACCGCTTGATTGGAGTGATTGAGCTTCAAGCACAGAACGAGAATGATGATACATTTTCCCCGCGCTTACGCCAAGCAGCCATGCAAGTCGTTGCTGCAGAGGCTCAAAAACGTGAACTCGATGAAGCCTTACCTACAGCGCGTCATCGCAAGTGGGGTCTGGCGGCAATGGCTTTATTGGCATTAGTCACCACGGCTTTCATTGTGACTCCGAAAGCTGGATTAAATGCCCTCGAGCGTTGGTTGAAACCGTTTGCTGCTATCGAACGCTACACCTTTACTCAACTCGATGCACCCCTCACTTACCTAGCGGTTCCTTACGGCGAGGCTTTCCGCGTGTCTCTACAACTCAAAGCTGATTCTGAACAGAAACCTCAAGTGGCGATTGGACGTTTTCAAAATCAGCCAGAAGTCACCACTTCGCTCAGAGGCGATCATTACGAATTTAAGTTTCCTGGGCAGCAAGTAGAGGGGGTGATCTCATTCCGTATGGGCGACCTAAAACACTGCTTGAAAATTCAGCCGAAGCAGCGCCCAGTCGTGCTTCACACAACCGTAACAGTTAAACCGCCTGAGTATTTACAAATACCGGAGAGCAAAGTTGCATTAAATATCGGAGAGATATCTGCTGTAGAGGGGAGCCAATTAACGTTTAGTCTAGAAACAAGTAGCCCGCTCAAAAAAGGAGCTTTCGGTCCAACTGAGATTTCTGGCGAGTTGGTCAAAGCAGAAGGCTTTCAACCAATCGATGGCCAGCTCAAGATCTCTGATGTGGAAGCAAGCTTTGGTCCTATCGATGCTGGTAATACACCTTTTTCTATACCTTTTACTTGGTTTGACGAATTTGGCTTAGTCGGTGGCGAGAGCTTTAAGATCCGCGTTGACGCAGTAAAAGACGCACCTCCTGTCGCTTACATTCAAGGTTTGGACAGGGATAAAGCAATCATTGCAAAAGAAACACTGAGTTTTGAAATCCTTGGTGAAGATGACTTCGGCATCAAAAAAGCAGGAATCGAGTGGAGTAGTTACGGCACTCTTCCAGGTGAAAAGCCAGCTGTCACTGGCGAAATTATTCTATCCAAAGGAGGACCTGAAATTGAGCGAATTAACGAACCTGCGTTATTTTCACCAGCTGCCTTCGGTATCACTCCGCAACGGCTCATTCTGCGTTCGTTCGTTGAAGATTATTACCCAGATAGAGGTCGAATCTACTCAGAGCCAATCTTGATTCACGTCCTTAGCGAAGAAGAGCAAGCGCAGTTACTTAAGAGCCAATTTGATCGTATGATCAATGAACTTGAGGATCTTGCCCGTAAAGAGCTGAACGCTTTGGATGAAAATGAACGCCTCGAAAAGCTCAAAGGTGAAGATCTTCAGACAGAAGAGGGCAAAGAGCGCCTCGCCGAGCAAGAGAAGGCGGAAGATGAAAATGTGCGTGCTATGGAAGAACTTACCAAACGCATGGAGCAGTTGATGAAAGACACGGCTCGCAATGAAAGCATCGACAAAGAGACCATGAAAAAAATGGCCGAAGCCATGAAATCGATGCAGGAACTTTCGGACAAAGAAATGCCAGAAGTTAGTGAGCAATTACAAGCTGCTGGAGAAGCCTCCAATACGCCTGAAAAATCAAAAGATGATGTTAAAAAAGCAGTTGAAGAACAAAAAGAGGTGGTTGAAAAAATGAACCAAGCTCTTGCAGATGCGAAAGATGCTAACAAGCGATTCGAAGCTAGTACTTTTGTGACTCGCTTGAAAAAAGCAGCTGGAGAACAAAACGGAATCGCTACCAGTCTCATTACGACTTTGGCAAACACGATCGGAATGAGAGAATCCGAAGTTGATCCTAGCGACAAGCGCAAGCTTGATGTTGCAACCAAACAACTTACTCTCACTTCATCTGATATCCGCTGGATACAAGAAGATCTCGGTCACTATTACGCCCGCACCAATGAAGATATATTTAAACAAGTAGTCGATTTGATGCGTGATAGTAAAATTAGCGTGAATGAAGATAAAAATATATTGGATGTAACGATCGATATTGGTTTGCAAAAGATTCAAGATAAACTTAAAATCAACCAGACTTTCACTGCGATCGAAACATCGAAGAAGACAGCTGATAAACTTAATGAGTGGGCAGCACTTCTCGAAGGCACGTTGGATGATGACGCAGGAGATGGCGGTGGCGATGGCGGCGGCGCACCGAATTCAGAAGATGAAGATTTCGAATTTATGCTGCGTGTGATGAAGATGATTCAGCAAGAACAAGACTTACGCTCTAGGACTCGTGTTCTTGAACAACTCAAACGTGACGCGAATTTAACCAATACCTCGATAAGATGAAAACGATACCCATCTATTTATTCGCTTTGTTTATCGGTTGTGGGCTTAACGCCGAGACAGAAGATATTAACAAAGAGGAAATGCTCAAGAAGCATGCAGAGGGAGCTGAGATAGTAGCAAATGAACAAGACGAGCTCTCTGCAGACGTCCAACAACTCGTGATCGAGCAGACGATACCTGATGTCATTGAATTGCTTTCCAAAGTCGAAGCTATCATGGATGAAACCACAGACTATCTCACAGAGCCGGATACTGGTGGTCGCACCATTGCTGCGCAAACCGAGATTATCGAAAAGATCCACGAGGCAGCCAAAGCCAAACAGCAAAAACAAAAAGGCGGTAGCGGTGAGGCCGGCAGTGCAATGATGGACATGATGGAAAAAATGATGGGTAAAGGAGAGGGCAAAGGAAAAGGAAAAGGAAAAGGCGAGAGCAAAGGAAAAGGGGAGGGCGAGGGAGAGGGCGAAGGTGGCAACAAAGGTGGTCAAGGCAGCACTGGAGAATCCAATACTGAAAACGAGGCTGTCGGCGGTAACAGCAATGCTAATTCCGAAGAAAGACTCGTTCCTAAAACGTCAGGTAACACTGGTAAAAGTCTTCCTACAGAATTTCAGTCAGCTTTAGACGCATACAACCGTGGCATGGAGGAATTAGGAAAATGATTCATCGTCGCTCATTTATCACCATGCTTCTGGGTTCTCTGGCAACTGCTCGTGCACAAGGTATTCTCAATCGCAGAGATGATCGAATTCCCGCGCAGGTTGATCTCATTTATCAGCGTGGATTAACCTATCTCTCAAAAAGTCAAAATGCAGAAGGTGCATGGAATGACGGTTCTGGTGATGAGCCTGGAGTCGTTGGTTTATGTGTAGCCTCATTTTTGGCTCATGGAACCGATCCAAATAACGGTGAATATGCACAAACGATCAAAGGCGGAATCAACCACATCATTTCCAAGCAAAATAAGTTTAAAGATAACGGCTACATTGGAACGAGTATGTATAACCATGCCTTTGCAACTAAGGCATTGGCCGAATCTTATGGGGTCGTCGACAATCCAAAGATAGGTGAAGCTCTTAAAAAAGCGGTGGATTTGATTCTGAGTTCTCAGAAACGCAATCCAACTGGCGCATGGCGCTACACTCCCGATGCTAGAGATGCAGATACAACAGTAACAGGCAGTCAAATTGTCGCTTTGTTTGCTGCGCGCAATGCCGGGTTCCCAGTTCCTGATGAAGCTATCAAAAAAGGTTTGGCCTATCTCGCAAGTTGCCGTGGCAGTGACGGTTCTTATGGCTATACCTCATCCTCGGGAGGAAGACCTACTCTCACAGCTATTGGATCTCTATGCTTATCGCTTAATAAAGAAAAAGATTCCAAAGGTTACAAAGCAAGCCTCGAGTATTTGAGGAAAAACTTAGATTTCAGAGATCGCAGCTATCCGTATTACTACGAGTATTATATGTCTCAGGCTCTGTTTCATGCGGATGAAGCCACCTGGAAAGAATGGAATGACCGAAATATTCGTTACATGGGAACCATTCAATCAACCGATGGGTCCTTTCCTGGTAATCAAGGCCAAGCCTTCAGCACTGCTGGAGCGTTACTATCTCTAGCACTCAATTATCGTTATTTGCCAATTTACGAAAAATGATTTCAAAACTCTTCATTCCAATCATTGGATTGTGTCTGCTACTCGCTCTTGCCGAGGCAACGGATCTGTTACGCTTCGATAATGGAGATCAATTACATGGCCAGTTCCAAGGATTTGGCGAAGAAGGCTCTATTCTCTGGAAACGCGATAAAACTGAAGATGATTCGATTAAATTTGATTCATCCGATATCCGACAAGTCATCCTAAAATCCGGCAAGCCTGCACAATCACTTGCTAACTTAGCTTATATAGGCACCTGCAACGGCGATAGAATTCAGGGCACGGTTCAAGAAATTGACGACAAACGAATTTTTATCCAAACAGATTTTGCAGGTCTGTTAGATTTGCCTAGAGATCAAGTTGAAATCTTTGCTCCAAATCCAATGGGTGGTCGTGTGCTCTATTACGGTCCCTTTGATAAGACAGAATGGACTCAGAAAAATTATAAACATATGGGTGGCATTCCCAATCAGAAGAATGGGGAGGAAATTAAAAAAGAGTTTCCATTATGGGAGTTCAATGGATCGGCATGGTATTGGAATAATGCCAATACTGGTACAGCACTAATACGTGACAAAGGCATGACGGATCGTTCGATTTTGCAATTTGATCTCGCATGGAAAAAAAACTTATCCGCAACTGTCGCTTTTCACGCGGATTTCTCAATTCCGAAAAACGCTAAACAACAAGAGTATTATCCCCCTCATATTTCTGTGACTGATCTTCCATATTTATTCGGATCCAGCTATGTTCTCCAAATCATTTCTAATAATGTTGTGCTATTTCGTGTAGGATTCGATGAAGAGGGAACACCCGCTATTGATCGACTCGACTCGAATAATTTCGAACAAGCACACAATCTTCTCAGGAATTTATCTTCTGCAAAATTCGAGATTCGCTGCAACCGCATCTCAGGAGAAATCATCTTATTTGTTGACGGCAAACATATCTGCGAATGGAGCGAAGCACCAGTGACCTCTGAGGACCAAGAAAATCCATCTTATGGATATAAAGGGAAAGGTCCAGGCTATGGCTTCATAGTTCAGATGCAAGAATCTCCATTGCGTGTTTCAGATATTATCGTTGCCGAGTGGAATGGCATGCCTGATTCAGCTCGAAGCTTGGATTCGAATGAATTCGATATCGTTCTTCTAAATAACGGCACAGATCGCTTTTCGGGGAAAATCAAAAGCATGAAAGACGGTAAAGTTAGTCTAACGAGCCGATTCGGTAACTTTTCATTCCCTATTGAAGAAATTGCAGAAATACGTTTTGCCAAATCTCAACTCAAGGTCGTTAACGATCCATCACCTGATGATTTCAAAGTTAGATTTTATCCACTAGGCAGTATCAGCGGAGAAGTTGTCTCTGGAGACTCGAAAAGTATCCGCCTACTCAATACCGCGACTGGTGAAATCACTGTCGATCTTCATTCTGCCAGCATGCTGGATTTTAAATCGACCCAAAGCTACCTTGATGACTGGAATGTGGAATTTTAAATTAAGCCTGTGCTACCTTTGTCTCGTCACTCTTGTTAGTGGCGCTGAAGTTTCATTTCTAGGTGATAACAAAATCACTGGTGAACTAACTGAAATGGATGCAGAAGGGGTTGTCAGTATGACTACGCCATACTCAGAACAGTCTATTCGGCTACAAGCTGATAAAATCGTTAAAATCTATTTTGGTAAGTCCGCTCAAAAGTATGACTTACCAAAACAAAACCTTACCCTGATCAATGGTGATTCCTTTCCCATTGATATTCGTGGCTTAGACGACAAGGCCTTGCGAATTACTACACCTTTTCTGGGTGATTTAGATATTCCGCGACAAATGATCCAATCATTGGAAATTGGATTGTTTGCTAAAAAAAACATCTACAACGGACCTAACCAAATCAGTGAATGGCAAAACAGCGCTGACGAAGTCTCCAAGTGGGAAGTGATAAATGGAAGCCTAGTCACCAGCGGTAGAGGTATGATATACCGCGATATGAAACTACCTGAAAACTACTCAGTTCGTTTTAAGATAAGCTGGGAGGATAATCCGAACTTCCGTTTCTATTTTGGAGATCCAACGGATTACTCAGCTAAAACTACAATCGGTGGCAAGGCTGTGAATCGTTACTACATCCAATATGCTAAAGCAGGGATGGAAATTAAGCGTGAATCATCCAGTAAAACATCTAATAAAACAAGTTATTCAACTGTGGGGCTCATTCAGAGATCTCCACAGGAGTTTGTAAAAAAAGAATTATTGATTGAAGTGCGAGTTAACCGCAAGGAAGGACGTTTGGATCTCTATCTGAATGATATATTAGAAGGTCGTTACGCAGATTCATCTCCAGATGTCCCAAGTGGCACAGCGATATCTTTTAGTGCGCAAGCAACGGATGAGAATAAGCTCAGTATCTCAGATATAGAAGTTTCAGAATGGGATATTAGCGGTGATAGATTTCGCTCGGAAGAGCGCGGCGACACAAAAGAAGATTCAGTGATTGGTCGTAATGGCGAGCGTTTTGGAGGTAGATTGCTTTCCATTTCCAATGGTGATAAGGGCATGGTATATCGCTTCAAAAGCAATTATCAAGAGGAGCCTAAAGATCTCCCAGAATTTGAGGTTTCCAGTATCTATTTCGCAACGGTTTCAGATGTTGAATTCGAGAAGTTAGATGGATTTAGTTTGTTTTTCCAAGGGCGCGGTAGCATCCAAGTCTCTAAATGTATATTCAATGAAAGCTCCCTAAGCGTTACTCATCCATTGCTCGGCGAAATCCAAATAAACCGCAATGCTATTTCACGCCTTGAACGCCATACAGATACAAATCCTAAAACGTCTAAAGAAAAATGAAACCCATCCTATTATTTATTTTTCTAACAAGTTTTTGCTTTGCTTCGCAAGATACCGCAGTCGTTCGCTTTGCAAATGGCGATATAATGAGTGGAAATGCCGTCGATCTAAATTTAGAAACCCTCACATGGCAGTCAGATCTATTGAAGGATC
Source organism: Luteolibacter sp. (assembly GCA_044375585.1). GTDB lineage: Bacteria > Verrucomicrobiota > Verrucomicrobiia > Verrucomicrobiales > Akkermansiaceae > Luteolibacter. The sequence continues at coordinate 7,539 of JBILMI010000003.1, forward strand.
CGGCGCAGTTTAAAATAAGTCAAATTACAGAGCTTCAGCTACCTTCTGAATTCGATAGCAAGTTTGCTGAAGCTGATCATGAGGCCGTTCTCGAACTAACCAACGGCGATTCTGTGAGGGGACAACTCATTGGTTTAAATAACGATGAAATCCGCCTTGATACATGGTTTGCTGGAGAAATGGTTTTCAATAAACTAAATGTTAAAACGATCAATATACTTGGAAATAGGGGGGTGATTTACCGTGGCCCTTTCGGCTTGGAAGGTTGGAAAATGAACGGAAAGGATGGCGCCTGGAAATTTTCAAGTAATGAAATCATTTCAAGTAGTATTGGCAGCATTGGACGAGATATCGATTTTACCGACGAAATCAAAATTTGTTATGACTTAAATTTCAAAGCCTTATCCCATTCAAGACTCGTCTTTTTTACATCCGATCTCAATACGGCAAATCCAAAAAGTGGTTACGAATTCAGCTTCCTACCTACTAATGGTATAGTGAGAATTATACGTCTTAATGATGATAGAGTGCTACCTTTTAAGAATATGGGAATTCCGATACAGCCGAATAAAATTGCTAGAATCGATATCAGAGTTAGCCGTAAAACGAAAAGGATAATGGTTTTCCTCGATGAAAAAATGTGCGGGGTGTTTGAGGATGAATCTTTAAATGAAATACATGGCAAAGGTTTAATGTTCGCCTCCGACACGAATGACTATATTGCGATATCTAATATATTGGTCACTAAGTGGGATCCACTCGTTGATGAACCCATGAATGAAGATTTGGATGGGAACTTTCAAATCAATCGCGGCTTTCCTGTTCCTAATCCACCGAAATCTAAAGAACTACCAGAGGGAAGAATGATGCTTTCAAATCGTGATACAATTGAAGGAGAAGTTATTGGAATTGAAGGTGAGATGATCAAAATTAAAACGCCATTTACCGAAGTTACATTTCCAGTTAATCGCATCAATAATATCGCACTTAAAAAAGCAAATCCGATGCCTACAGCGAGACTCAATAACGGAGATGTTAAAGCGCTACTAGCTGATGGCTCTTCACTAGTCTTCAGACTTGATAACGTCAAAGATGATAAGCTCTCGGGTTACAGTGATAACTTCGGACGTGCAGAGTTTCTTCAATCTGCTTTCAAGCGAATTGAATTTAATCTTTATCCGATATCGAGATAACGTCTGAAACCATGAGTTTTTCAGGGAATTGGAATTATCCAGCGGAACTTCCCATAGTTGGCAAACGCCGTGAGTTGGTCAACGCCATACGCAACCATCAGGTTGTGGTTGTGGTATCTGATACCGGTTCCGGTAAAACTACGCAGTTGCCAAAAATGGTTGCGGAGGCGCTCGAAATTTCAAAATCCAACAAGCAAGTTTCAAAAAAGAATAAGCTCATTGGCTGCACTCAGCCGAGGCGGATTGCTGCGGTGTCGGTGGCGAAGCGGGTGGCGGAAGAGCTTTCGGTGCCGCTGGGGGATTTTATAGGTTATCAGGTGAGGTTTGATGACACGACTTCGCGGGAAACACGGATCAAGTTCATGACCGATGGTATCTTGCTTGCTGAGACTCAGGGAGATCGAAATCTCGAACGCTACGACGCGCTGATTCTCGACGAGGCACATGAACGTTCGCTCAATATCGATTTCCTACTCGGTTACCTGAAATGCCTACTAAAAAACAGGCCAGAGATGAAATTAGTTATTTCATCGGCAACGCTCGATGCTGGTGCATTTGCGGAGTTTTTTGATGGAGATAAAACTCCCGTTATCGAGGCCGAGGGACGAATGTTTCCTGTAGCTGAATTTTTTCTACCCGGAAATGATGATGAAGAAATTGCCGAGCACATCGGGCGAGGGGTGGACTATCTAAACGATCTTGATCCCACAGGTGATGTTCTGATCTTTCTTCCAGGTGAACGAGAAATTCGTGAAGCGACTGAATTATTGGAGGGCCGCAACTACCGTCATACTGAGGTTCTACCGTTATTCGCGCGACTCGGCATAAATGAGCAGCAGCGGATTTTTCAGCCTGGAAATAAGCGTCGCCTAGTATTAGCAACGAACGTTGCAGAAACGTCACTGACTATTCCGCGTATCGCTTGTGTGATTGATTCTGGCTTGGTACGTGTCAGTCGTTGGAGTCCGGCTCGTGGCGTTCAGCGTCTTCAAATTGAGCCTGTCAGCCAAGCCAGTGCTCGCCAACGTAAAGGACGCTGTGGCCGAGTGCGCGATGGCATCTGCCTGCGGCTTTACGAAGAAGGTGATCTGCTAGATCGGTCTGAGTTCACCGATCCTGAAATCCGCCGCAGTTCGCTCGCAGGTGTTATTTTACGAATGAAAGCGCTCGGGCTGCCTGAGATTTCCGAGTTTCCATTCATTGATCCACCCAATCCAAAAGCTGTGTCCGAAGGTTATCGCGCATTGCGTGAGGTCGGTGCGCTAGATCAAGAAAAGCGGCTCACCGAGATTGGGCGTGAACTCGCGAAGTTACCGGTCGATCCAAGAATGGGACGAATGTTGATCGAGGCAAAACACGAGCGTTGTGAGTCCGAAGTAACCATCATTGTCGCAGGACTCGAAACCAGCGATCCACGTGAACGACCCACCGAGAAGAAACGGGAAGCTGATGCTGCCCATGCTCAGTGGAACGATCCCGATAGCGATTTTATTGCTATGCTAAATCTCTGGCGTGATGTTTCGAGGTTCTACGATGGTCGAAAGTGGAAGTGGAATCAGTTACGTAGATATTGCGGTAAACATTTCCTAAACGCGAAACGAGTCACGGAGTGGGGAAATGTGATTGATGAATTGATAGAAATCTCAAATTTCAAATTTCAAAATCCAAAGGAAAATTCTGATTATGCTGCTATCCATCGTGCTTTGTTAGCCGGCGCGCCACGACAGTTCGGGCTTTGGGATAAGGAAAATAAAGCTTACCGCAGTGCGGCTGGCGGGTTCTTTGCGGTGTTTCCTGGTTCCGGTTTATTCGGTCTGAAAAAACGCAACGAATGGGTTATGGGGCTCGAATTAGTCGAGACGACTCGGCTTTGGGCTAGGCGCGTTGCGATGATCGAACCGGATTGGGTTGAAATCGTCGCCCCACATCTCTGCCGGAGTCGCTACGGAGAAGCGCATTGGGATGAAAAGCAGGGTGCAGTTTATGGTAAGGAAACCGTGATTTGTGGCGGTTTACATGTGGTCGAGGGTCGGCGTGTGCACTACGGAAGGGTCGATCAAAAAGCCGCTCATGAGGTGTTTCTAAGAGAAGGAATTTTAGGTGGTGGCCTCAGGCGTAAAACACGTTTCCAAGATCACATGGAAGCCATGCGTGAGGAGATTAAAAGCATTGAAGATAAACTACGCCGACCCCAAATGTTGTGGAGCGAGGAAGCGGTGGTTCGGTTTTTTACGGCGAGGATTCCTGAAGAAATTTCAACCGCTGCAGCTTTCCACAAGTGGCGTGAACAAAACGAAGATTCACTCATGCTAGGAATGGCGGATGTGGTTTGGGAGGATTTGATCGGCCTAGAGTATTTTCCGGATTTCCTGAAACACGAGGGCGAGGAATATTCTATCTATTATCGCTGTGCTCCAGGCGAGAGGGATGATGGTGTAACGATCGGGGTGCATGTCGATCAACTTCCAATTTTACCCGAATGGCTACCATCATGGGGAGTCGATGGTAACCTTGAACAGCGAGCTGAGTTTCTCATGCGTGCTCTACCAAAAGATTATCGCAAATCCTGCCAACCAATCTCTGAAACAGCACGGAGTTTTGCAGAGCTTTGGGCGGGAGCTCCAAAGGAAAAAGGAATTTGTGAAACGCTTGCTGAACATATTTCTGACCGCAACGGCGCAATGATCCCAGTTACGGAATTCGACGATTCAAAATTCCCAGAAGAACTCATGACCAAGATCTGGGTCTGTGACGATGAAGGCGAAGAACTCGCGCTCGGAACAGATGCAATGGAGCTCAAACTTCAACTCGCAGATCGCATGCGCCAGCGCTTCGAAGCCGCTGCCACTGCAGATGTCGAGCGACGAGGTATGAGCGCGTGGGATGGCGAGATCTTACCTGAACAAGTGATGACCGCAGGTGGCCCTGCATATCCTGCTTTGGTGGACGAAGGGAAAACGGTAGGTGTCAGAGCATTTACCGATATTCACGAAGCCCAAGAAGCGCATCGCAAAGGTGGCGCTAGGTTGTTGGTTTTGGGTTCGCAGCGCGAAGTCGATTATCTCCGAAAAAAGTTCCCCATCGGTATGCTTGCCAAGGTTGAGATGGGACGTCTTGGAATCGATTTAGAAGAATTAATTCTACTTGCTGCCGAAGGCGCAGCGGGGGGAGTCTTTCCAAGGACTCCGAAAGACTTCTCAATATTAATCGAAAACGCGAAGGGAAAATGGTTTGATGCAGGGACAAAAATAGGCGCTGCTCTCGATCAAATCATTAGTGCCGAACGCGAAATACGTGAATGGATTTCTTTACACAGTGGAGACCGTAATTTCGGCGAAATCGCAGATGATCTTGAAGAACAGCTCTGCTGGCTTATGAGAGATAATTTCACATGGAATGCAGGCTTCGAAACCTTCTTAAATATTCCCCGAAGGTTTCGCGCAATTCGTTCTAGGCTTGGACGTATCGCAAGCCTGCCATTGGTCAAAGATCTGGAGAAAATGGATACCATCCGCCCGCTGTGGAGCGTGTGGTTTGAGCGTTGGAGAAACAAACCCGATCAAGCTTCACTGTGGGAGATCGGCTGGTTGTTAGAAGAGTGGCGGATCCAAACCTTTGCGCCGGATGTGGAGTTGAAAGCGAAGACCTCCGAGAAGATCATCGCGGCAAGGTTGGAGAGGTAAACATGGCGACCCGGACTTATTAGGGCCGCCACATACATTCACTTCACTGCGGAATGCTTCTTTTTACTTCTTGTTAGAAAGAATAGAGCAATTCCCAGGATAGAGATGAGAAATGCTGCGCCGGTCAGGGTGGTTAGTGTCCAGTCACGGATATTTTTATTAGGGATGAATCCCAACTTGTGGAAGTTGGTGAAAATTCTGGCCTCGAATTGCTTTTGGTCATCGGTATGGCGGGTGACTGAACCGGTCATGGTTGAAACGTAAACCCGTGTTCCTTTGCCATCCTTCTGATCGAAACGATAAACGGGTAGAATACGGAAAATATTGATGTATTCGTTGTTATATTCCGTGAGGTAATCGCTTTTTGAAATGTCATTGGAGCCAAGGAAACCGGAAGCGATTTCCTTGGCGAAAATCGCATCGGCATCCGGATTTAGCTGACCGTTTGTCGCATCGATATAGGTGAACCCACGCCCTGTGAATGCCTGATAGTAGGGTTTTCCTGCGATATTCCGAATATTCACCGCGATCGGGGGTTGATCTGGAAATGCTTCTGCGGGAGTGACTTTGATCGCAGCAAGGTCAAGAGGGGCGCTGGTGGGACGTGTTGCTGGCGGCGGGGCTTGGGTGCGTGTCATCACCACGTGAATCACACCGCTTCCGGAGGCCATCAGAATGCTGATGGAAAAGATCAGGCCGAGATAGCGGTGGAGTTTTCTGATAAGTCGTTTCATTTTTGATATTTGGTTTGATTGAATGAGGGGCTACGCATGGTAGCCCCTCGGTTTGGTGAAGTGGGCAGCGCATGGCAGCCCCTCCTTGAGTTAGAATTTCCATTCGATGCCCATGAACACAGAACGTCCGTCTCCGGGCAGGAATTGTCGCTGATCGACACCACCGGCATTATCGACGACACCATGTGTGGCACTGTAGATTTCGTCAGTTAGGTTTTTGGCTTCGACAAACCATGAGAAACCATCGGTGACACGACGGCCGAACTTGAAGCCCAGGAGGGCATAGGGATCGGCGGCAAAAGTGTTGCGGTGATCGATGAAGGATTTGACGGGAACCCATTCGAAGGTGGGACCGACGTAGTAGCCTTGTTCATTTTCCCAGAGCAGTTCGCCGCGAACGAGGTGAGGGGGGAGGCCTGCGATGCGGTTGTCGCCGTAGGTGGGATCGCTGTCGAATTTGAAACTGCCGTAAGTGTAGGCACCACGGAAGACGAGTCGGTTGGATATCTCTTCGTTCCAAGCGTTTCCTAACAGATCAAGCTCCGTTCCGAGTTCGATGCCGTAATGAATCGTATCATCGGCGTTTTGCGTGGTGGAGACGAGGGTGATAGGATCGGTGATGGTGAGGAGTTCGTCTTTTACCATGGAGTAGAAAAACGTGGCATCCCATTTCGCGAAGGAGCGGGTGCCGCGACTACCGAGTTCAAGGGTGTTGGCGGTTTGCGCGTCGCGAGCGATGTTCGCGGTGACGGCTTCCGAAAACGAAGGTGGCTCGAAGCTGCGTGAAATACCCATGAAATATTGGATGTCATTGAGTTCATGCATCAAGCCGAGACTCGGAGCGATGTTGGTGAAGGAATCGTCGTATGAAGTCAACGCACCCGGAGCAGGCGGGGTGTAGAACGGCGGAGCGGCGACAGGATTGGAGAATTCTCTGTCATTCTCACGGGTGGAATAGGCGGCGGCGAAGGCAGCTGTTAGACTTAACTCATCCGTGAGGTGATGGCGATTCTCGAAAAATGCCTCAAGGTTTGTGGCCGTCTGGTCGTCGCGATTTCGCAGGGCACCGCGGCTGCCTGCCGTATTTAAAAATACCGCGTTGTTGGTATTACCGTAAGTGAATGAGAGACCCGAACGGAATTCATTTTCACGTCCGGCGAGTTCGCTGTTGTTGGAGAACGTGACTCCGGTAGCAAGATCGTTGGAGAGTTGGTCAAGGACACCAGCGAAGGGCGTGATCGGGTGATCCAGATCCTTGTAAGTCCATGCTGCATATAAATCCCAGGTGTTGTCTCCATCACGTAGGGTGGTTTTGTTGGCGACACGGAACAGCTCGAAATCGCGGCGGTTATCAAAATTGACTGCACCGAAAATCGAGTTATCTGCTTGGCGTGGATTGGCTTCCAACTCGGCTTTGGTAAGTGAACCCGGGAGTTCGGAATCGGTATGGATCGCAGCCACATAAAACCGGGTTTCCAAATCCTCGCGGAGTTGGATTCCGAAGTTGGAAAACAAGCGTTGGGCGGATTGCTCGGCGTGATCACGAAAGCCGCTTTGCGAGGCGTGTGAGAGCGAGTAATAAAGATCTTTCGATCCCTCGGTGTATCCGCCTGAGAGACGGGTGCGGAGGTAGTCGTATGAACCCGCTTCGACCCGCGCCGAGTATCCGGGTGCGGATCGGCCAGTGTGAGAGAGGTAATCGATGGCTCCACCTAAAGTGGTTGAGCCACGCGACAATGCGTTTCCACCACGCCAGATGTTGATGTGGGATGCGGCGAGTGGATCGATGGCCTGCATGTCAAATCCGCCATCGGCGAGGTTGATGGGAATACCGTCTTGGAAGACCCGGATGCCGCGACCGTGAAACGTGCGTTGCAAACCAGAGCCACGTATGGAGATACGGGCCTCATCGGATCCGAAGCGCGATTGCGCGACGACTCCCGGAGAGAGCGCAAAGGTATCCGTGAACGTGGAGGAACGACCTGTTAGAAAACGTTCGGCATCGATAGTTTCCGTGCCCCCGGGGATTTTCGCGAGATCGAGTCGATCTTGTTCAAGAGTGGGTTGGGTGAGAGATCGCTCCGAGTTTGATTTGACGATGATTGGATCGAGTTTTTCGGGTTCGGCGAGGCCGATGGATGAGAATAGGATGAAAAATAGATATGGTTTCATTAAATAAAAAATTAAAAGTTAAAAATGGATGTGTATTTTGGTAGAGCGCCATCGCCGATGGCGCCGCATGGAATATGGAGAAATAGAATTCCCCAATGAAGAATCGAATACGTTCCACTACACGCGGCGCCCTCGGCGATGGCACCTTTTACCTTTGCGTATGGATATTCAGATCAGCTCTACGCCCTCGGAGGCGGAGCTAGTGGGCCGTTTGCGGCGCGGTCATTCGCATCTGCAAGGGCTGGGAAATCGATGGGCGGGAGAGGGGAGGAAAAGGGATCGCGGAGACTAACCAGAGTAGGCGCGAAATATTCTTGGAACAGTTTCTGGGAAAGCTGAACGGGTTTGGGACTTTCTTTTTCGGAATTGGATGATTTCGCCTCGCTGATTTTTTTACATAGATGGCAGGGCTTTTCACCGCTAAAAGTATCGACGACCGCTTCGGAAATGGATGTTTCCTGGGAGTAGGTGACCAACATGTTCGCCCATGCATAGAGCTGCACCACGGAGTAGGGTCCACCGACTAGGTGAACACAGCCGATAACGACAAACAGGTATTGGAAGATGCGTTTCAGGTTAAGAAAATATGTTAGATCTCGATTTCGCCTTCGAACACAAAATCAGCCGGGCCGGTGAGGGTGACGTTATTGAATGAGTTGGCAATCGTTTTTTCGAAACCGATGGTCAGGGTATCGCCGCCTTCGACATCGACCTTGATCGGTGATTCCGCGCCAGTGAGCAAGTGGTGCACGAGCGCACAAGCAACCATACCTGTGCCGCAAGCGAGGGTTTCATCTTCGACTCCGCGTTCATAGGTGCGGATGGCGATGTGGTCTGGTGCAAGCACTTTAGCGAAGTTCGCGTTTGTGCCTTTTGGAGCGAAATGTGAATGATGGCGCACAGCAAAACCCACGTTGAAGACATCGGTATTTTCTAGGTCATCGACGAAACTTACCGCGTGTGGCACGCCGGTGTTGAGGGAATGGATCACGCCGGAAAAGCCGTCGACTTTGGCAGGGGTATTGAGCTGAAGGTCTTTTGGTTCTGACATCGCAATGCGGACTTCTTCTCCAACGATTTCTGCGGTGAGCGTTCCGGCGATCGTTTCGAATGAGACGCTGGAAGGAAGTTCTTCATCTTCATCACCAAGATGCGCCGTGAAAAAACCAAAGCAACGAGCGCCGTTTCCACACATTTCAGCTTCGCCACCATCCGCGTTGTAGTAGCGGAATTTGTAGTCGGCTCCTTTTTCCGCCGGCTCTACAGCTAACAAACCATCTGCACCGATACCGCGATGGCGATCACAGAGTGCAGCGATGGTATCCTCGTCGAGGGAAATCGATAAGTCACGGTTATCAATGACGATAAAATCGTTACCGGCGCCATTCATTTTGTAAAAGTGGAGAAGCATGGATGTAATTGGTGAAACTGGAGGGAAGATGGATAAGGAATTTTGGGAGTTCAAGTGGTGTTTCAGTGTTTCGGTAATTCGATGGGTCGGTATGACTGAACTACCGATTCAGCGAATCGCATCGATCAAAGGCTTCGCAAAATCCCTGACGGCTTGAGCTGGGTTATCAAGATTTTCTTCGATGCGTTTTACGATGGCAGAACCAACAATCACACCGTCTGCAGAATTTGCTACAAGTGCGGCTTGCTCTGGATTTGAAATACCGAATCCAACGCAAACGGGAACGTTCGTGTATTGTTTGATGCCAGCCACTTGGGCCGGAATCGTTGCGGCAGGTGCGGAATGTCCACCCGTGACTCCGCTACGTGAAAGTGCATAAATAAAGCCCTCTGCTTTTTCAGCGAGCATTTTGACACGCTCAGGTGGTGTTGATGGAGCAATCAGGCGGATGTGGGAGAGGGCTTTGTTTTCAGAAAGCTCAGCGGAAAGCTCAGCTTCGTCTGGTGGAAGATCGAGTAACAAAATCCCATCTGCCCCTGCCGCTACGGCATCTTTTTGGAAACGCGAAAAGCCATAGGTAAAAATCGGATTCAGATAAGCAAACAGGACGATGGGGGTCTTGTCGTTATTTTCTCGGAATGCTTTGATCAGCTCAAGCGTGCGCGCCGTATTCATACCTGATTTTAAAGCCCGATCCGCAGCCATTTGATTGACGATCCCATCCGCGAGCGGGTCGGAAAACGGTAATCCTAATTCAATCACATCTGCGCCAATATCCGCCAATGTATGCATGATCTCCAAAGAAAGATCAAACGAAGGATCACCAGCAGCCACATAAGCAATGAAGGCTTTTTGATTCTGTTTTTTGAGAGTGGCAAACGTATCGTCGAGGCGCATGGTGCGAAGCTAAGCTTCAAATTTCAAATTCCAACTTTCAAATTTCAAAAGATTTGATCTGAAGTGCCGGAAGAATCGCTGTCTTCATTGAGACTTGGGATTTGAAGTTTGAAAATTCAGAAACTCCACTAAGTCTTTTCTCGATTTTGTAAGATCGCTTGGATTGGTGTAAAACATGTGGCCGGCATCATAAAAGGTATATTTCACCTGATTTAGGAGAGCGGGGGATACTCCGGTTAACTGGCGAAAGGAGTAGGCGACGCCTTCGGGAGGGGTTGCCAGATCCGTATGAGCCCCCATGACAAGGATTCGCATTTTAGGATTATCGCGCAACGCAGATGCGAGGTCTTCGGTAAGGTTAACGATTTCGTTATCGGCGCCGTATCTCCAAGGCTGCACATCGCCTGTTAAGATCTCGTAGGGTTGGTCTTCTTTCCAGCCTAGTTCATCGCCAAGATACGACAGCATGGCCGTAGAAAAAGCCAAATAAGCCAAGGAATAAGAGGGGTCATATTCGGCAGAGCTCGCTGCAGGATCAGTGACATCCCATGCAATCCGCGCATCGAAGCGACCGATTACTTTTCCTTCTTTCCTGAGTAACTCGGAACGAAAAACTAAGGGATCCAAGCGAAGCTGATGTTTTCTCCAAAGGTCAGCTGAAATACTCGTCAGCTCAGCTAATTTTGCTGCAACTTTATCGAGCTCCTCAGTCGTGATTTCATTACCTTTCATCAAAGCGAGCGCGTAATCATCGTATGCGTAGTCTTTAGCGGCTTTGTAAACCGCGGCCTGCTCGCCTTTGATTTTCCCGTAATGCAGGGCCGTGGTCGCAAATGTTGGAAGATACACTTGATACGAAAGCTGACTGCCTTGAGATGCAATGAGAGTCCGAAAATCCAGTAAGGTTGAAAGCATCACCACGCCATTCAAACTCATGCCGTAGCGATTTTGTAAATGATTCGCTAGGCCAGCAGCACGAACTCCACCATAAGACTCACCGCAGAGATATTTGGGCGAACTCCAGCGATTGTTGTTAGTGACCCACATCCGAATAAAATCGCCGACGGATTCGATATCTTCTTTTAAACCATGAAAATCCTTCTCTTCAGATTTACCTGCGGCGCGGCTGTAACCGGTAGTGACAGGGTCAATGAAAACAAGATCACAAACATCCAAAATACTCTGATCGTTATCAATCATACGAGCAGGGGGCGAGAATGGCTGAGTGCCATCACCAGGTAAGTCCACTCTTCGTGGCCCAAGAACTCCTATATGCAACCACACAGCAGATGATCCAGGTCCGCCGTTGAATGCGAACATAACGGGACGCTTCGAAACATCTCCCGCATTTTCACGGGTATAACTGGTGTAGAAAATCGAAGCTCTAGGTTCTCCTTTTTTGTTCTTTAAAATCATTTTACCAACCGTCGAAACGTAAGCAATGTCCTTACCTCCGATCTTTATAGAACTCTTCTTGATTACAGGATCGACCGCTTTTTCATCAGCGACAGGGGCCTTTATCTCTTCAGCTACAGGCTTTTCCTCTGCATAGGCTGGCGCTAAAAATAGAGGCAGCAGGGCGAGTATCGTTTTAAGTAGGGGATGGGTCATATTTGGAAGTTCTTTAAATCATCGATGGATTAAGTAATCTGAAAAGCGGGAATATTTCAAATCTGCACGGTTTTGAATCGATCACCACATCAGATCTTATCTAAATTTCTGCCAACATGATAGAATGCACTGGACTCAATGGCAGTGACGCAATGTCGTTTATCGATGATATAGCGAAGCTTCGTTGCGAGGTTTTTCGAGAATATCCATATTTATACGATGGCGATCTAGGTTATGAGCGTGAATATCTAGCGCATTATACAGAGTCCGAATCCGCATTTCTGGTTATCGCAACCTATAAGGGTCGTGTGATTGGGGTTTCGACCTGTTTACCACTCATAGAGGCCGATCAGGCATTTCAGCGGCCATTCATAGAAGCTAATTACGATCTCAGTAAAATCGCTTATTTTGGAGAATCTGTGCTTTTACCAGAATTCCGCGGACAAGGTATCGGGCATCAGTTTTTTGACCTACGCGAGCTATGGTCGAAAACTCATTATTACAATATCAACGCATTTTGTTCGGTGATCCGACCTGATGCTCATCCAGCGCAGCCAAAGAATTTTAGAAATCATGATTCGTTTTGGATGAAGCGTGGATACCAGCGACACAATGAACTCATCGCTAAGCTAGATTGGCCAGAGATTCTGGTTTCAGACAATACACCTATAATCACTCACGAGCTCGTTTTTTGGCTCAAATGCTCATCTTGACTACTTTGTCGTAATTTATTTCAACTTGTTACAATATATGTAATGCCAAATCGAAAAATGAGTAAAGGAAACGGGCTATATTCCCTGATAGGAAATAAATCAGAAGATCCAGGCATCGTAAAAAAACGAGTCGCAGCCAGAGATAACTCTGATTGATTTGACTGGTGTGGCTGCAAACCATTACTGAAACCAATGTTACTGGATGCAACAAGCCTCCAATTTATCCTCTGGCGGACCAGCCACCAAAGGCAAAGGCGCCGGCGGTGACCGCATCTGGAGAGAATCCACTTAATTCCGATGAGCAACGAGCAATGAAGAACTACTTCAAATGATTTCTGGCAGCAATCGAAGCAAAACATAGATTGCAGTGACGTCCTGAGACTCGATCAAGTCACCTTTCCATCCTTGATGATCAAGGTTCTGTCACCTGCTTTCGCAAGACCCTGATCGTGAGTTACAACAACTAATGTAACACCATGTTCATCAGCGAGTTGTAGAAGTATTTCCATAATTTCTTTACTGGTGTTTGAGTCGAGATTACCGGTTGGCTCATCTGCGAAAAGCACTGCCGGCTGATTCACAATCGCCCTAGCAATCGCAACTCGTTGCTGTTCACCTCCCGACATTTCCGAAGGCAAATGATCCGCTCGATCTTTCAATCCGACTCGCTCCAAGGCGAGCAAGGCTGCCTCTGTATGGTTAAACCCCGCGATCGCACCTGGCACCGCGACGTTCTCCAAAGCAGTCAGTTCAGGCAATAAATGGTAATTTTGAAACACGTATCCAATTGAGCGATTCCGAAACGCGGCCTGCTGCTTGCGGCCCAGCTGATAAAGATCCGTTCCAGCGATATGCACGCTGCCCCGCTCCGGTCTCTCTAATCCCGCCAGAGTGTATAGTAGAGTCGTTTTACCTGCGCCACTGGGCCCACAGAGAAACACCATTTAGCCGTTGTGGATCTGTAGATCGATTCCGTGAAGCACTTCGATCGATTTTTTTCCGATCCGATAGCTCCTGTGCAAATCCTTCGTTTCTATCATCACTTCGCTCACGCAGTTAGGTTGCGCTGTATCAGCGCTGCCTGTCCATCATTCTGTTGGTCAAGAATTCCTAGTTTACCTATTTTAGGATCATTGAAGTTTCCAATCTGGAATTCTCACGCTACGTTCCTCCGCGTGGTAGAGAAAAGTGACTTACGCGCCGTGCTTCAGTATATACCCCAGTTCCGGGGAAAGGTTTTTTGCGTACTGATCGAAGCAGATCTTCTTCCAGAACCCGCGGTTGCTGAAACTTTGCTAGATTTAGCTGTTCTTGAAGACCTTGGGGTAAAGCTTGTTCTAGGTGTTCTTGGTGGCGACCTCAAAGATCTTTATGATTGGACACTTGAATGTGAAATCATGGCCGCTCGAGTCACCCTGCCGATTTCTGATGAGCTCGCCGCTAAGGAAGTGAAAGACATCCTGAACCGAGGCCAATCAGCCATCATTGATGCCTCAGGTATAGGTCCACTCGATATAGAGGTCGTCGATTTTGCAAAACGCATTGGAGTTTCCAAAGTGATCGCACTTTTGCAGCAAGGTATTCTGGTCAACGGCCAACCCGCGCACGCGATTCGCGCTGCGGATGTTCCAGATGTATTAAAATCCGAAAACGTCGAGGGTCGTGAACTCCTCGCCGCCGCGGCAAATGCCTGTAATCTTGGTGTGCCACGGGTCCATGTTCTCAACGGTCGGCAACAAGGTGTGTTGGTCGATGAACTTTTCTCTAACGAAGGTGTTGGCACCATGGTGCATGCTGATAGCTATCGGGTCATCCGTGAATTACGCGACGAAGACATCCCCGAACTGCTCGGTATGATCGGACGCGTTGTGCGTCGCACCAAACTCATTGCTCGGACCTACGAAGATATTCAAGCACGCATCGGCGATTACTGCGTTATGTCTATCGATGATAACGTCGTTGGTTGTGTTGCCTTGCATGAATATCCATCAGAAAACTGCGCGGAAATTGCCTGTCTCTATGTCAAGCAAGCCCACGAAGGTCGCGGCTATGGATTTGAGCTCGTCGAACATGCGGAGGCTCTCGCTAAACAAAAAGGAATCCCTCGAGTGGTTGTTTTAACGAACCGTGCCGCGGATTTTTTCACTCGCGCGGACTACGCGCTGTCTGATCTTAATGCATTGCCAGAAAAGCGCCGTGAGCAGTTTATTGCTAGCGGACGTGACTCGTTGGTATTTCAGAAGTTTCTCTAAAAAGATATAGGTCATATAAGTCCCACAAGACTTATTTTCTTTGCAGAGACCTCATTCAGTGAGATGATATTAAACTATGAAACTCAAATTTTGTGGGGCAGCTGGAACCACCACTGGCTCTCAGCATCTGCTTGAAATCAATGGCAAGCACATCCTTCTCGATTGCGGACTTTATCAAGGTCATCGCAAAGATGCTTACGAGATCAACTGCCACTTTCCTCACTTCGACCCTGAATCCATCGATGTCGTTGTTCTTTCCCATGCCCACATTGATCATAGCGGTAATCTCCCAAATCTCACTCGCTCAGGTTTCAAAGGTAGTATTTTTTCCACTCATGCGACTCGCGATCTTTGTCAGATCATGTTGCGTGATTGTGCAAATATTCAGGAGAGCGATATCAAGTGGCTGAACAAGCATCGCAAGCGCGCTGGTTTGCCAGATGCTACCCCACTCTATACTGAGCAAGACGCAGAAAAATGCCTCCGACAATTTGTCACGCTTAGTTATGATCGTCCGCTTCACATTGCCGATGGTGTGGAGCTGACCTTTGTCGATGCCGGGCATATTCTTGGATCGGCTCAAGTAGTTCTAGATATCCAAGATCAGAGCGATGGTAAGAAGAAACGTTTTCTATTTTCCGGTGATGTCGGACGTGGAGGCAATGAAGTCTTACGTGATCCGGTTGCAGTGAAAGATGTCGATTACGTTTTAATGGAAAGCACCTACGGTGGTCGTGAGCACGACGCACCTCCGGGTTTTGATGAGCATTTTAGCCGAGTCATCAAACAAGCAATTAAACGCAGAGGAAAAATCTTAATCCCCTCCTTCGCCGTCGAACGGACTCAGCAATTACTCTATGTTCTGAATGAAATGTTCACTTCTAAAGAAATTCCAGCTATCCCAGTTTTTGTCGATAGTCCCCTCGCGGTGAGCGCCACGGAAATTTATAGACTCCATCCAGACTCGTTTAACGAAGAAGTTTACGAAACGTTGTTTGAAAAACAAAATCCCTTTGGATTTGAAGATCTCACCCTTGTCCGATCGGTTAAAGGATCCAAAGCACTCAATGATCTCGAGGGCATTGCAATTATCATTTCTGCTTCTGGCATGTGTGAAGCTGGTCGAATCCTTCACCACCTCCGCAACAACATCGAAGATCCAAATACCACCATTCTCTTCGTTGGCTACTGCGCAGAAGGAACCCTCGGACGCAGGATTCGTGACGGTTTGAAACAGGTCAATATTCTCGGTGATTCTTTCCATGTGAATGCACACATCGAAATCGTCGATTCCTTTTCAGGTCATGCAGATCACTCAGAATTGGTCGATTATTACAATCACATCGCAGGTCCAAAAACACAAACATGGCTCGTCCATGGTGAACCCGAGGGCGCACAAGCACTGCAAGCAGCGCTGTTAGAAACAGGAAAAGATATCAGCGTCGCGAAGCTTGGGGATGAAGTTGAGATCTAAGCCTGCGGCGCTCAGATATCCCCTCATTTACCCAGTGCTGCTCGCACTTTTGCAATCAACTGATCCGCTAAATCTCCATCCATCCAACCGGCGATCTTTTCGGTTTTATTTCCAACAATTAGCTCCACACGCTTCATCGATTTGTTGTTAGATGCACCGGTAATGATGCCTCGGATATCATAAACCTGATCACGAGGAAACGAACGATTTTCCAATATTAATCCGTTTCGATATGTACGGATCGAAACCTCCTCTTCATTACCTTCGATGCATCGATCTTTACCCATCGCCCTCAAAGTCGAGATAGTCATTCCAATTCCCAAGATTGCAAAAACTGAAGAAATCAAAGTCCAAATCGTACGGAATCCATTTTCAAATAGAAAAATAAACCAAGCAAATGCACCACCAGCTTCGTGAGCTCCTTGAGGTATTGGCTCACCCTGGATGGCGAATATTCCGATACAAATAAATCCAATTCCCATGAGTCCAAAAATCAAAGAGCCAATGATCGCGCTCTTCCCTGGTTTTGGAATTGCCACAGAGAAAGCAGTTTTTGGAACACCTAACTTGATCGGTGCTAAGCCCCGCGATGTATCGCCAGCCCCCTGACTATTTTCTGATTTCTTAACGCCTGCTATAACCGTCTTAAAATCCGCAACCAACCAAGCCTTGTCCTCAGCAGTCAGAGCTGACCCGAAGCGTAGCTTTCCATCAGCACCACGAATTTCGATCCCGTAGATAGGTTTGTAATTCTGTTGGTAAAACTCCGCTTGTGAAATTGAACTAACGGAGGATTTAGAAAGCGACTTCTCACTCGTCCTTCCAAACATATCTTTCCTCAGCGTGATCTTATCACTGCCGACCGTAACGGTGTATTTTAGAAACTTTTGTCTGAAAGCAGCATACAACATACCCAACCCGACCGCCCAAAAAACCGCGAAAAATGGAATCATGACCCACTTAGGTCCATCTCCCTCAATTTCCTTACCCGTTAGAAACGCGATAAAGAATCCGCCACTAACTGCGCCCGTGATCAACAACCAAAATACGGCAAAGAACAAAAAGAATCCAAATTTTCCAACCGCAGGAATATGCCAAACGACCTGATGATCACCTATGGTTTCACGGCGAATTTTCGTACCAACCGGAGGTTGATCCGCAGAGCCTACTCTTTTTTCTGGATCTGACGAGTTCGCCCATTCACCCAGTGAGGCCCTCGCCCCACACGATTTACATACCATCACTTCACCCCAATTATTAGGTAGATCTCCAGCCGGCGCCCCACAATCTGGACACATCAAACCGCCGTTTTTCAGTTTCGCCCGAACATTCGCCTTCTCTAACGACTCAACCACCTTTTTGAACATGGGCTCATATTTCCAATCTGCACCAGAACATCAAGCACTCATAAATATTGTGTATTGGTGGGACTCCATCTTTGGTAGGGCGCCATCGCCGAGGGGGCCGCACGAAGCGAAACGTATTTGATTCTCCTAGGAAAAATTAATTTCTCCCTTATTTCATGCGGTGCCCTCGGCGATGGCACTCTACCCATACTTCTCGCTTGGACTTTGTGATTTGACGCATAAAGTCCCACCAAACATGCGACTCGCCGTATTAAATATCGTAGGCCTCTCAAAATCTCTGCTTGGCGTAAATGCTCCAGGGATGACCGCGTTCGCTGAAATACACGGCCTACAAACCTACACACCTGCATTCCCTGCCCTTACCACGACTGCTCAGTCGTCGATTCTAACCGGCACGCCTCCCGAGCAACACGGCATCGTTGCCAATGGCTGGTATGACCGCGAAACTGCTGAAGTCCGTTTTTGGAAGCAGTCTAATCACATCGTCCACGGTGAAAAAATCTGGGATACTCTGCGCCGCGACCTATCAGAAAAGGTTCCGGACTTCACCTGTGCGAAGTTGTTCTGGTGGTATAACATGTATTCCTCGGCAGATTTCACCATCACGCCTCGCCCACTCTATCCCGCCGATGGATCGAAACATTTCGATATTCACACTCAGCCTATGGAGATGCGGGATGAAATTAAAGCAGATCTCGGACTCTTCCCCTTCCCTGCATTTTGGGGCCCAGCCGCAGGAATCGCATCATCGAAATGGATCGCCGCGTCCGCAAAATGGGTAGAGGATAAGCACCAACCAACCCTCTCTCTCGTCTATCTTCCTCATCTGGATTACTGCCTACAAAAAGACGGCCCATCCGCAGATAACATAGCCAAAGAAGTTCAAGCCATCGACCACGTCGTCACCGACCTTATTGCTTTCTATGAGTCGCGCGGTATTCGTGTGCTCCTTCTCTCTGAATACGGCATCTCCCCTGTCGATCAGCCTATTCATATCAATCGTCTATTCCGCGAGAAAGGTTGGCTCTCTATCAAAAACGAACTCGGACATGAAATGCTTGATTACGGTGGCTGCAAAGTATTCGCGGTTGCAGATCACCAAGTTGCCCATATCTACATCAACGATCCATCCATTAAAGATGAAGTTCGAAATTTGTTAGAGAAAACTTCAGGGATCGATGAGATCCGCGAGCGTAACCACAACCGCTCAGGTGACCTCATCGCCATTGCCACGCCTAGTGCTTGGTTCACCTACTACTTTTGGAATGATGATGCCCTAGCCCCAGACTTTGCTCGGACTATCGATATTCATCGTAAACCCGGTTACGATCCGTGTGAACTTTTCATCGATCCAGATATTGCACTGCCGGGGCTCAAAATCGCGAAGTTCTTACTTAAAAAGAAACTCGGTATCCGAGGCCTCCTTGATGTCATTCCACTCGATGCATCACTCGTGAAAGGCTCCCACGGCCGCGATAAGGTTCCAGAATCAGAAAAGCCCGTTCTCATCGGATCTCAACACACGGTCCATACTGCTCAGGATATTCACTCGGTGATTCGTAAACTTTTCATCTAAGGAAGGTGTGAATTCAAGTGTGATCATCTTTAGGAACAAGTGTGGGTAATCCCATGATGTATATTACTAGATTACTGATTTTTATTATGTTTCTCCTCCCGCACCACGGATAATGCATCATAGAGTGCAAAAATGATCAGAATGAGAGTGATCAATAAACAGGCACACCACCAAGCAACGAAGCGCGTAGGGAATTCTGCCAGCCATCCATCGATGACCCACAGTCCCAGCACGATCCAAGCCAGAACAAATAATAGCCAGTATGCTAACATTTTCCTACGAGATACGCGATCTCGCAGCTTGCTTTTGGCAATGTCCTTACTGTTATCCCAATCTGATGGCGTTTGGCTCACGGGTAGAGAATGTAAAATGGGAAGGATTTGTCCAAGTCGCAAAATGGGGAGCTGTCGTATCTTCACGGCATGAGGCGAAACGGTCTCACACCGTTCGATTAAATATGTGGCTGAGATACTTTCAACATCAGGGAGCGGCGCCCCCCCCCGCTCCTTTTCGAAATGCACGAAATATGGCTTGGATGACAGAGAAGATTTCCCCACCATTTCGACGTCAGACTTTTTTCAAGATCATGAACGATATTAAAATCACACTCCACACCACCGCAGGCGATATTGACGCAACCTTTTATGCATCTAAAGCCCCGATCACTTGCGCGAACTTCCTCAACCTCTCGCAGCGCGGTTACTACAAAGATGTTGCCTTCCACCGTGTCATTGAAGGCTTCATGCTTCAAGGTGGCGATCCTACAGAAAGCGGCCGCGGAGGCCCGGGTTACAAGTTTGCAGATGAATTCCATCCTGACCTTCGTCACCGTGCTCCAGGCGTTTTCTCTATGGCAAATGCTGGCCCAGGAACCAACGGATCTCAGTTCTTTATCACCACCACCGCCACTCCGTTCCTCGACAACCGGCATTCCGTATTTGGTCAAGTTACCAACGGCATGGATGTCGTCGAAAAAATCACCGGTAAAAACAACACCGGTGAACGCGGCTGTAAGTTCAACGGAGTCGGTGATAAAATCATATCCGTCACCATCCATGACGATACTACCGAGCTTTTCTCTGCTCAAAAAGACAACATCGAGCACTGGAATTCCATTTTAGATAAAGCCTAATTCGAATTCATCCAGTTCTTCATTTAGAATTTAAAACTTAGAATTCATAATTTTCCAACATGCTCCTCGACGTTAACCACCTGACCACACGCTTCCACACGCGAAACGGAGTGGTTCATGCGGTTGAAGATGTCTCGTTCCAACTCGAGCGCGGACAAACGTTAGGAATCGTGGGAGAATCGGGTTCTGGAAAATCAGTCACCTGCTACTCCTTGCTCGGCCTGATTCCCACGCCTCCAGGACGTATCGTGCGTGGCACGGCAATGTTTGATGGAATTGATCTCCTCAGCGCAAGCGAGAAAGTTCTCCGAAGAATACGTGGAAAACGAATCTCGATGATTTTCCAAGATCCAATGACTTCGCTCAATCCATACATGCGGATCAGCGATCAGATCACCGAACCACTGGAGCTGCATGAAAACATCAAAGGCAAGGCCGCATTAACCCGCGCCATTGATGCTCTTGCAGAAGTTGGAATCACTGAGCCGGAAAAACGCATACATTCATATCCTCACGAGTTTTCTGGCGGTATGCGCCAACGCGTGATGATCGCAATGGCTTTGATCACCAAACCGGAGCTTCTCATTTGCGATGAACCTACCACTGCGCTCGACGTCACGGTTCAAAAGCAGGTGTTAGACTTAATCAAAGATAGACAGAAAAAGCTCGGCACCTCGATCATTTTCATCACTCACGATTTAGCGGTTGTTTCTGAAGTCTGTGACCATATCAATGTCATGTATGCTGGGCGCATCGTGGAAAGCGCTCAGCGCAAGGACCTATTCAGTAATCCTCTCCACGCTTACACTCGATCCTTGTTGAAATCGATCCCAGCAGCACAGCCCAAGGGTCAGCCATTGATGAGCATTCCAGGACTCCCACCAAATCTCACAAATCCTCCTAAAGGCTGTGCATTTCAACCCCGTAACCTATTGGGAAATCCCAACCTTTGCTTATCTGAGTCCCAACCTGAGCTTACTGAAATTGAACCCGGCCATTTCGTCCAAAACTGCCCTGGCTGCCTAATAATGTGATTTTCATCAGATAAAGAACTCACATTTGTTCTTCCCTGCCAGTTGACATTTATTTCGCATACCTTCATAGCCAAGGCATGTCGAATGCTCTTCAAACCAAACCAAGAATTTTCAATCACAAGGCTAAGGTCTGTATTGTTGCTTCAAAATACAATGAGCAGTTCACGGATGCCCTCGTCGAAAATACCATTTCCGAGCTCGGAGAACTCATTCCCATGGCACGCATTGATCTCATTCGTGTTCCAGGCGCTTTCGAAATTCCTGTCGTGGTTTCCAAATTAATACAACGAAGCGATATCAACTGTATCATCACACTCGGTTTGATCATTCGTGGCCACACCCAGCATGCCGACCTCGTAGCATCCTCGGTCACAACATCCCTTCAAGAACTCGCCGTTCAAAACTGCGTTCCAATTATTCACGAAGTTCTTCTTGTCGAAGATGAGAGACAAGCCCATGCCCGCTGCATCGCAGCAAGTATGAATCGTGGCAGAGAAGCAGCAAGAGCAGCGGTCGCTATGATCGACGTTTTCACAGAAATCGAAAAATCGATTCCTAAATCATCCCCAAACAACCTTAGATAAAGACATGCCAAGTCGCAGGCAAATACGGGAAGCAGCCATCCAATTTCTCTACTGTTCCGATATCGAAGGCGGAGCCTCGCCCGCAGAGCTACGCGAGCCATTCTGGCAGTTTCTCACGGAGTCGGATCGTAAAAACTTATCCATCGCAACTTTCCGAACGGTCCAACACTTAGCGATCGGTCGCCAAACTAGACTCTTTGAATTTGTCGAACGCGCGGAAGTGGCTAAAGCCCATATCTCCGCCCTGCCAATTGCCGAGTCTCTTCTTCAAGAGATGAATCGACTTCTCGCTCTAGAATCCTCGTGGAGCATTGCATTCTCCAAAATCGAAAAAGCTCCAAAAGCCGGTGATGACCAAGACGTTGCTGACGAACTTGATTCCGCTCTTTCCAATTTTTTTGCCGTTGATCGCGACCTCGCTTTCAATCGCGATATATTTCTTAAGTCCAGCGAGGATTTACCAATTCTAAAAGCACAACTCGAAGCGCTGAACGCAACGATCCGCCGCTTGCAACGTATTTCAGATCGCCTACGCATGGTTGAGACTCCAGAGAGTTTCCCAGATCAAGCTGACCTCGCGAAAATCCGTCAATCCAAAGCCGAAATCAACGCTCTCCGTACTCAGACAGATGCTTTAGTGGACGCCGTTCTCGCCTGCAAACCGGAGATCGATGAGAAACTCTCCGCCCTCGTCGAGAACTACTCACCTGAACGGATCGATCCCGTGGATCGCGCGGTGCTGCGTTTGGGCACGTACGAGCTCATCAAAACCGAAACCCCTCATAAAGTAATCATCAACGAAGCCATCGAACTCGCAAAACGCTTTGGCACGACGGATTCGAATCGCTTCGTCAACGGCATGTTAGACTCAGTTGCGAAGTCGGTGGTTTAATAGGTAGGGTCGCCGCGCCGTCGGCGACCTAATTCAAATTCGCAACGCGCGATCTTTCTGACAGGCGTGTGACCTTGCTTCAGCACCAACCTTTTTATTTCACGGTCAACAACGGCGTGTTGACCTACCTATCAGAACTTCCTCTCACCCCCGCGACTTCGCATCCATCTCAATCCATTTCCACAGAGCGTCAATCGAAGCCGTAACTTGTTGCTTTGTCTCAGTCAGATTACCACTAACTTTCGATTTTCCGAAAAGATAGTATTTGATCTTCGGCTCTGTGCCAGATGGACGCACTGCGAACGAACGTCCATCCGCTAAATCAAAGAATAGCATTTTTTCCTTCGGCAATAGATCGCCTTCTTGGTCGTAGATATCTTGTGCAGAGAAATCACGGAAACGAGTGACCTCGGATCCATCGATCACTTGCGGTGGCTGATTTGCGTAAGAATTAGCAAGCGCCTGAATGTTCGCTGCGCCATCTGCACCTTCCATGGTGAGTGATTTGCCGACTTCTAGGAAATACCCAAACTGCACGAATAGCTCATCAAGAAGACCAGGCAGAGATTTTCCGATCGACTTCGCGTAAGCAGTTACCTCAGCGAACATCAGTGCCGCGCCGTTGGCATCTTTATCACGCACAGCATCCGATCCGAGATAACCGTAACTCTCTTCACCACCAAAGACAAAGAATCGCGAATACTCAAGACGTAGCGCACGAGTTTGAGCTTCGGAAAGACTACGATAATCCCCTTTCTTATCAGCTGGAATCGCATCCTCGTATTTCTTGAGCTTCGCAGAAATGTATTTGAAGCCAGTGAGCGTATCGACCACGGAAACCCCGAACGAATCGGCGATAGCGGTTTGTAACTCAGTGGTTACGAAAGTTTTAATCAGGACAGCGCGGGTGCGGTTCGAATGACTGATCCAGCCCAATTCAAACATGGTTTTTAAACGATACCACGCCATCAATGAACCAATCTGATTGCCGGTGAGCAGCACCATTTTTCCTGAATCATCACGTGCTGCAACTCCCATGCGGTCGGCATCAGGATCAGTTCCAATGACAATTTCCGCTCCAGAAGATTCTGCGAGTTGGATCGCCATCGCAAGCGCTGGCCCGTTTTCTGGATTCGGTGAATCGACCGTTGGGAAACGCCCATCCTGAACATCCTGCTCGAGAACGGTTAGAACCTCGAAACCCAATTCTCTAAGCATCGGTACGTTTATGTGACCTCCTGTGCCATGAAGGTTTGTGAAAACCATTTTAGTCGATGTCGTTTTCAAAAGTTCCGGCTGCAACAACAAGGTTTTCAATAATGTGATGTAAACCGCATCAAAATCTGCACCCAAAGTTTTGATCGTTCCCTGTTGAGCTAACGGCAAGGGCTCATAGCGTTCGCTGATTACTGAGTTCACCTCATGAATGATCGCAGTCGCGTGTGGCTCGACGATTTGTGCACCATCATTGAAATAAGCTTTGAAGCCACAATCGTGCGATGGGTTATGACTAGCAGTAATCACCACGCCTGAATCCGCGCGGAGCTGGCGAACCGCAAACGACAGCTCAGGTGTCGAACGTGGGCCATCGAATACATAGGCATCGCAGCCGTGATCCGCACAAACTTTGGCACAGAAATCAGCGAAGTCTTTCGAGAAATGACGCGTATCGTGAGCAAATACAAAGGTCGTTTTTTGTTCACGCTCTCCGACGAAAGCTTTCACGTAGGCAATCAAGCCACGAACCGCTCGGGAAAGATTGTAATAATTCATCGTCGCTGTGCCAACGCATGGAAACTCTGGACGTCCATTTGGTCCACCCGCTCCCTGCTCACATGCTGTGATCATACGCCCAATAGTCCGTCCCCTAAGTCCTCCCGTGCCGAAGGCGAGAGTTTTAAAAAAACGATCGTTGAGTTCAGAATAATTATTTTCTGCTAAAAGTTCACTGACTGCGCATTTCGGTAAATCACTTGCCGCTCCAGCTAACAAGGAATCGATGTTTGCTTTTGATGAAGTTAAGAGTTTTCCCGATTTAAAGGCGGCGTTAAGGGCTTCAGAAAGATCATTCATGGTCGGCGATTGAAAATAAATTTCGGGACGAGAAGACCGTATTTTGGGCTGAACAGATAGGCTAAAATGAACAAAATTCCGAGTAGGATGACAATCGCAGGACCAGGTGAAATCCCGAAGTAACCCGATAAAAAAACCGCTACTACGGAGCCGATTCCACCAATCAATCCCCCACCCCAAAATAAGGCGGAAGTTTTATCCGTGAGTAATGAGACCGTCGCAGCTGGAGTGACGAGCAGTCCGACAGAAAGCACACAACCCACTGCTTGAAGCGATGAAACCAGCGCTAGCACCAACAACATGAAAACGAGGTATTGCATGATACGGGTCGGCACGCCCTGCGCTGCCGCGACATTTGGCTCAAACAAGGTTAGCAACAACGGCCGCATCAATAAATTACCAGCGATCAAAATCACTGCGCCCATAGAATAAACGATCCAAAGATCGGCATTTCCGATCGCAAGAATATCTCCAAACAACCAATGCTCTAGCTCACTGCGAGTTTCTAATTTTGGGAGAATCGCAACACCTGCAGCAAATGCAGCTGTGTAGAGAACGGCGAGCGAGGTTCCTTCTGCAATCCGTTTTCCACGAGCAACTGCAAGCGATCCCAAACCCACCAATAACGCCGCGAACAACGCGCCGATAAACGCATTCCACTGGGAAAGATAGCCGGTGATCAAAATCCCTAACGCAATCCCCGGCAACATCGTATGAGACAAAGCGGAAACCGATAACGCATTTCTACGCAGCACCACAAAGCCGCTGAAGAATCCATTAGTGAAACCGATGAATGCCGCCGCCGCCAGAGTGCGTTGGTAAAATGGACTATTTAAAAGTTCCTCAAACATGACTATGGGTTTCTAAAACCGCGAAGGTCTTTGCGATAAGTGATGGAGTTAAAACCGATCCCACAGGACCGAAGCCAACTTGCTGGGTATTAAGAACTAGGACTTCATCAAACAACAAAGACGCCGATCCTAAATCGTGATGAGAAGCGATGATCAAACGTCCCTCAGCCGCAAGTTTTGCTAAAAGATCACCCAACAGGATCGAAGCATTGCGATCCAGTCCCGTGAACGGCTCATCTAGCAACAACACATGTGCCTCTTGTGCCAATGACCTCGCAAGGAACGCGCGCTGCTGCTGACCTCCTGAAAGCTCACGAATCTGCCTATGCTGAAGATTCTGCAAATTCAGCGATTCCAAGGCTCTATCGACCGCCGCATGATCTTCGGCTGAGAACGTGCGCCACCAACTGGTCTGCGGATATCGACCCATCTCCACCATAC
The DNA here is from genome assembly GCA_044375585.1 of Luteolibacter sp. Lineage (GTDB taxonomy): Bacteria > Verrucomicrobiota > Verrucomicrobiia > Verrucomicrobiales > Akkermansiaceae > Luteolibacter. The sequence continues at coordinate 33,629 of JBILMI010000003.1, forward strand.
CTCTAACAGTGATCGGAAAAGACCAATCGACTTCCTCGCGTTGCGGCAAATACGCAAACTCTCGCGACCACTTATTCACGGAAGTTCCGCGCCACAAAATATTACCCGCACGCCGCGAAACCAATCCAGCAATCGCTTTCAGTAAAGTCGATTTCCCAGCCCCGTTAGGTCCTACCAATGCCACGCGATTTCCACAAGAAGTCGCGAAGGAAACACCATCAAGTGCCAAGATATCACGATACGCCACCGTCAGCCCCTCGATCACTAATTCGTGATGATGGCTATGATGTGCGCAACAGTCGTGATGGCTTTCTTCTTTCAAAATGATAGCTCCATAAAATCATCGATGTTTCCCTCAGCATCGAACACCTGCGTGACGGTATTTTGCCCCGCTGCTTCGATCGCCAATTTCGCAAATCCGTGTCGCCCACCAAGATCCGCCCAATTCACCTTCAAATAGACCACCGGAGATTTCGGATCGATATTAATTTCTCCTGTAAACAAGCCGTCTTTAACCACATTTTGAGTTAAAACCTTATCACCAGATTGAATCGAAACCGATTCCGCCGACTCCGAGAGCGTGAGATAGAATCGGGCTGAAATCAGCGCTTCCACTGAAGCATCGTGAGACTGCGCTGGCACTGCCGCATCTTGCTTGGATGTCAGCTGTGAGAATACGAAACCCGAGGCAAGGATCGCCAATAAAACTAAAGCTGTGCGTATCAACGGGGAGCCTCTCACGCAACTAATGTGCATTAAGGAAACCGTCTTGCAAGAACAGAGTTTTGAATGAGCCGATTTGATGAAACGACCTCGAAGAAACTGCTAAGTTAGAAATCTAATCTTATCTTCATTCTAAAATTCAAAATCAACAAAGCAGTGTGCGCGCTAGTGAACGCGGTATAATCTGACGAAGGCCTTGCCGCTTGAAGGAGTGAAGCGCAGTCAATGATCAATCGTCTATCAAACCGATTAACAAAAGCGGCTTCTTCAAGAATGAATTGATGACAGATGAGCTAAGATTGCTAATTTTTGATTTAAAAAAAGGCACTCACGCATACATCACCTCATAATATTCCGTCACCATCCGGTCGGAATCAAAATACGGAACGATGTCGTTGAGTGATTGCATGACAATCTTGTCCCACTTTGCTCTATCATCATAGTAAAGCGGTAAAATCTCTTCATTGAGTTTGGAGTAGAACCCTAACATATCTTGCTTATCGCGTTCTTCCCAATCGATACCACGATCCGCTGGTGGAATGATGAAGCTGTTTTTCCCATCCTTCGCAAATTCACAGACCCAGCCATCAAAGGTGGACAAATTGACCGCGCCATTCATTGCCGCAGTCATGCCTGATGTGCCGGATGCTTCACGCGTTACCACAGGATTATTTAACCAAACATCCGCACCGTTTTTCAAAAACCGTGAGAGCTCTAATTCATAACCCGTGAGAACCGCAGCATTTGGAAAATCTTTGGTCAAATGGATCAAGTGGTTGAACGTATTGATCGCTGAATAATCGAAGGGATAAGGCTTACCCGCCCAGATTATTTGCACAGGATAGTTGCTCGTGTTTAGCATTTCACGAAACAACCGCATATCATGTGTGATTAAATCCGGACGCTTGTAACCAGCAAATCGGCGCGCCCAAACAATTGTGAGTATGTTTGGATCGAATAACTTTCCTGTTTGATCTGCCACGACTCTAAACAAGCGTTCTTTCAACTCACGCTTCCGATGGGACAGAGAATCGGAGTCGTTGTGAATACGTGCATTCTCGATTCCGTGATCTGCCCAATACTTTTTGTTCTGAGCATTGGTGATATGCGTGATCTCACAAATCCCCGGCGCATTTTTCCACATCTGGCGTGAAACTTCGCCATGTAGTTTAGAGACACCGTTTGCTTTTTTCGCAAGGCGCAAAGCTGCTAACGTGTGATTGAACACATTGCCGTCAACCGCCGCAAGTTGGCGGACGTAACCTTCATCTAATCCGCTAAAAAAATCAAATTTCTGCAGTAAATGGAAATCGTGTTTCTCGTTTCCTGCTTCCTCTGGGGTGTGCGTTGTGAAAACCAAGCGTTTCTTCACTTCATTCACTTCGCCATATTTCTTCAGCAGTTGATAAGCACCGGAAAGCCCGTGAGCTTCATTGAGATGCCAGATGTCAGGCTCAACCCCAAGTACCTCAAATAACTTCACACTCCCGACACCGAGGATCATGTATTGCGCGATACGCCGCAGCTCATCGCTATCGTAAAGCCGATGCGTAATCGCTCTGGATAACGAATCGTTTTGTTCGATATCGGTGCTCAGGAAAAACATAGGCACGGTGCCGAACACATCTCCCGGCAGATAATAAACTTTCACCCAAACCGGATGGCCGTGGATATCCACCGTGAACAAAATTCCTGTATCTTGAATAAAGGAATAGGAATTTTTTCTAAACTGGACTGCAAGTTGACCCTCATCGCCTCGGACTTGATTGTAATAACCATACGTCCACAAGATCCCAACACCAGCCAAGTTCTGCTTCATTTGCGCCGCAGAGCGCATGTGTGAACCTGCTAGAAAACCCAAACCTCCTGAGTAAATCTTAAAACTTTGGTCGATCGCGAATTCACAAGATATATAGACAGCACTCTTCGAAAATTTCGGCTCGATCTTATAGGAATGTGAATATGGCTCAGGAAGGAAAGACATTGTAGACATGCTTTAAATGAAAAAAAAATGAACCACCAAAATCACGAAGGGGACTAAAGCTACACGAATCAAACAGATTTTAAAAAACCATTCTTCATTTCGTATTCTTCGTGCCTTTCGTGCTAAAAAATCTTCCTAAGAAATAAATTTTCAAGCAAGTGAAGGAACGCATACAGCGATGTCGCTCTCTGCGCTATAGTCCACGCCATCCAATCCGAAGCCAAACAAGCGAAGGAAGCTCGATTGATAACCATCGAAGTCGGCGAGTTCTGAAAGGTTTTCTGTATTCACCTCAAGCCAACGTTTGCCGACAATCTCTTGGATTTCAGGAAGCATTTCCCAGTCATCCACGCGAATGCGTCCCGCTTCATCAGGCTGCGGATGTCCGCTATAGAGACGATCCCGCAACAAGCGATCCATCTGTTCGATGGTATCCTCGTGATTACCTGCAGCTTTCATCTCTTTGTAAAGAAGTGAGATGTAAAGCGGCACAACCGGAATTGCAGAGCTCGCTTGAGTCACCAACGCCTTGTTCACCGAAACCCATGCTTTTCCAGAAATCTTCGCGAGCTTTGCATCCAAGGAACGCTGAACGGACTCGAGGTCTTCTTTCGCTTTTCCGATGGTGCCATTTTTGTAAATCGGCCATGTGACTTCAGGCCCAATGTAAGAATAGGAAACCGTCTGAACTCCCTCGGAAAGAACTCCTGCCTCCAGCAGCGCATCCATCCACATCTCCCAATCCTCACCGCCCATGACTTTTACGGTCTGCTGGATGTCGTCGCCTTCTGCTGGCTCGATCGTCACTTCCTCCACTGAACCCGTTCCGGTATTCAACGTCTTGTTAGTGTAAACTTCACCAATCGGCTTCAACACGGATTTGTAAACCTCACCCGATTTCGAATCGGTGCGACGCGGCGATGCCAAACTATAGATCACCAAATCCACCTGACCAAGATCTTCTTTCACCGCAGCGATCACCTCTTGCTTTACCTCATCGGAAAATGCATCGCCATTGAACGATCGCGCATACAAGCCGGCTTCTTTCGCCTGACGCTCAAATGCCACGGTGTTGTACCAACCCGCGGTCGCACATTTATCCTCAGTGCCAGGTCTTTCAAAAAACACCCCAATCGTCGCAGCATGTCCGCCAAAGGCAGCAGCAATACGCGAGGATAAACCGTAACCGGTCGATGAACCGATCACTAAAACTTTCTTTGGGCCATTTGCAATCAGCCCTCTTTTTTTTACGA